>CAZHBN010000080.1:0-14519 GCA_964530405.1 uncultured Ectothiorhodospiraceae bacterium
CCCACCAACATCGCCAGCTCCGCCGCCACCCACGCCAGCGAGATGTACGCGCGCAACCTTTACAACCTGCTCGCGCTGCTGGTGAAGGAAGGCGAGCTCAACCTCGACTGGGAAGACCAGGTCATCTCCGACACGTGCCTCACCCACGACGGCGAGATCAAGCACGCTCCCACGCGCGAGCGCCTGGAAGGAGGTAGCAAGTAATGGTCATCGAAGGCTTCATCGCCCTGTACATCTTCATGCTCGCGGCGTTCACCGGCTACGAGGTGATCGCGCGGGTGCCCGTGATCCTGCACACCCCGCTGATGTCGGGCTCCAACTTCGTCCACGGCATCGTCGTGGTCGGCGCCATGGTCGCGCTCGGTCACGCGGAGACCGTCACCGAGCAGGTGATCGGCTTCATCGCGGTGCTGCTCGCTGCCGGTAACGCGGTCGGCGGCTACGTGGTGACCGAACGCATGCTCGAGATGTTCAAGAGCAAGGACGAGCAGTAAGCAGGGGGCCCCGACACAATGAATACCGTGGTACAGCTTTCCTACTTCCTGGCGGCCGTGCTCTTCATCCTCGGCCTCAAGGGCATGAGCTCGCCGAAGACCGCCCGCAAAGGCATCATCTGGGCCGGCGTCGGCATGGTGATCGCCACCGCCATTACCTTCTTCCATCGTGACCTGCATGGCGTCTCGAACTACGTGCTCATCGTCATCGCCCTGGCGATCGCGGGGCTATTCGCCTGGTGGACGGCCAAGAAAGTCGCGATGACCGACATGCCGCAGATGGTTGCCCTCTACAACGGCATGGGTGGCGGTGCCGCCGCCGCCATCGCCGGCGTGGAGCTGCTGCGCGCGGTGCAGACCGTCAGCGCCGAGAGCGCGTCGCGGGTGCAGGCGTTCGCCGAAGCCAAGGACCTGACCATCGAACAGGCGGCCGTTCTGGTCGGCGACAACGCCACCGTAGGCAACGCGCTCGGCGTGGATGTGGCCATTCTCGGCCTGCTCGGTGCCCTCATCGGTACCGTTGCCTTCTCCGGCTCCCTGGTCGCCTGGGCCAAGCTGGACGGCCGGCTCAAGCGCAACAAGGTGCTACCCGCCCAGCAATTCGTGAACATCCTCGTGTTCGCCGCGGCGGTGATCTTCGGCATCTGGAGCTTCTACACCGACAGCGTCGCCGTGGTGGTGATCTTCTTCGCCCTGGGGCTGATCTTCGGCGTGTTCATGGCCGTGCCCATCGGCGGCGCCGACATGCCCGTGGTGATCTCGCTGTTCAACGCGCTCACCGGCCTGGCGGTCGGCTTCGAGGGCTACGTGCTCGGCAACCCGGCCATGATCATCGCCGGCACCGTGGTGGGCGCCGCCGGCTCGCTGCTCACCCAGCTCATGGCCAAGGCGATGAACCGCCCGCTCACCAACGTCCTCTTCAGCGGCTTCGGCACGGAAGACTCCGGCGCGAGCGAGGGGCCCGAGGGCGAGATGAAGGAGATCCAGGCCGAGGACGCGGGCATCATGATGTCCTACGCCAACCAGGTCGTGATCGTCCCCGGCTACGGCATGGCCGTCGCCCAGGCGCAGCACAAGATCTGGGAAATGGTCGAGCTCCTCCAGGACAAGGGCGTGACCGTCAAGTTCGCCATCCACCCGGTGGCCGGCCGCATGCCCGGGCACATGAACGTGCTCCTAGCGGAGGCGGGCGTCCCCTACGACATGATCTACGACATGGAGGACATCAACGCCGAGTTCGGTACCACCGACGTCGCGCTGGTCATCGGCGCCAACGACGTGGTCAACCCGGCGGCGAAGACCGACAAGTCGAGCCCGATCTACGGCATGCCCATCCTCGACGTGGAAGACGCCGACAACGTGATCGTGATCAAGCGCGGTCGCGGCACCGGCTTCTCGGGTGTGGAGAACCACCTGTTCTTCGCCGACAACACCCGCATGCTCTTCGGCGACGGCCAGAAGGTCGCCAGCGAGCTGGTGCAGGTGGTCAAGCAGTTCTGACCCCCGCATCCGCTTCGCGGAAACGCCGGCAGGCCGCCCCCCGGGGCGGCCTTTTTTCGTTCAGGGGAACAGCAACCGGAGCGGCGTCGCCCCGACGGTCGCCACCTCGTCCCCGCACGAGACCAAGAGGCTCACCGAAGCGTCAGGAGAAACCCGCGACGCCGCAAGAGCCCCGCCACCGAGGAGTGCCGCGCTCACCCCGCGCATCCCTGCGCTTGCCGGGGCCGCGTCTGTTACCCTATTCGTCTGGCAAGCCATACGATTCAGGGGAACAGCCATGGCGGACGAATCCGGTCTCTCCGAACTTCAGATGGATCGCAACGGCCTCTATCGCGAGGAGGTCTTTACTGATCGCCGTATCGGCACCATTCAGCGTCTCACGCCGGTCACTGTCGACGGCGAGGACGACGACAGCCGCGAGGTGCTCTACCTCGGTCAGACCCAGGTGATGACGCCGGCGGGCGCTCTGCCGCTATCCTTCGAGCTCGAGGTCGACTCGCTCTCGGCGGCCATGGACGCTTTCCCGGAAGCGGCGCAGCAGGCGCTGGAGCGCACCATGGAAGAGCTCAAGGAAATGCAGCGCGAGTCGGCGTCACGCATCGTCACCCCCGGCGAGGGTGGTGCGCCGGGCGGCGGCTTCGGCGGTCAGGGCGGCATGCCCGGCGGCGGCATCCAGATGCGCTAGCCCCCGGGCCGACCGCTGCCCGAAGACCACTCAGGCCACGAGCGAGGCACCATGGCGCATCGAGACGACGCGAACGCGGACAACGCGTTCGAGATCGAACGGGAAGCCGAGGCCTTGTGGGAGTTCGCCGTGCGCCTGTACGACATGGCCGGCGTCAAGGACGCCTGCCTCGCCGTACAGGCGCGCTACGGCCTGAGCATCTCGACCCTGCTCGGCGCGGTCTGGACCGGCGCGAACGGCTACGGGCGCCTCGGTGCAACCCAGCTCGAGACCACCATCCGCCGCGCCATCGAATGGCATCGCGAGGTGATCGAGCCGATGCGCGCGCTACGCCGCCGGCTTCGCCAGCACCCGCCACCGGGGCTGGAGTCGCGCACCGAGGCCCTGCGCCACGAAGTGCTTCGCCAGGAGCTGGAGGCCGAGCGCATCGAGCAGCGCCTGCTCCTGGAGGATTTTCCCCGGGGGGCGTGCCCGCGTGCCGACCAGGAGCGCTGGCGCGACGCCACCGCCAACGCCGCCCTGTACACGCGCAAGAGCTGCCCCCGGCCGGAGGCCGAGGCGTTGGACGCGCTCGCGCTCATCCTGCAGACCGCCTTCCCTGACGTCCCTGCGGACGAGATCAAGCGCGAGGCCGAAGCCATCTGGAAAGTCGGCGGGCCATCGGCCTGATCCGACGGCGGACAGCGATGTCCCGGGATCTATCCCCAGCCGCCTAAACCCCCAGCACCCGCACCGCTTCATGGATCTCGCGCAAGCGCTCGCCGTCGCCGCCGCGGTCCGGGTGGTGGCGCATGGCCAGGCGCCGGTATGCGGCCTTGATATCCGCGTCGCTGACTGGATCCGACAGGCCGAGGGTGGCAAGCGCCTCGTCGCGCTCGTCGTTCATGGTGAAGCGCCGCCAGAAGTCGCCGAGCAGACGCTCGACGTCCGCCTCCGAGATACCGTCCAGGTTGTCGCGGTCGGCGTAGAAACCGCGCATCGCGTCGGGTGCGGCGAGCCCGGCTTCCGTGCGCCGGGGCACGATGCGTACCCCCAGACAGTGGACGACCACGTCCTCACCCTGCGGCGCCAGACGTTCGCCGAGCCGGTAGAGCGTATGGAAAAGCAGGAAGTGCGTACGATAGAGCGCCAGCGGGGTACGCAGGCTATCACGGGTAATCTCGGGGACGTCTTCCCGGGCCTGCAGGCGGCGGATCAGGTCGAACTCGGATATGCCCGCCGGAGTCCGGCGCAGCTCGCTCTCGAGCGCGTTGTGGCGGTGATCCCACGGCCCCGGCCAGCCCCCCTGGTCACAGTTATCCACTGCGGCGCCCCCATCGCTGTGCAAACGGACTCCCCGAATGTCGGGCAGTATACGCGCCCTCGTGACTTTTTCAAGTGACTGAAAAATAGGATAATTTTTTCGCGTTCATTTTTTGGACGATTGCGGTTGGAACGAGAGACGACAAGCACTTAGGCACACTTCCCAGACTCTTTCCACACAGTTATCCACAGCTTCTGTGGGCAAACGTGTCTCGCTGACGCAACGCTTGCACCGGGGCCGTGTCACATCAACAATCGGCGCGTCCACAGCCAAGACCGCGAGAGCGATGAGCAACCGCCCTGCCGTGGCCCGCGTCGCGGTCCCCGGCCCTCTACCCGCCCCCCTGGATTACCGCGTGACCGGCCCGGTGCCCGCCACCGGCGCACGGGTACGGGTTCCCCTCGGCCGCCGCCAGGTGGTGGGCGTGGTCACTGCCCTCGCCGATGCGAGCGACGTGCCGGCTAACCGCCTGCGCGGCCTCACAGATATCCTCGACGACCAGGCGCTGCTACCCGCCGAGCTGCTCGATTTCGTGCTCTGGGCGGCAGGCTACTACCACTACGCCCCCGGCGAAGCGCTCGCCACCGCCCTGCCTGCCGGCCTGCGCCAGGGCCGGGCAGCGGCAACGAGCCGCAAGACCGTCTGGCGAATCACCGAGAGCGGCCGCGCCGCGCGGGTCGACGCCCTCGCCCGCCGCGCACCGCGACAGGCGGCACTGCTCACCCGGCTTCAGGCGCTCGGCACCGTTTCCGCCGCACACTTCCCGGATGCCGACGGCGACTGGCGCGGGGGCCTGACGCGGCTGGTGGAGAAAGGTTTCGCCGAGGCCCTCGGTGTGGACGACCCCGGGCTCATCCAGGGCGAGCGCCGTGCCGACACCCGTCTGCCGCTGCTCAATGAGGCCCAGGCCGCCGCCGTTGCCGCGATCCACGACGCCCGTGGCTTCACGCCACTGCTGGTGGAGGGGGTCACCGGCAGCGGCAAGACCGAGGTCTATCTCCACGCCATCGAGCGCGCCCTCGCTCACGGGACGCAGGTGCTGGTCATCGTCCCGGAGATCGGGCTGACCCCGCAGCTACTCGATCGCTTCGCCCGGCGACTCGCCGCGCGCATCGCCGTGCTGCACTCGGGGCTGGCCGCCGCCGAACGCCTCGACGGCTGGCTGGCCGCCCGCGATGGCCTTGCGGACGTGGTCATCGGCACGCGCTCGGCGGTCTTCACACCGCTGGCGCGTCCGGGCCTCATCGTCGTCGACGAAGAGCACGACGCCTCGCTCAAGCAGCAAGACGGATTCCGCTACTCCGCCCGGGACCTCGCCGTGGTGCGCGCCCAGCGCCTGGACGTGCCAGTGGTGCTGGGCTCGGCCACGCCGTCGCTTGAGAGCCTCCACAACGCCCGCCGCGGGCGCTACCGGCACCTGCACCTGCCGCAGCGGGCCGGCGGCGCGGCGATGCCCCGCTTCCACCTGCTCGACCTCCGCGGCCGCCCGTTGCAGGACGGCCTCTCCAGCGCGCTTATCGAACGTGTGCGCGCGCACCTGGACGACGGCGGCCAGGCGCTGCTCTTCCTCAACCGCCGCGGTTTCGCCCCCACGCTGCTCTGCCACGAGTGCGGCTGGCTCGCCGAATGCGATCGCTGCGACGCCCGCCTGACCTACCACCGCCACCGGCGTCGGCTCCACTGCCATCACTGCGACCACGAGCGCCCCATCCCGCGACAATGCCCGGACTGCGGCAGCCTGGATCTGCGTCCGGTGGGCCAGGGTACCGAGCGCGTCGGCGAGGCGGTGCAGGCGGCGTTTCCGGATACGCCCATGGTGCGCATCGACCGCGACAGCACCCGTCGCAAGGGCGCCTTTGAGGCACAGATGGCCGCCGCGCTGCGCGGCGACGCCCGCATCCTGCTCGGCACCCAGATGCTCGCCAAGGGCCATCACCTGCCCGACGTGACCCTGGTCGCCATCGTCGATGCGGACCAGGGCCTCTTCGGAGCCGACTTCCGCGCCCCCGAACGTCTCGCCCAGCTCATCGTGCAGGTGGCCGGCCGCGCCGGACGTGCCGAACGCCCCGGGGAGGTGGTAATCCAGACCCATCACCCGGAGCACCCCCTGCTCCAGGTGCTCATCCACGCCGGCTACCGCCGCTTCGCCGAAGATGCGCTGCTCGAACGCGAGGCCGCTGGGTTGCCGCCGTTCAGCGCCATGGCGCTGCTGCGTGCCGAGGCCGTGGACGCCGCCGCGCCCCGGGCGTTTCTCGAACGCGCCCGGGAACAAGCCGTGGAGACCGGGGTCAACGGTGTGCATCTCCTCGGCCCCATTCCCGCCCCCATGGAGCGGCGGGCGGGGCGCTACCGTGCGCAGCTCCTGCTACAGGCCGCGCGTCGTGCCGACCTGCAGACCCTGCTCGGCCGCTGGGCGTCCCGGCTCGGGAGCCTGCGGGAAAGCCGCCGGGTCCGCTGGGCACTGGATGTGGATCCGGCGGAGATGCTCTAGCCCCCCACCGCGCGATGGCAGTCGATCCTCGGCCGGCCGTCGCGGGGATCGGGTACGACCTCCGCGCGGACGCCGAACACCGCCTGGAGCGACGCCGGCGTCATGACCGCCGCCGGCGGCCCGTCGGCAACCATCCGGCCTTGCGCCAGGAGACAGACGCGATCGGCGTAGCCGGCGGCCAGGTTGAGATCGTGGAGCACGCAAAACACCCCTAACCCCTCGCGGGCGAGGCGGCGGCACAACCCCAGCACCTCGTGCTGATGGCGGATGTCGAGACTCGCCGTAGGCTCGTCGAGCAACAGATAACGCGGCTGCTTCGCCGATGGCAGCCACACCTGTGCCAGCGCCCGAGCGAGCTGCACCCGCTGACGCTCACCGCCGGAGAGGTGATCGTATTGCCGCCCCTGCAGGTGCGCCACACCGGCCTGAGCCATCGCTGTCACGATCGCCTCACGGTCGCACCCGCGAGCGGGATCACGGTGGTGTGGGTCACGGCCCAGAGCAACCACCTCCTCGACCCGCAACGGAAATCCCAGCGGCGTCTGCTGCGGCAGCACGGCGCGACGTTGTGCCTGCGTTCGCGGGGGAGTTTCCGCCAGCGGGCGGCCGTCGAGGGTCACACACCCGGCGTCCGGCCTCGCCTCGCCGGCGAGCAGGCCGAGCAGCGTGGACTTGCCCGCCCCGTTAGGCCCGAGCACCACCACTACTTCCCCGGCACTGAGCTGCAGGCTTACGCCGTCGAGGGCATAGCGGCCGCCGCGCACCACCGACGCCGCCTCAACCGTGAATCCGACCATAAGCGCTGCGCCTTAGCAGGTACAGGAAGAACGGTCCGCCGAGCAGGGCCGTGACGATGCCGATGGGAAGCTCGGCGGGCGCCACCACCGTGCGTGCCAGCAAATCGGCCAGCAGCAGTAGTGTCGCCCCCAGGAGCCCGGACGCTGGCAGGAGCAACCGATGGTCGGCACCGAGGGCAAGCCGAATCAGGTGCGGCACCACCAGGCCGACGAAGCCGATCACCCCGGTAGCCGCTACCGCCGCACCAACGGCAAGTGCGGCGAGTGCGATACCGGCCTGCTTGATGCGGTCCACCGGATAACCCAGGTGCCCGGCCACCGCCTCACCCACCAGAAACGCGTTCAGGGCCCGGGCGAGCGACGGCATGGCCGCCAGCGCCACGCCCATGGGCACCGTCACCGCGGCGACCCAACCCCAGGTGGCACCGCTCAAGCTCCCCATGAGCCAGAAGGTCAGGTCGCGCAGCCGCTCGTTGTCCGCGGAATAAACCAGAATACCGGTGCCGGCGCCGGCAATGGCATTCACGGCAATGCCTGCGAGCAGCAGCGTCGCCACGTCCGCGCTCCCGCGCAGCCGCCCGAGGCGATAGACGAGCACGGTGGCGACCAGGCCACCGGCAAACGCCGCCAGGGGCAGGGCGAACTCACCGAGGACACTGCCGAACCACCCCAACGGCAGAACGATGACAGCCACTGCCGCCACCGCCGCCCCGTTGGAAACCCCGATGAGCCCCGGGTCGGCCAAGGGGTTTCGGAATATTCCCTGCATCACGGCCCCCGCACAGGCGAGGCCGCCGCCCACCAGCATCCCGAGCAGCACCCGGGGCAAGCGGATGTCCACCACGATGGCCGCGAACTGCCCATCCACCGGCGACGTCGGGTTGAGCCCCACCGCGTCGAGCAATGCGCCCGCGACAGCCGCCGCCGGCACCGCCGCGGCCCCCACGGCCAGCGAGAGGACCACGGTCACGGCGAGTGCGATACCGAGCCCGGCGAGCACCAGGACACCGCGATTGCGGTGCCGCATCTGCGCACTCACCGCAGGCACCGGTGCGCCCTCGGAGAGGGTCCGCGTCCCCTCAGCCACTGAGGCCCTCGTCAGCCGATAACCGATCAGGATAGAGATGCCGCGCGAGCCGTTCGGTAGCCTCGGCGAGGCGCGGCCCGAATCCCAGCAGCAACAGACTGTCGACTTCGACGATACGCCCTTCACGGCCGGCCGGGGTCTGGGCGAGCCCCGCCATACGCCGCAATCGCTCGCGCCCGCCGGCGCGCGCCATGGCATGGCCGGGCACCACGATAACCTCCGGAGCCGCTGCGATCGCCACCTCCCGGCTCAAGGGCTTGTAACCGCTGAATCCCGCCGCCACGTTCTCGCCCCCGGCGAGGCGGATGATGGCATCGGCAGCGGTGTCGCGACCCGCCGCCAGCAGGCCACCGTCGGCGGCCAGCAGCAGGAGCACCCGTCGCCTCGGGCCGTCGATGGCGTCGAGCTGCCGCCTGACCGCGCCCAGACGCCGTTCCATGCGCGCCACCAGCGCTTCGGCGTCGTCCTCGCGACCGAACACCTCGCCCACGAAGCGCACCTTGCGCTTCACCCCCGCGGGCGAGGAGCCGCCAGGGACGACCTTCACCGCAACGCCAGCCTGCTCGACCAGGTTCAGCGCACTCTCGGGACCGGCATCCGGCGAAGCCAGCACCAGATCCGGCGACAACGACAGCACCCCTTCCGGGGATAGATTGCGCTGATAGCCAACCTTGGGCAGCGCCTCGGTTGCCGCTGGCCAGACGCTGGTGGTGTCCGCGCCGACCAGAGCATCCTGCGCGCCCAGCGCATAGACCGTCTCGGTAATGTCGCCGCCCACGGCAACCACGCGCTGCGGCGGCGCGGCAGTGGCGCAGAAGGCGACGGTCACCACCAGCACCAATGACCAGCGCAGGCACCTCATGCCGATTCCTCCGCCGCAGCGGGAAGCATCCCCACCAGGTCACGCCAGGCCACGGCTTCCGGTGCACCGCGCTCGCGCTCGCCGAAGAACAGCGCCACGGTCTCGCCCGTCCCATCGAAGACCTCCAGGGAGGTGATGATCCCGTCGCGGGTGGGCTTGCGCACCACGTAGGCAGAGGCGACGCCGGCTTCGGCGAAGTGCAGATTGAAGCCGGAATCGAGCACGTTGAACCACCCGCCCACCGTTCGCAGACGGTGTACCGGCCCGGTATGGATCTGGGTTGCGCCGCGATTGCCCACGAAGACCATGATCGAGGTCCCTGACGCCGCGGCGGCCTCCAGCACACGCCGGGGTGCGTCGGTGGTGACCTCCCGGGCGAAGCCATCTGGCGCCGCCTGCAAGGCCCGATGGCGCGAGACCCCATGGCGGCGCATGAGCGCCAGGAAGTCGTGGGTGTCCTGCATACCACGCCAGGTCTCACGGAAAGCGTGCACGTCCTCGATGCCCCGCCCCGGTGACTGACGGGACGACGGCTGCACACGGATCCAGGGCATCTGCTCCGTGCCCCGGTGACGCGCGACGAGCTCGGCGAAAGCCCCGTCATCGCTATCCGGGATCAGGTGGATCTTGTGGACGGACGTACCGGCACTGTCGAAGAACTGCAGGCTGCGCCGAGTACCGGCCACGGCCGCCTCTTCGACGGCGAAACCGAACGCCCAGTGGTCGAGCCGCAGGCGCAAATCGATCTGGCGATCGAGCACCAGCGCGTGCGGGCCGCCGAAACGCAGATTCCGGTACACGCCGGTCTTCTCGTGAACCGCGTGCTCGTTGCGGGTGAGCGCCATCACCGGGCCGAGGCGCTCCAGCCGCTTGAGCAAAGTTTCCACATCACCGTCCAGGCGCTCGACACCGTCTCCGCATCGGCAGGCGAGGAGCTCGGCTTCACTGACATCCAGCCGCGCCGCGGCATCGCGCGCGCGCAGGCTCGACTCTGCGTGCTTGAGCGCCTCGTAGCGGCCGCGCAGCTCCGACGCCCAGTCGCGCACGTCCTGCATGTCTGCCGTGTTCATTGCCGGACTCTCCTTGCTCGCAGATTGCGGCATGCTTCATTTGCGAATGATAATGCATCGCATTAGTATCCAAAAACAACACTTGGCTGCAAGGCTTTCGATGTCACACACGTACCTGTGCCACGAACCGCGGCACACGAGACGCTGTGCGTGCGTCGCCGCTGCGCTCGCCGCGATGGCGGCCGCTACGCCTCTCGTCCACGCCGCGGAGACTACGCTCGCGCCTGTCGTCGTCACCGGCACGCGCACCGAGAAGCCGCTGCTGGACTCGCCGGTGCGCACTCAGGTGGTCAGCGCATCGGATCTGGAGCGCACGCACGCCCGGGATCTCCAGCAAGCCCTGCGCCACGTGCCGGGCATCACGCTGACCCCGATCCACGGCAAGAGCGGCAAGGAGGTCTCGCTGCAGGGGCTGGATGGCGATCGCGTGCTGGTGCTCATCGATGGCCAGCCCGTCGCCGCCTCCACCGGCTCCACCGTGGACCTGAGCCAGATCGCGGTGCACGACGTGCAACGCATCGAGATCGTCAAGGGCGCCACGTCGGCGCTCTACGGTAGCGAGGCCATGGGCGGGGTGGTGAACGTCATCACCCGCGAGCCGGAAGGCGACGCCTATCACGTAACCCTCGACGCCGGTGGCTACGCCGATCACAACCGCAGCGACGGCGCTATAGCGGAGCAACACGTGGCTGCCGGCTGGCAGAAGGTTACCGGGCCTTGGGCGGTGTCATTGGACGCGGACTATCGGGCCACCGACGGCTTCGACCTGGACGACACCAGCTACAGCGCCGAGGGCGAGGACGGCGACCGCACCAACGTCGCCGCGCGCCTCGCCTACCGCTGGCGCGACGGCCGTGAGCTCGCATTGGTCCCGCGCTACTATCACGAAGACATTGCCACGCCGTTTTCCAGCACCGCCCCAGGGCAGGGCGAAATCCGCAAGTCCGACGAAGAGACTGCGGAGCGCTGGCATACGGCGCTGCACTACCGTCACCCGCTGACCGACGACGGACTGCTGACTACCAGCCTCGTTCACGAGCGTTTTACCGACGATACCCGTCAGGACGCAGTGGCCACGCCGGTGGTGGACCAATCCCGCGAGGCGGAGATCGAGCTGCATCAGTGGGAAGGCCAGTGGGATCAGCCCATCGGCGACCGTCACCTGGTCACCGCAGGGTTCGCCGCTTCACGTGAGACGCTCGCGCAGTCCCAGCACCGGATCGAGGGCAGCAGCGACGTACACGTCCCCGAGATCGAGCCCGGCGCCGACCGACGCACCGTCGAAGGTTTCATCCAGGACGACATCTTCCTGGGGGAGCGCTGGGAGCTACTGCCCGGTGTGCGCTATCAGCACGACGACGACTTCGGCGGTTTCCTCGCCCCCAAGATCAACCTGATGTACCGGCGCGAACTCACCGGCGGCGCCCGTCTCAACCTACGTGCCGGTTATGGCAAGGGTTACCGCGTCCCCAACCTCAAGGAGCGCTTCTACGTCTTCGATCACAGCGCGCTGGGCTATGTGGTGCTGGGCAATCCCGACCTCCAGCCCGAGCGGTCCGACAGCCTTCAATTCGGTGCCGAAATCATCACCGGACGTGCGCGGCTCGACTTGAACCTTTTTCACAATCGGCTGGACGACCTCATCACCACGGCACTGGACCCGGAGCGCACGGCGGAATCGGAGGTCGCCGTGTACCGCTATACCAACCTGGAACAGGCTCGCACCCAGGGCGCTGAGTTCGTGGCCGAATACCGACCCACAGCGGCGTGGGCATTCTCAGGCGGTTACACGTACCTGGACACCGAAAACGAACGCACGGGTAAACAATTACCCGGACGCGCCCGCCACCAAGTGAATGTGGAAGCCACCTACCACCACCGGCCCTCGGGCCTGGCCGTCAGCGTGCTCGGCACCTATCGAAGCGAAGAGTACGCGGACGCGAACAACAACGCGCGCAGTCCGGGATGGACGCGCTGGGACGTGCGCGTGAACCAGCCGGTGAACGAGCGCCTGACGGTGTTCGCGGGCATAGACAACCTCACCAACGAGCATCGCGCACCCGGAGTGGGCACGGACCGACGGCCACTCGAACCGCGCTTCGCCTACCTGGGGCTGCGCTACGCCCTGTAATCACTCACCAAAGTTTTCCAGGAGATTCCTATGCCAGAGAAATCGCGTTACACACTCGCCTCCCTCACCCTCGCGGCGCTCACCCTCGCTGCCTGTGGCGGCAGCGGCAGCAGCAACAGCGATGACGACTCCGCTGGCGACGGCAGCCAGGACAACAGCGTCACCACCTTGACCGTCGACGCCACCGCAGGCGGTTTCGGGACGCCCGCCGACGACCCCGCCAACCGCTATACGTACCTGAATCTGAATACCGCCGAGGTGGTGGATATCGACGACGCCGAGGCGGACGATTCCGACGCTTGGCACATCGCGTTCAAGCGCACGTCGATCAAGCTGAACGGCGGTATCTCTGGGCCGGGATCTGTGGGCGCGGTATTGCTCGACGAACAGTCGGAATTCTACGCGGCCGACGGCAGCCCCAACGCCTCGGTCTTCCTCAACGCCGACCCGGGTGGCGAGCTAAGCGCCCTGACCGAAGCCACCGCTGCGGCCGACCTGGAATTCGAGACAGACCAGCGCGCCGCCGCCATCGCCGGCGACGGCAGCGAGGAGGGCTGGTGGCTCTATGACCGCGCCAGCCACACCGTCTCCGCCAACACCGACGCCTGGTGGCTGGTGCGCACCGCCGAAGGCGACGGCTACGCCAAATTCCACGTCACCGCCATCAATCAAAACGCGATCGACGTGGCCATCGCCTACCAATATCAGGCCCCCGGCACGACGAGCTTCACCGGCACCCCCCGAACCGCCACCCTCACCGTGCCCCCCGAAGGCGGACAGACCTGCTTCGACTTCGACACCGATGCGAGCGTCGACTGCACGGCGGCCGCCGGCACCTGGGATATCCAACTCGACATCGCCGAACGACGCTGGGCGCTCTGGACCAACGGCGGCATAAGTGGCGACGGGCAGGCCGCGGCCTTCGGCCCCGTGGACGATCCGCAGAGCTACCCCAGCGGTACCACCGACATCTCCGGAACGGACATTGCCGGCCACTACAACGCCGATGCCGCCGGCGGCGTGTTCGACGAACAGTCCTGGTACGCGTACAACCTCCAGGATCAGCACCGCCTGTGGCCAAACTACCGCGTCTACGCCATCGATACCGGCGGGACCACCTACAAGCTCCAGATCGTCAGCTACTACGACGCCGCCGGCACCAGCGGCATCTACACGCTGCGCTACGCCCCGCTGGAATAATCCCGTCCCGCTCACGGAGCCCGGCACGGGGCGAAGAAATCGCCCCGCCCGCCGGGCCGCCTTGCATGGGCGCACGCACACCGGATAATAGGTCGCCTCCCAGGCTCTCGGATGGACGACCCCCCGGCGCTATGAAACAGCAGCTCGCGCAACTCGTGGAACAGGCGATCGCCACCCTCAAGGCCAACGGCACCCTGCCGGCGGAGCTTGAGCTCGATGTCCAAATCGAGCGAGGCCGTGGCGAGGGCCATGGCGACTTCGCCACCAACACCGCCATGCGGCTCGCCAAGCCGGCGAAGCGACCGCCGCGAGAGATCGCCCAGGCGCTGGTGGATGCCCTGCCGGCCCACGAACACGTCGAGCGCGTGGAAATCGCCGGCCCCGGCTTCATCAACTTCTTCCTGACACCCGAGGCGGCCTTCGACGTGATCCGCCGCATCCATCGCGAGGCGGAAGACTTCGGCCGCGGCCAGGTAGGCGCCGGCCGGCAGATCCTGGTGGAGTTCGTCTCCGCGAACCCCACCGGGCCGCTGCACGTGGGCCACGGGCGTGGCGCGGCATTCGGCAGCGCACTGGCCAACCTGCTGGCCACGGCGGGATTCGACGTCCACCGCGAGTACTACGTCAACGACGCCGGCCGGCAGATGGACATCCTTGCCGTCTCGGTACTCCTGCGCTACCTGGAGGTCTGCGGCGAGTCGCCCCGCTTCCCGGACAACGGCTACCGGGGCGACTACATCCGCGACATCGCCGCGGACCTGCACCGCCGGGACGGCGATGCCTACCGAGTCGACACCGCGGCGCTGATGGCGGACCTGCCGCCGGACGCCGCCGACGGCGGTGACAAGGAGCAGCACGTGGATGCCCTCGTCGTCCGCGCCCGGGAGCTCCTCGGCGAG
>CAZHBN010000081.1:0-6437 GCA_964530405.1 uncultured Ectothiorhodospiraceae bacterium
GGACGACCAGCGACTACGACCGCGAGAAGCTGCAGGAACGGCTGGCCAAGCTGGCCGGCGGTGTCGCCGTGATCCGCGTCGGCGCGCCGGCCGAAAGCGAGATGAAGTCGAAGAAGGAGGCGCTGGACGACGCGATCAGCGCCACCAAGGCGGCGGTCGCCGAGGGCATCGTGCCGGGGGGCGGGCTGGCCCTGTTGCGTTGCACGGCGACCCTGGCAGCGGAGGCGGAGCGCTGCGACGGCGACGAGCGCACCGGTGTACGGATTCTCCAGCGGGCGCTGCAGGCACCGGCACGCCAGATCGCGGAGAACTCCGCCGTCGACGGCGGTGTGGTCGTCAGCCGGATGCTCGACAGTGAAGGCACCATCGGCTTCGACGCCGCCCGCAACGCCTATGTGGACCTGATCGAGGCAGGCATCGTCGATCCCACCAAGGTGGTGCGGATCGCGCTCGAGAATGCCGTTTCCGTCGCCAGTGTGCTACTCCTTACAGAGGCCACCATGACGGAGATTCCGGAGAAGGACAAAGAAGGGCCGGTGACGCCGGAAATGGGCCTGTAACCCTGGGTGATACCCTGCCGTCACCGGGGCGCGCCGCCGGCCCTTGCGCGCATCGTGCACGTGCTGTAACCGCGCGACGAGTGCAACGGCATGACCGAACCGGACCCCACGGCGGCCTCGCCGGACCGCGAGGCGCTGACACGCCAGCTTCTGGAGATCATCCATCGCCTGGTGCGCGAGTCGCACCCCCGGGCGGCGGAGTCGCAGGCGATTGCGCTCGATTCCCGGCTGGACCGGGACCTGGGGCTGGACAGCATGGCGCGGGCAGAGCTCATCGTCCGGATAGAGCGGACCTTTGGTGTGGACCTTCCCGAGCGGGCGCTGACGGCGGATACCCCTGGTGAGCTGCTGGAGGAGATCGTCACCGCGCACGGACACGTCAGCGCCGATCTGACGCAAGCCCCGGCGTCACCGGCGTCGTACGTCGCCGGCGCCCCGGCGCAGGCCACCACCGTCACCGCTGTCATGGACTGGCACCTCGACCGCCACGCCGAACGCCCGCATCTGACGATCTACGGCGCCGACGGGCCGCCCGACACCCTGAGCTACGCGGAGGTGGACCGGCAGGCGCGGGCGGTCGCCGCCGGCCTGGTGGAACGCGGAATACGCCGGGGCGATGCCGTCGCGCTCATGCTGCCCACGGAGGCCGGTTATTTCGCCGCCTTCCTGGCGGCGCTGCGCATCGGCGCCGCACCGGTGCCGATCTATCCGCCGGCACGCGCGAGCCAGCTCGAAGAGCATCTGCGCCGCCACGGCCGCATCCTCACCAATGCCGGGGCGCGGGTGCTGATCACGGTGGCCGAGGCCCGGCGGGTGGCGCAACTGCTGCGCGCGGAGGCGCCTCGACTGGAAGCCATCGTCACCGTCGATGAGCTGTCCCGGTCCGGGGTTTCCCCCCCGGCGGGGCCGGCGGGCGCCGACGATCTCGGGTTGCTGCAGTACACATCCGGCAGTACCGGCGATCCCAAGGGGGTGACCCTGACCCATGCGCAGCTGCTGGCGAACATCCGCGCGATGGGCGAGCGCCTGGATGCGACCTCGGAGGACGTCTTCGTCAGTTGGCTGCCGCTCTACCACGACATGGGCCTGATCGCGGCCTGGCTGGGCAGTCTGTACTACGCGATACCGCTGGTGGTGATGTCTCCCCTGGGATTCCTCGCCCGGCCGTTGCGGTGGCTGGAGCTCATTCACCGGCACGGCGGCACGATCTCGGGCGGGCCGAATTTCGGCTATGAGCTGTGCCTGCGTGCGATCACGCCTGAACGCCTCGACGGCCTGGATCTCAGCACCTGGCGGGTGGCCTTCAACGGCGCGGAGCCGGTCAGCCCCGTCACCATGGAGCGATTCGCCCGGGCGATCACCCCTCACGGGTTCCGGCGCGAGGCGATGATGCCGGTCTACGGCCTCGCCGAGGCAGCGGTGGGGCTGTGCGTGCCGACACCGGGGCGGGGGCCAGTGAGCGACCGGGTCAGCCGCGACACGTTCACCGCCACCGGCAGGGCCGAGCCGGTTGAGGATGACGAGCCGGGGATGGCGTTCGTGAACTGCGGCCCGCCACTGCCCGGGTACGAAGTGCGCATCGTCGGCGCCGGCGGCCACGAGCTGGCGGAGCGGCGCGAGGGCGAGATCGAGTTCCGGGGACCGTCGGCGACGGCCGGCTACCTGCACAACGCCGATGCCAGCCGCGCCCTGTACGACGGGTCGTGGCTGCGCACCGGTGACCGGGGATACCTGGCCGGTGGCGAACTACACATCAGCGGGCGCAGCAAGGACGTCATCGTGCGCGGCGGTCGCAACGTCTACCCCTATGAGCTGGAGGACGCCGTGGGGCGGCTGGCAGGGGTGCGCAAGGGTTGCGTCGCCGTTTTCGGCAATCCCGATCCGGACACCGGCGTGGAAGCGCTGGTGGTGGTCGCCGAGACCCGTAGCCAGGACGCCGACGAGCGGGAGCGCCTGCACGCGGCGATCCGACAGGCGACGGTGGACGTGATCAACCTGCCGGCCGATGACATTCGCCTGGTGCCGCCGCACAGCGTGCTCAAGACGTCCAGCGGCAAGATCCGGCGTGCGGCAACCCGCGAGCTCTATCGTAGCGGTCGCCTGGGGGCGCCCACGGCGGCGGCGTGGCGCCAGGTGCTCCGGCTCGCGACAGCAACCGCCGTCATACGCCTGCGGGCACAAACCGCACGTCTGGGGGAATGGGCCTACGCCGCCTATGCCTGGGCGGTGTTCGGGACCACGGTCACCCTGGTGTGGGCGAGCGCGGTGGTGCTGCCGCGGCGGCAGTGGCGCTGGTGGCTGGCGCGGCGATGCGCACGGGCCGCCGCGGCGATCACCGGCATTCACATCCAGCGCGAGGGCATCGAGTCCCTGCCCGATGACGGTCCCTGCGTGCTGGTCGCCAACCATGCCAGCTACCTGGACGCGCTCGTGCTCACCGCGGCGCTGCCCCGGGATTTCCGCTACCTGGCCAAGCGCGAGCTCAGCCGGCATTTCTTCGTGCGCGTGCTGCTGCGAAGGCTGGGGACGCTGTTCGTCGAGCGTCTCGACCCGCAGGCGGCGAGCGAAGACACACAGCAGGCGTTCGCGGCCATCGAACGGGGCGACTCTCTGGCCGTTTTTCCGGAAGGCACGCTGCATCGTGGCGCCGGTGTCGGCGTCTTCCACATGGGGGCTTTCGTCGCGGCCGTGCGCAACGGCATCGCGGTGGTCCCGGTGGCCCTGCAGGGCACCCGCTCGCTGATGCGTGGCAGTGACTGGCTGCCGCGGCCCGGGTCGGTAGGCGTTTACGTCGGCGCACCGCTGACGCCACAGAGCGATGGCTGGTCCGAAGCCGTCAGGCTCCGCGAGGCAAGCCGGACATTCATCGTGGGCCGCTGTGGAGAACCCGATCTGGCCTCCTGAGCCAGCCCGGCGTGGCGGCTCGGGGACGGCCCTGAGCGTTGATTCACGTCAACGTGCGGCGTCACACCACGATCTAGATTGCAGTGAGGATCAGTGCCCGAGCCGTTGATCCTGCATGCCCTGCCTAGTGCGATCGTACACGAACTCGGCCAGGCCGAAGGAGTCTGTGAAATGGCCAACGAAAGCGGAAAGGACGTCTCCCGGTCCCCCGAGACCACGACGCCGGCCCCGACCTCTCGTGGATGGGCACCGTGGGAGGAGATGGAGCGATTCTTCGAGGACGTTTTCAATCGTGGCTGGTTGCGGCCGGCGCGATGGCAGCGTTCGCCCTGGGACAATCTCGCGACCATGGAGCCACGCCTGCCCAAGGTCGACGTGGTCGACCATGACAAGGAGATCGTGGTGCGCGCCGAGATCCCGGGCATCAAGCGCGAGGATATCGATGTCTCGGTGACCGACGATACGGTGACCATCAAGGGTGAAACCCACACCGAATCCCGGGACGAGGGTGGTGATTACTTTCGCTACGAAATATCGCGCGGTGCGTTCGCGCGCACAGTGGCGCTGCCCGGGGATGTGGACGCCGACAAGGCGAAGGCCGAATTCAAGGATGGCATCCTCGAGCTCACATTGCCGAAGATCCGGGAATCCCGGCGCCGGCGGGTCGAGGTGAAGTGATGTCGATGCCACGGGGCGGGCTCCGCGAACGCGACCGCCCGCTGGCAATGCCCGGGGCCGCAAGCCAGCTCGGGGCATCGCTCACGACGCCCGCTTCCTGCAAGGTTAGTAAAATGAAGGGGTGCGGTATGAACGGCAGCGGTGAGGAGGGGCGTCATGTCTGTGGGCGAATACTGCACCCGTGACGTCATCGTCATGCGCGGTGACGAGTCGGTGGCGGCGGCGGCGAAGCTCATGCGCGAGCAGCACATCGGGGACGTGATCCTGGTCGAGGACAGGGGCGACATCCGCCGCCCCACGGGCATCGTGACCGACCGGGACCTGGTCGTGGAGGTCATGGCGACCGGGCTGGAGCCCGAGACCCTCGCGCTGCGCGATATCGTCACGGAGTCGGCCTATCTCGTGCGTGAGGACGACAGCCTCTTCGACGCTCTGGAGCTGATGCGCTACCAGGCCGTGAGACGGGTGCCGGTCGTGGACGATACCGGCGACCTGGTTGGGCTGATCGCCGTGGACGACGTTATCGGGTTGCTCGCGGAGATGCTCGACGACCTGGCCGCGGTCGTCGAGCGCCAGCGCGAGCGTGAGCTCACGCGTCGCCCCTGAGCGTTGCCGCAACGTCGGTGTAGCCAGACCCGCCGTCTTGCGGGAGGCGCAGCCATGACAGATCGCGACCCGCCAGCAACGGTTTCCTCCGCCGCCGAGATTGACGCGGACCACGTGCGCCTGCGCGCCGATATCATCCAGCCGCGGGCGGCGCCGACGGGTGTCGTGGTCTTCGCCCACGGCAGTGGCAGCAGTCGGCTGAGCCCACGTAATCGCACGGTCGCCTCGCGACTGGTCGCCAACGGGCTGGCTACGGTACTGCTCGATTTGCTCACGGCAGCCGAAGAGCGCGAAGACGAGATTACCCGCGAGTACCGCTTCGACATTCCCCGGCTTGCCAGCCGCCTGGTCGCGGTAACGGATTGGCTCGATGACGACGAGGCCCTCGGCAGCCTGCCCCTGGGGTACTTCGGCGCCAGCACCGGCGCGGCCGCGGCGCTGATCGCCGCCGCCCGGCGTGCCGATCGTGTCGCGGCGGTGGTCTCCCGGGGCGGCAGACCGGACCTGGCGGAGCGCTACCTGGGCAGGGTGCGGGCGCCGACGCTGCTGATCGTGGGCGGACGCGATCCGCTGGTCCTGGACCTCAATCGCCGCGCCGCCCGCATGATACAGGGCGTCGCACGCATCGAGATCGTGCCGGGCGCCACCCACCTGTTCCAGGAGCGCGGCGCGCTGGAACAGGTCTCGGCGCTCGCCTGCGAGTGGTTTCTGGAATACCTGCACGGAGCGGAGGTCTGAGCAGCGCGGCGAGCGCTGGCGCCACTGGCCCGGCACTCGCGGGCAATCAACGTGCCCCATGAACGCCCGGGTGGCTCCCGTGACCACCCGGGCATTGCGTCAGCTGGACGCCTTGGCCTGCTGTGCCGGCTTCTCCGCCGCCGGCTTCGCCCTGGCAACCGATTGCTCGGTCACGGTGTCAGTCGCCGCCTGCTGAACACCCTCGACGGCGTCCTTCCAGGCCTGAAACGCCGTATTCATCGAAAGCATCGGCGCGTTCGCCCCCGGGCCGGCATCGGCGAGGCGCTCGGCGGCATCGAACCATGCATGCCACAGCGGTTCGCGCCCATCGATGGCGGTGCGCACGAACGTGGCATTGTCCTGGACGAGCGCCCCGCCGTAGGGCACGGATGCTCCCAGTCGCGTGCAGGCATCCACCCAGTCTCGCTCCAGGGCGAGGGTATCGTCGACGGCGCGCCGGGCGACGCCGAGCATTTCCCGGTACGGCTCGTCCCAGCCACCGGGATTCGCCGGCAGTGCGCTCATCCGGTTCAGGGTGCCGACGGTCAGGTCCTGGCAGATCCGAAGCCATCGGGCCTCCAGGGCCATGAAATCCTGGGGTTGCGTGCTCTCAGTCATGAAATCCACCCGGTTCGGTATAGTGAAGATGTCAATCCGCAAGCCGGTCGCCCGCGGTAACGGTGGTTGATCTTCATCCCTGAACGGGGAGTCTCATACGCCCAACCCCTGCTGGTATTGACGTGCGTCAACGGTGACGCTTGCGACAATGTGCTACAGCGCAAACGACGTTCGCGACTTGGGACACAGACGAATGAGTCAGAACACCGTCGCTATTTTCGCGCCTGCGGAGAGCGGGGAATACGGTCGCCGGGTGGCGGCAAGGCTGGAGATCTCCCTGGCATCGCACGAGGAGCGGGCGTTCGAAGACGGCGAGCACAAGAGTCGCCCGCT
>CAZHBN010000081.1:6537-14266 GCA_964530405.1 uncultured Ectothiorhodospiraceae bacterium
CCTCCGGGAAACCCTGGCCGAACGGACCACCGTGACCCCCGGCATGGCATTCCTGGAGAAAAAGCGCAGTGAGGGGGTGATCTCCGGCGACGCGATGGTGGGCGATGTCGCCGGCAAGACCGCCGTCATCGTGGATGACCTGGTCAGCACCGGCAGCACCATCGCGCGTGCCGCCGCGGCCTGCCGGCAGGCCGGGGCACGCCACGTCTGCGCCGTCGCCACGCACGGGCTGTTCACCGGGGATGCCAGCCGGATCCTGGCGGATGCGCCCCTGGAGCGCCTGCTGATCGGCGACACCGTGCCACCGTTTCGTCTCTCAGCCGAGATCCGGCAGACGCGACTGGACTTGGTGGATACGACGCCCCTGGTCGCCGGGGCGATTCGCTGCATGCACGAGAACCGCTCCGTCGCCGAAATGGTGGAAGCACTCGCTCGTGGCTGATCGTCCCGAATCAGTGACGCCCGCTCGTGCATTCGAAACGGTTGGTAACCAGTCACCGGGGCCCGACCAACGGTTCAGGGCACTAGCACACATAATGCCGCGCCAGGGCTAGGTACTCGGCGGCGCGGTGCAGCCACTTGTCCCGGTCACGTGCCGGATCCCTGTCCAGGTGCCAGACACCGAGCTTCGCCCAGAGCAGGGCGCGGCGCGCCATGAACAACGCGCAGAGCCGGGCGGACGGCTCGTCCCCGGCCAGCTCCGCATAGCGGCAAAGCAGCCGCCTGCCCACCCAGCCGGCCCGCCGGCGTTCGCATTCCATGGCGAGCAGGCTGAGCTCGTCCACGGCATCCAGCGTGCGCAGCTGGCGGCTGAATTCCAGACAGTCGATGACCACGGGCTGTGGGGCGAAATAGACGTGCTCGGGCCTGAGGTCACCGTGGCCTTCCACGACCCGGCCTGCGCCCGCACGCTCCGTCAGCGTCGCTGCCTCGGCGTCCACTATCCGCATCAGCCCGTTGCCGACGCGCTGCACCAGCGACCGGTCCAGCCCGTAGCTCGGCATGGCGAGCGCATCCAGATCCTCCCGGATGCCCCGGCGCAGCCGCGCCAGGTACAGGGCCGGGTCCAGGCAGGCACCGGGCAACGTTTCGTAGAAACGGCTCAGGGCAGTGCCCAGGGCGTCCACGCGCTGCACGGTGACCCCGTTACATTGCAGCAACCGCTCCAGGCTGGCGGCGTCCGGCAGGCGCCGCATGCGGACCAGGTATTCCACGGGCTCGCCGTCGCCATCGAGCGCCAGGCCATTCGTGTCGGTCTCCGTGACTGCGCTCACGCCGAGATAGACCGCCGGCGCCAGGCGGCGGTTGAGGTGGACCTCCGCCGCGCACTGCCGGTGCCGCGCCGCCACGCTGGCGTAGTCCAGATAGGCGTACTGCAGCGGTTTCTTGAGCTTGAGCACCGTCGACGGGGTGCGGAAAAGCCACGACAGGTGCGTCTCCACCACTTCCACACCGTCGCGGTCACTACCGCCACCGGCGGCGTGCGCGAGGTAATCGATCACCTCGCGCTGGCGTACCTGTTGTGCCTGCAATGACGTTGCGCGCATGCCGTGCCTGTCCCCGCCGGTCAGCTCAGGGCCCGAGCGTCAATGGTCCGGCGTCACCGTATCGCACCCGGGTACCGAGGCGCGCGCACTCGCGCACCATGGTGCGTGCCAGCCAGTGGCGGTCGTCACCCCGGGCACGCTCGATACGCATCCGGCGGATGCGCGTGGGCACCATGTCGAGCCCCCGCAGCCGCCCGGAGGCCGGGTTCAGGCGCGGGAAGTACATCAGGCTCAGATCGCCACGGTAACGATCGTACCCGCCAATGCCCTCGTAGTCGTTGAGGAAGTCGCCGCAGCCGTAGAGGATCAGGCGGTCGCGGTGGACTTCCAGCCCTTTGACATGGTGCGACGAGTGTCCGTGGACCACGTCGACGCCGGCGCGGTCGATCAATCCGCGGGCGAACCGGCGCGCCGTCGCCGAGACCTCGAACCCCCAGTTGCCACCCCAGTGCACGGAGAACAGCACGATATCGCCGTGACGACGCTGCGCCGCCACGGTGGTGGCAAGACTCCTGAGGGTGGTCTCCGAGAGATCCGGTAGGCGGTGGACGCCGGCGGTCGCCGGCGTGGCCGCCCACTCCGGCGGCACACCGCTGTCGCCGGTGGCGGCCGCGAACACCAGCAGGCGATTGCCGTTGCCGATCGGCAAACGAGCGGGCGCCGCGGCCGCCGTGTCGTCGATGCCGGCACCGGCCCGGGCGAGCCCGGCGTCGCCGATCACCCGTAGCGTCTCCCGCAGACCCGCGTCGCCCCAGTCGAGCACATGATTGTTCGCGAGCACGCAACAGTCGATGCGAGCGGCCGTGAGACAGGCCACGTTGCGCGGGTGCATGCGGTAGTTGATGCCCTTCGGCGCGGCATCGTCACTGGTGGTGACGCTGGTCTCCAGGTTGATGATTCTCGCCGCCGGCGCGCGGGCGTCGAGCTCGGCGAGTGCCTCGCCCCAGATGTAGTCGAATGCCACCGGGCGCTGGACGGGGCCATTGACCGATTCGGCAAGGGCCACGTAATGACGGGCATCCCGGACGAATGACTCCTGGAGTCGCGGATTCCCGGGATGGGGGAGGATCTGATCAACCCCTCGCCCTGTCATGACATCACCGCAGAGAAACAGTGTGAACATGGCGACCTCACGGGAGCGGGCATCGCTTGCGTCATTCCGCGCGGAGCGCGTCGATGGGGTCAAGGCCGGCGGCGCGCCGGGCTGGCCAGGCGCCGGCGATCAGGCCGATGAGACCCGCGACGGCGACGGCGGCGACGGCGAATTCCCAGGGCGTGTGCACGGGCAACCCGGGTACCAGCAGGCCGAGTAGCTGCCCCCCGAGCGCACCCAACACCAGTCCGGTCACTCCGCCGAGCGCGGCCAGGACCACCGCTTCACCGAGAAAGAGCATCATCACTTGACCGCGACCCGCCCCCAGTGCACGCAGCAGCCCCACCTCGGCGGTGCGCTCGCGCACGGCAATGGTCATGATAGTGAGTATCCCCACCGCGCCTACAGCCAGCGAGATCGCGCCCAATGCGCCCACCGCGAAGGTCAGCACATTCAGCACCGAGCCGAGAGCGCTGAGCATCTCCTGCTGCGTCGTGATGGTGAAATCCCGCCGGCCATGTCGCGCCGTGAGCATGGACGCGATCGCATCGGCCACCGCCCGGGCGGACATTCCCTCACGGTAGAGCACATCGATTTCCATGACGCCTTCGCGGTTGAACAGCTCCAGAGCGCGTGCCGTGGGAACGTAGACGGCATCATCCATGTCGAATCCCAGGATCTGACCCTTGCTCGTCATCACGCCGATGACCCGGAAGCGGCTGCCGGCGATACGAACCCGCTCGCCGAGTGCGTCGCCGGCTCCGAACAGCTCCTCGTGAACCTTGCTGCCCAGCACCGCCAACGGGCGCGCGGCGGTGGGGTCGTCCGGCGGCAGGAAACGCCCGATCGCGGGTCGGAACGAGAACACCGCGGGCATTTCGGCGCCGACGCCGAGCACCGTGGTGCGACGGCGTCGGCGATCGGATTCCACCTGGGCATTCCCCTGGATGACCCCCATCGACGCGCGTACGCCGGGTATACGCCGCAGGGCCTCGGCGTCATCGATGGTCAGTGGCCTGACCGTGCCGAATATGCCGATGGACGCGCCGTGGGTGGACTGCCGCCCCGGGTTCACGGCGATGATGTTCGTGCCGAACTGGCTGAATTCCGCGAGTACGAACCGGTTCAGACCTTCACCGATGGAGGTCAGCAGGATCACCGCGGCAATGCCGATGGCGATGCCCAGCGCGGTGAGCGCGCTGCGCAACCGCAGGGCCGTCACGGTGCGCCAGGTCAGGCGCAGGTAGTCGGCTGCTCGCATCAGTGACCCGCCAGGGCGACGATGGGATCCATGCGCGCGGCGCGGCGCGCCGGCAGCCATGCGAACACTGCCGTGGTCGCCATGGCGATCGCCGCGGCCGCGACGGGCGCCCACAGGGGCGGTAGTGGCTGCAGTACCGGGAACACAAGATGGATCAGCGCGCCGCCGGCCAGGCCCAGCGCGATACCGACCACCGTACCGGCGGCGGCGAGGAGCAGGGCCTCGACGAGAAACAACGCCAACACCTGCCGCCTGGACGCCCCGAGCGCCCGCAGCAGGCCGATTTCGGCCGTGCGTTGACTCACGGCGATGAGCATGACGTTCATGATCAGCACGCCGGCGACGCCCAGGCTGATGGCGGCGATGCCGCCCACCGCCAGCGTCAGGCTCGAGAGGATGCGGTCGAAGGCGGCGAGCACCGAGTCCTGGGTGATCACGGTCACATCGTCCTCGCCTTCGTGGCGTTCGCGGATGATGCGCCGGACGTCCGCCTGGGCCTGCGCCAGCGCGTCACGCGCGCGGACCTGCACGAGGATGCGGAACAACGAGGGCGTATCGAACAGCGCCTGGGCGGCGGCAACCGGGATGATGGCCACATCGTCCATATCCACTCCCAGGGACTGACCCCGCTGCACGGAGATGCCGACGACGCGGAAGCGGCGATCTCCGATGCGTACCCAACGCCCCAGCGCTGCGGCCTCGCCGAAGAGTTCCCGGCGTAGGGTCGAACCCAGCACCACCACCGGGCTGGGCCGGTCGAGCGCTTCATCGGGCAGAAAGCGGCCGGATTCCAGGTGCAACGAACGCACCGCATCGTAAGCGGCGGTGGTGCCCAGGATGGTGACGTCACGGCTGAGCCGCCCGTGGGAAACCGGTGCCTCGCCCACGTTCAGAGGTGCCACCCGGGTAACGGCACGACTGCGGTACAGGGCGAGCGCATCGTCGATGGTGAGGTCACGCGGGGTCGTACCCACGATCGGCGGTGCACCGCCGGTGGTCTCATTGCGCCCGGGAAGCACCACCAGGAGATTGGTCCCCAGCGAGGCGAATTCGCCCGCGACATAACGACGCGCACTCTCGCCGAGACCGGTGAGAACGACGACGGCGGCCACGCCGATGGCCATGGCAAGCAGCATCAGCCGACTGCGGCTGCGGTAGCCGGCGAGCGCGCGTACGGCAAAACGCACGCCGTCCAGGGCGGTCACGATGCGGCCCTCACGCCATCGTCGGCAGCGACTCGTCCGTCCACCAGGCGGATGTGGCGCCCGGCGCGCTCCCCGATCTCCGGATCATGAGTAACGACCACCAACGTGATTCCGCCGGCATTGAGGTGTTCCAGCAGCTCTATGACGTCGCCACCGGTGCGGCGGTCGAGGTTACCCGTCGGCTCGTCGGCCAGCAGCACCGACGGCGACGTCACCGTGGCCCGCGCGATCGCGGTACGCTGTCGCTGACCGGCGGACAACTGCCCTGGAAGGTGACGTGCACGGCCACCGAGTCCTACCGCATCGAGGACGCGGGCGACACGCTCCCGACGCTGCGGTGGTGCAACACCCGCCAGCGTGAGGGGGAGCTCCACGTTCTCGGCAGCGGTAAGGCGGGGGACGAGATGAAAAAACTGAAAGACGAAGCCGATTTTCTCGGCGCGTACCCGCGTGCGGGCCTCGTCATCGAGGGCGGTGACGTCGCGTCCATCGATACGGTAGATACCACTGGTAGGGCGGTCGAGAAGGCCGAGCACGTGCAGCAGCGTCGACTTGCCCGACCCCGACGGTCCCATGATCGATGCATACTCCCCGTCGGCCAGATCGAGGTCGACACCGTCCAGCGCGCGGACCAGCTCACCACCCACGGTGAAGTGCCGCTGGACGCCATCGAGCTGGATCACCGCGTGGTATCCCCGGCGATGCGCACGGCCATGCCCTCGGTGAGGGTCGCGTGATCGCTGGAGACGATCACCCGATCGCCGCCGTCGAGGCCGGTGCGCACGGCCGTGAAATCCCAGTTGCGGATGCCGGTGGTCACCTGGCGTCGTGCCACACGGCCGTCCGTGGTGACGACGAGTACGGCATTGTCACCCGCCATGGCCTCGCTGGGCACACGCAGTACCTCGGTGGCCACGTCCACCAGGATCTCCGCATCCGCGCTGTAACCGGGCAAAAGCTGCCGCGTTTCGTCATCGGCGGTGAAGGTGACTTCCACTTCCACCGTTCTGGCCTGTTTCTCCACGTCCAGAACGTACGGGGCGATACGCGTGACACGGCCGTCGAAAGCGCGTCCGGGAAACGCGTCCAGGCTGATGCGGGCGGGCATGCCCACTGCCACCGCCGGCGCATCCACCTCGTCGATGGGGGCGCTGACCAGCAACGTGGTGGTATCGATCAGGTCCACGGCAGGCGGTGTCGCGATACCCAGCGGGGAGGGGGTGACGATCTCGCCGAGCTCGGCGTTGACCTCGGCGACGACACCGTCGAACGGCGCATGTAGCCGGGTGCGCGCAAGGGCCGCCTCGACGGCCGAGATCCGGTGCCGGGCGGTGGTGGCGTCCTTGCGCGCGGCCAGGCAGGCGGCGGCACTGGCATCGCGTTCGCTCACCGCGCGATCCGCCGCTTCCTCCGATACCGACCCCTGGCTGCGCAAGCGCTGAATGCGGTCGGCGTCACGCTTCGCGGCGCGTGCCTGCACGCAGAGCTGGTCGGCACGGGCATCCGCGGCTTCCGCGCTCACCAGCGTGACGTCCAGCTCGGCGCGGATATCGTCGTTCCACAGCTCGAGCAGGAGATCGCCGGCGGCCACACGCGCCCCTTCGTGTACCGGCAGACTGACGACCTGGCCACTGGTACTCGGCGATATACGCGCCCGCCGTGCGGCCTTCACCGTGCCTGCCCGGGTATTGCTCACGGTACGCTCCACCGCGCCGCGCTCGACAGCCGCTACCCGGACTTCCGGCGGCGCCGGACGGCTCCAGTACCAGATACCGGCGGCCAGCATCACGATGACCACGGTCCAGGCGACAAGGCGACGATACCTACGCAATCGCTTCCCTCGTTGGTGGACACCGGTATCCGTCGATAGGCGTCGTGGCACCTAGCGATGATTCATACACCACTTTAGCCCGCTCTGCGGAGACTGGATTGACCAGGGTCAACCGTCACCGAGCCGAGACGTCCGCCGCCGACGCGATGCCCGCCCGAAATCCCGTGTGTCCCCGCCCCCGGAAGTCGCCGTGCCGTGGGATCAGGACTGTGCCTGCGCGAGATCCAGCTCCACGCGGACGATCTCCGGCTCGTCGGCTACGGGGTGACGCACGAACCCCAACCGCTCGCACAGTCGCAGCATGGTGACGTTGTCACGCAGGACATCGCCGAAGATCCGGCGGGTACCGCGGCCGCGGCAGTAATCGATGATCCGCCGCATGAGCAGCATGCCGAGCCCCATGCCGGTGACCTCGTGGCCGACGATGATGGCGTACTCGGCGCGCTCGTTGTCCGGGTCAGTGGATATCTGCACGACGCCGTAGATCTCTGCCTCGCCCGGCCGCGCATGATCGGACAGAATCAATGCCATCTCCCGGTCGTAATCGAGCTGCGTGAACCGCGCGGCAGTGACGTGGGAGAGCGTTTTCACCGGCACGAACAGGCGCAGCCTCACTTCCTCGGGGGTGAGCTTGGCGAACGCCCGCTGCAGCGCCGGCTCGTCCTCCGGCAGGATGGGCCTTAGCAGCAACGTGCGGCCATCGCCGAGGGGCACCTCTTCCTCCAGCTCCTTGGGGTAGGGCCGGATCGCCAGTCGCTCGGTGCCCTCGCCATTGCGCTCGCCGACCCGCAT
>CAZHBN010000082.1:0-9190 GCA_964530405.1 uncultured Ectothiorhodospiraceae bacterium
CGATCACACGCATCTTGCGCATTGACGGTCTCCTTGTCGGTTGATTGTTCTGCGTTGGTTGTCTGACGCGCCGCCGACGGACGGCGCGTGGCGACCAAGGATAGCAGGGAAGCCGCGCCTCGTTGACGTCCCGTCGGCGACGGGGACGCTGGGGCATGGACAGGCTGACGCATGCTTGCGGCTCTGCGAAGATGGTAGTTACAAGGTGCCGGTCCAGGAGGTCGTGGTGAGCGGCGTCGATGCCATAGTGCTGGACACCAGCGTGTTTACCAATCCCGATGTGGCTGCCACGTTCGGCACGGACGCCACTGCAGCGCTGTCACGCTTCGTCGAGCTGGCACGATGCGCGTCGCCGAGGTTGTCGTGCTACATGCCGCCGTCGGTGATGAACGAGCTGACCCATTTCACCGACGCCGACCGTTTGCCACCGGACCTGGAGTTCGTGGTGCGGCTGCAGGCCCCGCGCCGGCACGATCTGCAGGTGCCGGGGTTGTACCTCTACGAGCTCATCGAAGATATCCGCGCACGTATCGATCGCGGTCTGCGGGTCGCCGAGAAGGCCGTACGCGAGGTTCAGCCCACCAGCGTCGACCGGACCATTCGCTGGCTGCGGGATCGCTACCGTGAAGCGTTGCGAACCGGCCTGCTCGACTCCAGCGAGGACCTGGACGTGATCCTTCTGGCCCTCGAGCTCAATGCCGCGGTGGCGTCGGCGGACCACGGCCTGATGCAATGGGCGGAGAAGGGGGGGTTGCGACTGATGCCCGCCGAGCGTCTGTACGGCTTGATGGTGCACCTGGCCGGCGGTGAAGGCGATAGCACGGGGAAATCTGGCACGCACTAACCGACGAGGTAGCGATACTAATCTTCTCAGAGGTATTGTCATGTGTCAGAGTGCCAGAGCGGCTCGGGGGCAAGGCGCGCTCGCGCCGGCGTGGCCGGGGGTCACGTCAAGCGGGCGCAACGCCGCCACCGGGCCGCTCTGGCGCTCCCTTCGGGCCGGTCTGTGCGCCGATGGGATCTGCGTTGCTCGCCGCTTATGTAGCCCGGCTACACCGCGCGCCTCGCGCCTTGCCCCATCGGCGCACAGACCGGCTGACGCATGACAATACCTCTGAGAAGATTAGTAACAATGAGTGGCAGTAGAGCGCACACCTACCGGATCGATCTCGAGTGGCGGGGGAATCGCGGCACGGGGACCAGTGATTACCGCGCCTACAGCCGGGAGTACGCTATTGCCGGCTCGGGCAAGCCGGAATTGATCGGCTCCGCCGATCCGGCTTTCCTCGGGGATGCCTCCCGCTACAACCCGGAGGATCTGCTGGTGGCGTCGCTGTCCGCCTGTCACATGCTCTGGTACCTGCACCTGTGCGCGGATGCCGGTGTCACTGTCACCGCCTACCGCGATGACGCCGGTGGCACCATGGAGAAGGTGGCCGACGGCGGCATTGCGTTCACGGAAGTGGTGCTTGCGCCCCGGGTCACCGTGAGCCCGGACTCTGACCGCGAGCGTGCCGCGGCATTGCACGAGGATGCTCATGCGCGCTGCTTCATTGCGCGCTCGGTGAATTTCCCGGTGCGGTGCCGACCGGAGATCGAGGTGGCGGGTTAGTCGAAGATCGGATCGCCGCCGCGCAGGCTCGCCAGGCGGGAGGTGGAACGGCGAAAGACCTTGCGGAAAGTCAGCACCCAGTGCCGGCCATCGTGATGACGGTCCTCCTCGACGGCACGGATTGTGCGCGATCCTCGGTTGAGGTGGTCAAGCAGCGCGTCCACGCTCTCGGCTGAGCGCAGCCGCACGGTGTAGCGCCTCGCCAGTTCGCCGGTGCGTTCGACTTCCATGAGGGCGCGGTCGAATCCGACGGCGAGCTCGCGGCCGAAGCGCTCGCCCAGTTCGGCTACGCGATGGCGTTCGCCGAGCTCGCGCAACGCCATGACCAGCCGGACGAGGCGCTGGGTGTAGAACTCGCCGGGCAGCTCCAGTTCCATGGCCGCCTCGGAGGCCGCATCGGTGACGTTGATTCCCGGACAGACGTACTTGACCCGCAGGCCTTCTCCCGCGGGCTTGAGTACGATGCCCTCGGCGCCTTCGCGGTCGAGCCGGCGGATGCAGTCGACGAGCGCGGGCAGGTCGTCGGGTCCATACACACCCAGCCGTGGGGCCTGGGGCACGCCCGCCGCCTGCAGCACTCGGTCGCGCTCGGGCAGGGGGGCGAAAGTGCTGCCGTCGAGACGCAGCAGGTCGAAGGCGAACAACCGCACGTCCTCGCCGCCGCGGGGTGAGGCGGTGTCCATGTAAGGGTTGCCGGGGCCGGCGATCTCGGCGCACAGAACCGCGTCCGGCTCACGGTGGAACAGACGTTCCAGGGCCCCCTCGGGGAGGAGATCGGGCAGTCGGTCCATGGTGAACGGGCACGGCCGGCCGCTGCGGGTGATGGCGGCCGTGCGGTCGCCGGCAGGAAAGATGCGTACGTTGTAGCCGTCTATCTTCTCCTCGACATGACAGGGGCCATGGATGTTCGCCCGCATGCCGGCACCAAGCGCGAAGACTCTCGCAATGTGCGGATAGTCCGGGACCACGCGCCCGGCTACGCGCACCAGTCCGCGGGGCAGGCCGTGCCAGTCCTCGACCAGTCTCACCCACTCGACGCCGCCGACGCTGAAGCACTCGGCGGCCTTGTCGGCCAGCGCCTCATCGAAGGCCCGGGGACGGGGTGCCTGGGGGTGGCGTTTGCGCGCCGTCATCGCAATGCTCCCCTGTACGCTGTCCATTGCACGCTGATTCGCCGAATCGTACCGCGCCGGACCGCCTTGCCCCCGTGGCGCATGGCCATAACCCACCGGGCGCGGGGGGCAGCTCGTATCGACTATTGCACGGGGGCCCGGGTCTGTCACCAGTCCCGCGGGGTGAGCGGGACACGGCGAGATCGCGGATCAGGAGATCATGTAGACGTCGAAGCGCGTGCTACGCCCTTCCACGCAGTGATGCGGCCGGTGATCGGCAAGCGGTCGCGCGTGACGGTGGCGTTTGACGACGACGCGTTCTCCCGCGGTGGCGAGGGCGGCGGCGAGCAGGGAATCGGCGTCGGTGTCCGGGCCGAGAAGCGCTTGCAATAGCTGCATCTCCTTGCCGGCGAGCGCCTTGCGTCCGACCGCCTGGTACATGGGGTCGAGATAGACGACCTCCGGGCGCGGCCCCGGGGGCAGCGACCGTGCATCGCCGGTGATCAGCGTGATCCTTTCGACCACCGGCGAGGTTTCCGGCGCCAACGCCGCGCGGCGCAGTCCGTCGGCCAGGAGTGCGGCGATCACGGGTGAGCGTTCGACGGCGGTGACGCGGGCGCCGAGGGTGGCCAGGAGGAACGTGTCGCGGCCGACACCCGCGGTGGCATCGACGATGGTGCGTGCGGCCCGCCGGCGCAGGCCACAGGCGCGGGCGAGCTGCTCGCGGGCGACCGTCGCGCGGGCTTGGCGCCGACGGCTGGCAGTGTCCAGGAAATCCACGACCAGGCGCAGGGGATGGCGGTCACCGGCGCGGCAGAGCGCAAGAGCGGTGCCGTTCCAGTGCAGGTAGACGCCTTCGGCGGGGCGCGCGCTCAGGCTCGGTAGCTCGCGGGGGAGCCACCGCGGGTCGGGCGGTGTATCGCCATCGATGAGCATGCCTTGAAGGGAGGCCGGCGTATTCATGGCGCTCGTTGCGGGCATTTGGTCGCCTTTGTTGCTCTGCAGTATGATCGACGGGACAAGTCGGTTGTAACCAGTCGCACCAGTCGCCATCAGCGAGGACAACGACATGGCGGAGAATCGCTCGGCCACGCCCACGGACGTGGATCCCCAGGAGCTTGCGCAGTCGCTCTCCGAAATCGCTGCCAAGAGTCAGCAGCTGGTCAAGGACTTCCTCGCGCGCCAGGAAGGTACGTCGCAGTTGAGCATGGACGATGCGCTGCACATGAGCCGTCTCTTTCAGGACCTGTACACGCGGCTCATGAGCGACCCGGTGGCGCTGGCGCAGGCGCAGGTCACCTTCTGGCACGAGTACATGTCGCTCGTGCAGAATGCCACGCTACGCATGATGGGCGTGGAAACCGAGCCGGTGCGCCGCCCGCACCCCAAGGACAAGCGCTTTCGCCACGAATCGTGGGAGGAAAGCCCGCTGTTCGACTTCATCAAGCAGTCCTACCTGCTCACCGCGGATTACGTCCATACCACGGTCAAGAATGTCGAAGGCCTCGACGACAAGACCGAGCGACAAATCGACTTCTATACACGGCAGTTCATCGATGCGATGTCGCCGTCGAACTTCCTCGCCACCAATCCGGAAGTGCTGCAGAAGACCGTCGAGACACGCGGGCAGAATCTGCTGCGGGGCCTGAACAACCTGCTCGAGGACCTCGAGCGGGGGAATGGCAAGCTCAATATCAGCATGACCGACCCGGAGGCGTTCGAGGTGGGGCGGGATCTGGCGGTCACGCCGGGCAAGGTCGTCGCCCAGACCGAACTCTGCCAGGTGATCCAGTATGCCCCGGCCACGGAGGAAGTGGCGCGGCGGCCATTGTTGTTCGTGCCGCCATGGATCAACAAGTATTACATCCTGGACATGCGTCCGAAGAACTCCCTGATTCGCTACCTGGTGGAGCAGGGACAGACCGTATTCACGATATCCTGGCGCAACCCGGATGCCTCGCTCGCCGACAAGAGCTTCGAGGACTACATGCGCGAGGGTGTGCTGGCGGCAATGGATGCCGTGGAGCAGGCCACCGGTGAGTCCGAGATGAACATGGTCGGCTATTGCCTGGGCGGAACGCTGCTCGCCAGTACCCTCGCCTACCTGGAGGCCAAGGGCGACAAGCGCGTGCAGAGCGCGAGCTTTTTCACCGCGCTGCTGGATTTCGAGCAGCCGGGGGAGCTGGAGGTGTTCATCGACGAGGACCAGCTCGACAAGCTCGAGCGGCAGATGAACGAGATCGGCTACCTGCCGGGACCGCAGATGGCGGCGACCATGTCGAGCCTGCGCGCCAATGACCTCATCTGGTCGTTCTTCGTCAACAATTACCTCCAGGGCGAGGACCCGTTCCCTTTCGATCTGCTGTACTGGAATCAGGACAGCACGAACATGCCCGCGCGCATGCATGCCTTCTACCTGCGCAACATGTACCTGGAGAACCGGCTGCGCGAGCCCGGTGGCATCGAGCTGGGCGGTGTGCCCATCGACCTGTCCACGGTCAAGACCCCGGCGTATTTCATCTCCGCGCGGGAAGATCACATCGCACCGTGGCAGGCAACGTATCAGGGCGCACGGCTGCTCGGGGGGTCGACCAAGTTCGTCCTCGGCGGATCGGGCCACATCGCGGGCATCATCAATCCGCCGGAGAAGAACAAGTACTGCTACTGGACCAACCGCAACATGCCCGCCGACCCGGCCAGATGGCTGGAAAACGCGGAGTATCACGAGGGGTCCTGGTGGGGCGACTGGGTGCGCTGGCTGAACCACCGCTCCGGCGGCCGGGTGCCGGCACGCCAGCCCGGTGGCGGGCGCCTCACGCCCATCGAGGACGCCCCCGGCAGCTACGTAGGCGAACGCCACGGGTAAATACACGCGTAGCGCCCGCACTCCGCCGGTTGCCGGGTCGCCCGCAACCGGCGGTTTGTCGTCGTCGTGGAAGTCATGTCTCGCGCCTACCGGTCTGGCGTGATCTCACCGTTAGGCAAGGTCGGCCGTCGAGCGCGCCTGGCAGGATGTCGTCATGAAAGGCACGCTCTGCCAGGCTGTCCGCCCTTACCGTCGAGAACATCGTTATGAGCCCTGTCTCCCGCAGCCTGATTCAGGTCAACGCGTCCGTGCTGTTGCTCGGGCTCGTGCCGTTGTTCGCCAAGCTGGTGGCGTTGCCCGCTGTGAGCATCATCACCTGGCGCTCACTGGTGGGTGGCGCGGTGCTCGTCGCCTGGCTCGCCTGGCGGCGGGAGCGGTGGCATCTGGATGACTGGCGCGACCGCTGGCTGGTCGTTCTGCTGGGGGTTCTGATGGCCGTGCACTGGAGCACTTACTTTCAGGCCATCCAGGTTTCCACCGTCGCGGTTGCCGTGGTGGCGATGTTCACGTGGCCGGTAATGGCGGTGCTGATCGAGCCGTTGTTCAATGGGGGTGGCTGGCACCCTCGCGATCTTGGGCTGGCGGTACTCGCGCTGGTTGGTGTAGGGCTCGTCGTTCCGGATTTCTCGCTCGCTTCCGAGGACCTCGCCGGTGCTCTCTGGGGGCTGGGTTCGGCGCTGCTGTTCGCGCTGCGTAATGTTCTCCACCGGCGATATCTAACCGGTTACTCCGGGTCGCTGATGATGACCTGGCAGCTCGTGGTGATCGTGCTCTGCCTGGGCGCGTTCGCGCGGCCGGCGGCGACGGCGTCGGACTGGGGCCTGCTCGTCGTGCTCGGGGCCGTGTTCACTGCGTTCGCGCACACGCTCTTCGTCGCGAGCATGCGCCACCTGCCGGCGAAAAGCGCCGGCATGATCTCCTGTCTCCAGCCGGTCTATGGCATCGTCGCCGCGGCCCTGGTGCTCGGCGAGATCCCGCCGGCCCGGACGATGATCGGTGCGTTGCTGGTACTCCTGGTCGCGGTCGCAGAGACGGTGGGTGTGCCGCGGCGTCGGCCGGCGGAGGCAGCCACCTGATGCCGGTGGTCCGGCTGCGTCTGCGAATCGGTCGCGACGAGTGGCTCGCCTACTACAAGGGAGCGGCGCGGGATGTTCTGGCCACCGCCGAGGATGGACGGCGAGTGCGCTTTCCGGCGCGGGTGCTTCACCGCCATTGCGACCACGACGGCGTGCGCGGTCGCTTCGAGCTGGAATACGGTGACGACGGACGCTTTATTGCCTTGCGCAGAGTAGGGTGAGCGGCAAGTTTCAGGTTGAAAGTTGAAAGGTCCGAGCGGCCAGTGCGCTGCCGCTCGCGACTTTCAACTTGAAACTTTTAGCTTTTAACTCGTGCGAATTCGCCTAGCGAATCCGCGCCAACACCGACTCCAGCACCAGTGAGAGGCGGCGGCCGAGGGGTTCGTGGCGGCGCCAGCGCAGGTGGACGAGGTCCATGCGTTCACCGCGTTCCAGCAGTAGATCATCGCTGGTGCCCACGGCATCGACCAGGTCGAGCTCCTGTGCCCGGGAGCCCAGCCAGAATTCCCCGGTGGCGACCCTCGGGATATCCAGAGCCGGCCGGTAGCGCGCCAGGTGCTGCTTGAACAGTTCATGGACGGCGTCCAGCTCCTCGCGGAACTTCTCCCGGCCCGCATCCGTATTCTCGCCGAAGACCGTGAGGGTGCGCTTGTGCTCACCGGCGGTGTGCAGCTCGTAATCGATATCGTGGCGTTTCAGCAGGCGGTGCAGGTTGGGCAGCTGGGCCACTACCCCGATGGACCCGATGACCGCGAACGGCGCGGCAACCAGGTGATCGGCGACGGCGGCCATGAGGTAGCCACCGCTCGCGGCGATTCGGTCGACGCAAACCGTCACGCGGACACTCTTTTCCCGCAACCGTGCGAGCTGCGAGGCGGCGAGGCCGTAGCTCGGCACCGTGCCGCCGCCGCTTTCCAGACGGAGCAGGACTTCGTCGCCCGAGCGGGCATTGCGCAGCACCGCGCTTACCTCTTCGCGCAGGCTCTCGACGGCGCTGGCGCGGAGATCGCCTTCGAAATCCAGTACGTACAGCCTGGGTAACCGGGCCTCGCCGCGGCCGCGACGTGGGGTTTCGTGCTTCTCGCGTTTCGCCAGCCGGCGTCGATCCCTTCGGCCATGTGCCAGCGTACGCTCGATTCGCCGGCCCATGTCACGGTAGCGATCGTTGAGACGCCGGACCTCGAGGGCTTCACGCCCGCCTCGCGGTCCACGTCCGCGCCCGGCGAGGGCGGCGAGTATCATGGCAATGGCGGCGATCGCGATTACAATGGTCACCGCCTTGGCGAGAAACAGTCCGTAGTCGTTGAGAAACTCCATCGCACCTCGCTCGCGGCGCTCGTCGTTCAGCCAGTACCCGCGAGCAGTATAGGGATTTTGCGTCATGGCGCATACGCGGGATCGGGACTCGGTAACGCCGCTCACCGTCGCCGGCGAGCCGGTGCTGACCCTCCGTCAGATCGATCGTCTCAACGGCGTGCCCAAGGGGACGGCGTTTCGAGCGTTCAAGCGGGTGCGCGGCCGGTTGCGGGAAGGGGTGGATTTCCACCGCTTCGATGCTACCACCCACGGGGAGTGGATCGAGCGCCTGCGTGCACGGGGGCTGGTCTATCCCGCAACCGTGCATCTGCTGGTGTTGACGCGATCGGGCTATGAACGGCTGCTTTATGCTCAGCAGAACCAACAATAAAACCAATCATTCTTTCCGGGTATAAGGAACGGGTTGGTAGATTCGGCTTCCGTTAGCCGGATCAACGGCATTGTTCACGGACATTCATGGAGGTTCGTTATGGCGCTTCGCATTGGTGACACGGCCCCCGACTTCACAGCCGATACTTCGGTGGGCACGATCAACTTCCACGAGTGGGGCCAGGGCAGCTGGGTGGTGCTGTACAGCCACCCCGCCGATTTCACGCCGGTGTGCACCACTGAGCTGGGCCGCACGGCCAAGCTCAAGGACGAGTTCGACAAGCGGGGCGTCAAGGCGGTCGCGCTGTCGGTGGACTCCGTCGACGACCACAAGAAGTGGATCGAGGACATCAACGAGACCCAGTCCACCGAGGTGAACTTCCCGATCATTGCTGACGAGGATCGCAAGGTCTCGGAGCTCTACGACATGATTCACCCGAACGCGAGCGCTTCGGCGACCGTGCGTTCGGTGTTCATCATCGATCCGAACCACAAGATTCGGGCGACCATCACCTACCCGGCGTCCACCGGGCGCAACTTCGGTGAGATCCTGCGCGTCATCGACTCCCTGCAGCTCACCGATGACCACAAGGTGGCGACTCCCGTCGACTGGGTCGACGGTCAGGACTGCGTGATTCTGCCCACCATCCCCAACGAGGAGGCGGAAACGCAGTTCCCCAAGGGCTGGAAGGAGCTGCGGCCGTACCTGCGGCTGACCCCGCAGCCCAACAAGTAAGGGCGCACTGACTGGACACGCGCTCATACCGCGCCGGCCTTCGGGCCGGCGTTTTTCTGCGGCATTGCTTCCACTCGGGCTATCGGCCGAGGATACGCCCGG
>CAZHBN010000082.1:9290-14117 GCA_964530405.1 uncultured Ectothiorhodospiraceae bacterium
GGCGTTTTTCTGCGGCATTGCTTCCACTCGGGCTATCGGCCGAGGATACGCCCGGTGCCCTGGAGCCCTTCCACCGTTGTCGCAGACGATCTTGATCGAGACCATCAGCGGTACCGCGAGCAGCGCGCCGATGGTGCCCCACAACCATCCCCAGAAGATCAGCCCCGTGAGCACGAACACGGGATTCAGTGCCAGGCTTCGGCCCATCACCGTGGGCGTGATGAACGCCGGCCCAAGGGCCGGCGTTTTTCTGCGGCATTGCTTCCACGCGGGCTATCGGCCGAGGATACGCCCGGCGCCCTGGAGCCCTTCCACGTTGTCGCAGACGATCTTGATCGAGACCATCAGCGGTACCGCGAGCAGCGCGCCGATGGTGCCCCACAACCATCCCCAGAAGATCAGCCCCGTGAGCACGAACACGGGATTCAGTGCCAGGCTTCGGCCCATCACCGTGGGCGTGATGAACGCCGGCCCAAGGGCCGGCGTTTTTCTGCGGCATTGCTTCCACGCGGGCTATCGGCCGAGGATACGCCCGGCGCCCTGGAGCCCCTCCACGTTGTCGCAGATGATCTTGATCGAGACCATCAGCGGTACCGCGAGCAGCGCGCCGATCGCGCCCCACAACCATCCCCAGAAGATCAGGCCCGTGAAGACGAATACGGGATTCAGTGCCAGGCTTCGGCCCATCACCGTAGGCGTGACGAACTGCCCTTCGATGGTCGTGAGCACTGCGAATGCGATCGGTACGGCGAACGCCGGTCCCTGGACGTCGCTCAGCAGCGAGACCACGGTCAGCACGCCCAACGCGAGTGTCGGACCAAGGTAGGGGATGAAGTTCAGGGCACCCGTAACGGCTCCCCACAGCAACGGATTCGGTACCCCGAAGGCGAAACATATCGCGGTGACCACCACCCCGAGAGTCAGGTTGATGACCGTGAAGGTGAGCAGGTAGCGCGAGATTTCGCGCTGTAGTCGGCGGGTCACCACGACCAGCCGGCGCCGGCTGCGCCAGTCCGGCAGTGCCTTTAGCGTGTTCCGCCATAACCGATCCGAGCTCGCCAGCAGGAAGTACAGCAGGAAGAACACGACCAGCATCGCGATCAGGAACGAGCGCGTCTGGCGCATCAGCATCGTGGTCAGGCTCATGGACTGCACACGAACGGCACCCTCGCCGTTTGCCGGTGCCTGGTCCGAAACCGAGGCCAACGCCTCCACCTGCTGCACGGCCTGAGAGACTTCCTCGACCTTGCGCGTCAGCGGGTACAGCTCCCATTCGAGCTCTCGGGCGAGCTGTGGTGCACGGCCAGCCCAGTTCGCCGCCGGTTGGGCGAGCAGTGTCACAGCCAGCACCAGCGCCCCGGCGAGCCCCGCCACCATCAGGAAAGCGGCGAGCGGACGCGGTATGTACAGACGCTGTAGCCAGATCACGACCGGCGCGAGGAGTAGTGCCAGTACTGCTGCAAGCACCAGTGGCAGCAGCAGACCGCGTGCGACGTAAAGGGCATAGACCACCCCCAGCAGCGCCAGGGTGTTGATCGCCCGGGAGCTTATCCGGCGGGGGGTGCGCGCTTCATTCGGCATTGCCATGGGGGGAACTCTCGCGGTGTGTGTGGCCTCGAAGGCGGTGATATCATCGTCACTCGCTCAGGATAGCGCGCGTCCCCCGCATGCCGTTGTTGAATGACATCGTCGTCTTCTTAACGCCGTACGAATGGCAGCCGATGGTCACGTTGACCGTGGTGGGCGCGTTCGTGCTCTACGTTCGTGGCCTCGCACGCGGTGCGGTACGCGGATTCTGGCGCAATGTAGCCTTCTTCACGGGGCTGGGGCTGATGTACGTGGTCACCCAGACCCAGTACGACTACTACGCGCAGTACGTATTCTTCATCCACCGCCTGCAGCATCTGGTTCTGCACCACCTGGCGGCCATGCTCATCGTACTCGCCAACCCGCTGCCCGCGCTCGCGGCCGGTACCCCGGTCGCCTTACGCGATCGTGTAGTGCGTCCGGCATGGCGGAGTCGCCCGGTGCAGATCGCCTACCGAAGCATTCAGTATCCCCTGGTGGCCGCGACGCTGTTCGTGGGGCTGATCTACTTCTGGCTCATGCCCGCCGTACACTTCGATGCCATGCTGAGTCGCGATCTCTACGCACTCATGAACTGGAGCATGGCGGTCGATGGGCTGCTGTTCTGGTGGCTGGCGCTGGATCCCCGGGCCCCCGGCCCCGGGCATTACAGCCTGGGCTTCGGCAAGCGTTGTCTCATGCTCGCGGCGGTGGCGTTTCCGCAGATACTGCTCGGTGCCTATATCGTCATCTCCGGGCCGGGCATCTACGAGATCTACGAAGTCTGCGGGCGTCCCTGGCCGATCAGTCCGGAAACGGACCAGACGATCGGCGGCGCACTCACGTGGATTCCATCGGCGATGATGAGCGTCGTGGGCATGGTGATCGTGCTCGCCTTCTGGCAGCGCCACGAGGGGGCCACACAGCCGGCGAAACCCTCCAGCGCGGCTGCCGGCGTGCAAAGCGGGACGTGATTGGCCGTCGCCACGGATTCGTGTCTTCATCGAGCGCCGACAGGCGCCCGGCAAAGGATTGAGAGGTGAGTATGCGAGCGACCCGCGTTGTTCTCGCCGCGATACTGGCAGTCGTGACCCTGGTGGCATGCTCCGGGGACGAGAGCTGGCAGACCAAGGATATCTCCGGGATGATGCCGCCGCTGGAGTTCCAGCTGCGCGATGAGCACGGTGAGCCCGTGCAGGCCGACGCCTACGACGGTGCCGTGAATCTGCTTTTCTTCGGCTATACGTACTGCCCGGACGTGTGCCCGGTGACGCTCGCCAGGTTGAGCCGCATTCTCGGGGAGCTCGACGCCAGCGAGCGCGAGCAGGTGCGTGTGCTGTTCGTCAGCGTGGATCCCGAGCGCGACTCCCCCGAGCGGCTGCGTGAGTACACCAGCGCTTTCGGCGAGGACTTCATTGGCCTGACCGGGACTCAGGAGCAGCTACGGCGTCTCAACAAGCGCTATCGCGTGACCTACGGCTATGGTGAGCCGGACGAGAACGGCGAGTACCTGGTTTCCCACAGCGCTGCCGTGTTCGTCTTCGACCGCAACGGCAAGGCGCGGCTGCTGGTGCGCGACAGCGACCCGGTGGAGGATGTGGTCGCCGACCTGCGGCAGATGATCGGCGTGTGACGAGTTGAAGGTTTCAAGTGGCAAGTTCCAAGTGTGGGGCCGGCAACCTCGGTGCCGTTACCCCCAACAACTTGGACTTTTATCTTTCGACTTGTAACTCGAAATTCGTGCCCTCGGTGCGTTGGTAGTGTTTATTCGTCTACCGGCCATGGGCACACGGCGGCATCCCTGCCGCCATGATACGCAACCCGCTACTCGAAAAGGTCCCGATCGGTGACCGCCCCGTAGCACGCCGAGCTCACTAGCTTGGCGTACTTGCCGAGCACGCCGCGGCGGTAGTTCGGCGGGCGGGGTTTCCAGGCGCGTCGCCGCTCGGCGAGTGTGGCCTCGTCGATGTCAAGTTGCAGCAGGTTGCGGTCGGCGTCGATGGTAATGGTATCGCCTTCCTCGACCAGCCCGATGGTGCCACCCACTGCCGCCTCCGGGGCGACGTGCCCGACCACCATGCCGTAGGTGCCACCGGAGAACCGTCCGTCGGTGATCAGCCCCACCGAGTCGCCCAGGCCACGGCCGATGATCGCGGAGGTCGGTGCGAGCATCTCGCGCATACCCGGTCCGCCCTTGGGGCCCTCATAGCGGATGACGACCACGTCTCCGGCCTGAATCCCATCGCTCAGGATCGCCTCCATGGCCTCTTCCTCGGAGTCGAATACCCGCGCCGGGCCGCTGATTCGGCGCTTCTTGATTCCGGTGACCTTGGCGACGGCACCCTCTTCGGCGAGGTTGCCGCGGAGGATCGCGAGATGACCCTGAGGGTACAAGGGGTCGTCGAAGGCGTGGATGATGGCCTGATCGGCCGGCGGCTCGGCCGGCACATCGGCGAGTACTTCCTCGATGGTCTCGCCGGTGACGGTCAGGCAGTCGCCATGGAGCAGGCCGTGGGCCAGCAGCATTTTCATGACCTGTGGTGTGCCGCCCACCTCGTGGAACTGGGTGGCGAGGTAGGTGCCCGAAGGCTTGAGGTCGCAGAGCACGGGCACGCGCTGGCGGATGGCCTCCACGTCGTCGATGGAGAAGTCCACTTCAACCGCCTGGGCGATGGCGAGCAGGTGCAGGACGGCGTTGGTGGAGCCGCCCACCGCCATTACCAGGGCGAAGGCGTTCTCGAAGGCCTTGCGGGTCATGATGTTCCGGGGCAGGCGCTGGTGATGGATGGCGTCGATCAGTACCTCCGCTGCCCGCGCGGCGACCTCCCTGGCCTCGTCGTCCTCGGCGGCGACCGTGGAAGAGCCCATCAGGCTCATGCCCATCGCCTCGAACGCGCTGGACATGGTGTTCGCGGTGTACATGCCGCCACAGGAGCCCGCCCCCGGACAGGCATGCTTCTCCACGGCGACGAGCTCCTCGTCGGGAAGGTTGCCGGCGGCATGCTGGCCTACCGCTTCGAACGCGCTTACCAGGTTGAGATCGCGGCCTTTGTAGTGACCGGGCTTGATGGTGCCGCCATAGACGAAGATGCCCGGGATGTTGAGCCGTGCCAGGGCGATCATCGCGCCGGGCATGTTCTTGTCGCAGCCACCGGTGGCGAAGATGCCGTCCAGGCGCTGGCCGTTGCAGACGGTTTCGATGGAGTCGGCGATGACCTCGCGGGAGACCAGCGAGAACTTCATCCCCTCCGTGCCCATGGA
>CAZHBN010000083.1:0-503 GCA_964530405.1 uncultured Ectothiorhodospiraceae bacterium
GGCGTCGTACTTGCGCACCAGAAGACCGGGAATGATGCCGCTCCAGCTTTGCTGCACCAGGGTGCACTCCACCTCCATCTCCTTGCACAGCGCGTGGGCTATATCGATATCGAAGCCCTGCAGCTCGCCGTCGTTGTCGACATAGCTGAACGGCGGGAACGCCCCTTCCACGCCGATCCGTACCCGATCCCAGTCCTTGGCGCCGGCCTGGGCGACGAATCCGGTCAACGCTACGGCAGCCACAAGGCGGGCGATTCGGTTCACTCGCATGGTCTCTCTCCTCCCTGGGGGATTACTGGTCGATAAATCCGGACAGGAACTCGCGGCACCGCGTCGAGTCCGGCCGGGAGAAAACGCGTGCAGGCGGCCCCGCTTCCTCGACGGCACCGTGGTGCAGAAACACGACGTGATCGGAGACATCGCGGGCGAACCCCATCTCATGGGTCACAACGACCATGGTGCGTCCTTCGGATGCGAGATCCCGCATCACCTTGAGCACCTCG
>CAZHBN010000083.1:513-14059 GCA_964530405.1 uncultured Ectothiorhodospiraceae bacterium
GGGCTCGTCGAAGAGAATCACTTCCGGATCCATGGCGAGCGCCCGGGCGATCGCCGCGCGCTGCTGCTGACCGCCGGAGAGGTGGGCTGGGTAGTAGTCGCGGCGCTCGTAGAGCCCGACCTTGCGCAGCAGTGCCTCGGCCTGGGCCACGGCCTCGCGTCGTGGCCGGCGCAGTACGTGCACCGGGGCCTCGATGACGTTCTCGAGCACCGTCATGTGCGACCACAGGTTGAAGCCCTGGAAAACCATGGCGAGCCGAGTGCGGACACGCTGCACCTGGCGGCGGTCCGCGGGCTCGATACCGCGGCGACGGCGCTGGGTCATGCGGATGGTCTCACCGTGGACGGTGATGGTCCCCGCATCCGGGGTCTCGAGGAGGTTGATACAGCGCAGGAAAGTACTTTTGCCGGATCCGGAGGACCCGAGGATGGATATGACGTCCCCCTCGTGGGCAGTCAGGGAAATGCCCTTGAGCACTTCCACCTCGCCGAAGCGCTTCTCGATGCCCTCGACGTCCAGGGCCGGCGTCCCACCGGTCATGGCATCTCTCCTCCTCACGTTCTTATTTGGACGGAGATGCTAACCGGGTTGGCGGAAAATTTTCTTTTCGCTTGCACCGTCCAGGCGATGCAATTCAGACGAATTCTCTAATCTCACCGGAGCTGGCGAACGAATCCGCCAAACCGCGCGGGCAGCCACTACTGTGGCCGCCTGCCGGCACAGGACGCACCGCGCTCACCGCCGTGGGTGGGCGAAGGGCGAATCGTGGAAATGGAGGGTACAGGGGTCGGCCGCGCTCGGCGGCGCGGCCCCACGACGACTTAAGTGTCCGGATCGGCGCGTCATGCCCGTAGCCGGTAGCCGGTGCGGAATATCCACCACACCACTGCCAGGCACAGGCACATGAACACGGCGGTCATGCCCACGCTCAAGCCGACACTCACGTCGGCGATGTCATAGAAGCTCCAGCGAAAGCCGCTGATGAGGTAGACCACCGGGTTGAACAACGTCACCGTCTGCCATACGGGAGGCAGCATGTCGACTGAATAGAACGTGCCCCCGAGAAAGGCGAGCGGCGTGACGATCAGCAGCGGCACCAGTTGCAGCTTCTCGAACCCGTCCGCCCAGATGCCGATGATGAAACCGAACAGGCTGAAGGTCACCGCCGTGAGCAACAGGAACAGCACCATCCACACCGGGTGGGCGATTTCCAGGGGCACGAACAGGCTCGCGGTGGCGAGGATGATGAAGCCCAGGATGACCGATTTCGTCGCCGCCGCGCCCACGTAGCCGAGCACGATCTCGAAGTAGGAAACGGGCGCGGAGAGCACCTCGTATATCGTACCGGTGAAACGCGGGAAATAGATGCCGAATGCCGCGTTGGTCAGGCTCTGGGTGAGCAGCGAAAGCATGATCAGCCCGGGAACGATGAACGCGCCGTAGCTCACGCCGTCGATTTCGGTGATGCGCGAGCCGATGGCCGAGCCGAAGACCACGAAATACAGCGAGGTCGAGATGACCGGCGAGACGATGCTCTGCAACAGGGTGCGCCCCGCCCGCGCCATCTCGAATCGGTAGATCGCCTTAACCGCGTGAAGATTCATTGCCGCTCCCCTACCAAGCCGACGAAGATTTCTTCGAGTGAGCTCTGCTTGGTCCTCAGGTCCCGGAAGCCGATACCGGCGGCATTGAGGTCGTCGAGCAGCGCGGTGATGCCGGTGTGCTCGGCCTGGGTGTCGTAGCTGTAGACCAGCTCGGCGCCTTCGGCGGAGAGCTCCAGGTTGTAGCCGGCGAGCGCCGGTGGAACACGTTCCAGTGGTTCGTGAAGCTGGAGGATGAGGCGTTTCTCGCCGAGTTTTCGCATGAGTTCGCCCTTCTCTTCCACCACGATGAGCTGCCCCTGGTGAATGACGCCGATGCGATCGGCCATCTCCTCGGCCTCCTCGATGTAGTGGGTGGTGAGGATGATGGTCACCCCACTGGCGCGAAGCGCGCGCACGACATTCCACATCTCGCGGCGCAGCTCCACGTCCACACCGGCGGTGGGCTCGTCGAGAAAGAGAATCCTGGGCTCGTGGGCGAGCGCCTTGGCGATCATCACCCGCCGCTTCATCCCCCCGGACAGCGTCATCATGCGACTATTGCGCTTATCCCAGAGGGTAAGCTCCCGCAGCACGCGCTCGACGTGTGCGTCGTCCCGCGGCTTGCCGAACAGCCCGCGGCTGAAGCTCACGGTCGCCCAGACCGTCTCGAATGCATCGGTGGTGAGCTCCTGGGGCACCAGCCCGATGAGCTCGCGCGCGGCGCGGTAATCGCGCACCACGTCGTGCCCGTTGGCGTACACCGTGCCGGCGCTGGCATTCACCAGCCCGCAGATGATGCTGATCAGCGTCGTCTTGCCCGCGCCGTTGGGCCCGAGCAGCGCGAAGATCTCACCGCGGTGGATATCCAGGTTGATAGCGTCGAGGGCCCGAAAACCGGTGGCATAGACCTTGGAGAGGTCCTGCACGGACACCACCGGTGGTGCCGTGGTCTGCGCGGCCGGCGTTGCGTCGGCGCTTCGCTGCGCCTGCTCCGCCGGCAGCGCCGGTTCAATGCGGCTGTTCATCTGTGAACGCTCCAGGGGCTTGTCATTCATGGAGTGAGAACGTACAACCTCAAGAAAACTTGAGGTCAAGAGAGCCGGGCACATGGACAAGATCACACCCAAGCAGCACGGGCGGGCGCTGTCCATCGGCGAAGTGGCCAGCCGCAGTGGTGTGGCCGTTTCCGCCTTGCGCTTTTATGAAGACAAGGGACTCATCTCCAGCTGGCGCAATGCCGGCAACCAGCGCCGTTACTCCAGAGATGTGCTGCGCCGGGTGGCGGTTATCAAGGTGGCGCAGCGTGCCGGGGTGCCACTCGCCTCCATCCGCGACGCACTGGCATCCCTGCCGCAGGGGCGTACACCCACGGCCGAGGACTGGCGCAGACTCTCGGCCCGGTGGCAGGCGGAGCTCGACGCGCGCATCCAGTGCCTGGCCCAGCTGCGCGATCAGCTGAGCGGGTGTATCGGCTGTGGCTGCCTGTCCCTGGAGCGGTGCCCGCTGCGCAATCCCGACGACACCCTCGCCTGCGAGGGCCCCGGACCGAGGCTGCTCGAGGCGGAAGAAGAACCGGCGTGAGCGCCGCCCACCTCAGGTGGGTGGCGCATACTGCGCGAAGACTTCAGCGGCGGTGAGGTCGTGGGTCTCGTTGGCGAACGCGTAGTACCGGGGCTTCTCGTCGATGAATACCTGGTGCTTGAACACCCAGTCGTCGGCGTCGTCGAACAGCCCCGGCGGGATCATGTACTCCCCGCTTTCCTTGAGCCGGTAGAACAGGTGGGTGCCGCAGCGGCTGCAGAAGCCGCGCTCCGCCCAGTCGGACGACGGGAATACGGAGACGTTCGCGTCACCGTCGATGCGCACGTCTCGCCCGCACTCGGCGGCCAGCAGCGGTCCACCGGCCCACTTCCGGCACATGCTGCAGTGGCACGCGCCCATGTCGCTGCCGACGGCTGCCGCCTCGATGGTGACGGCACCACAGAGACAGGCCCCGCGCTTGGTTTTCGTCTCGCCCATGACTCCCTCCTTGAACGCCTCGGCCACAACCTCTCCCGCAACCCCGCCGGGATGCGGGAACACCTGACAGCAGGGTAGCGAAAAGCCACCGTCGCCGCGACAGGGACGGCACACCGGCGTCGGGTCCGTTGTCGCGTGTCGGGGCAGACACCCCGACTCATACCGGCAAAGCGGTGATGCGGAACAGTCAGGCGGTTCCCGCGAGGAAGCGAACGATCCACTCGGCAGCGATCATCTCGTCGATTGGCTGCGACAGCGACTCTACGCCGGCCTGGTAGGTGTCGGCGCCGATGATCGCCCGACGACGCTCCATGGTTGCCCGGGAGTAAGCCTTCGGGAACTCCGGGTGGCCCTGGAAGCCGATGATGTGATCGCCGATCTGGTAGATGTCATTGGGACAGAAGCCGTGTCCGGCGAGCCTGACCGCCTCGCGCGGCAGCTCGACGACCTGGTCCTGGTGGCTGACCACCAGCGCCAGACGCTCGGCCGACGGACGCATCCATGCCCGTGACTCCAGTATGTTGGCCGTGTGCACGCCCACCCCCCAGCCGACGTCCGTCGCCTTGCGAACCCGTCCCCCGAGGGCCTGCGCGATCAGCTGATGGCCGAAACAGATACCGACCGTCGGGCGACGCCGGTCGTGCAGCTCCGTGGCGAATGCCTCGGCACGCCGGATCCAGGGGTCGTCGTCGTAGACACTCCACTTGCTGCCGGTGAAAAGCCACGCGTCGCACTCATCGACGGAACTCGGGAAAACCCCGGCGGTGAGGTCGTAGACGTGAAACGTCAACGTCGGATCCGCCCGCGAGAGCAGCTGCCGGAACATGTCCGGGTAGTCGCCGAACTCCGGCCGCAGCTCGTCACGCACGTGATCGCATTGCAGAATTCCAAGATGCATCAATCCCCCTCCGACTCGGACTTCGGCCACATGTCTTCGTAGTACGACCGCAGTGTCTCCAGGTCACGAATGCGCGCCTTCAGACGAGGCCATTCGCGGTTATTGAGAGCGGCGATCAAGGCCTCGACCAGGGCGGTAATGGCAGCGACCGAATCCCAGTTCGAAGGCACGTCGATATGTGCCGCGAGCACGTGCTCGGCGTTGCCGGCAATGGGCGAGAGCCACTGGTCGGTGATCAGCAGCACGCGCGTGCCGCGCTTGGCGGCCTCCTCGGCGAAGCGCACCACATCGCCCTGGTAGCGGCGCACGTCGAAAACGACGAGCACCGACCGGCGATCCATGTCGAGCAGGTACTCCGACCATGACACCGGGGGGCCCGAGACGTGGTGGACGCCGCTTCGCAGCACACGCAGGTGCATGTACAAGTAGTGCGCCACGGCGTCTGTGAATCGCCCACCGAGCAGGTAGACGGGGCTGGACTCATTGGCGAGCAGATCCAGGGCGCCGTCGAACTCACTGCGCGGCAATGACGCCACCGACTGGCGGATGTTGTCGCAGGCCGCCTCGGCAAAACGTTGCAGGAAGTCGTGGGTGCCGCCGGCATCCGTCTCCTCGCGGCGGTGCTTGGCGAGCGGCGACTTCAGTCGCGCCTCCAGCTCCGTGCGCAATGACGACTGAAACGCCGAATAACCGTTAAAGCCGAGCTTGGCGATGAAGCGCAGCACGCTCGGGTGACTCACCTGGGCGTGATCCGCGAAGTTCGCCAGCGACTCCAGGCCGATCATCGGGTAGCTCGCCAGCAGCGCGCGGGCCGCCTTGCGTTCCGCTGGCGTCAGGCGATCCAGCCGCCGGTGGATCAGGTCGGCCACGGTCAGGCGCCGGTCTCCTTCGTCCCTGCCCGGATGTTCGTCGGATTTGACAACCGTCACTGCTATGCCATCTTTGAATCGTGCTTGTAATGAATTGTACAGTCTGTTTCCAATGCTTCAAGCATGGTACAAGATGGTACAGACGTTCACTGCACCGCCACCGCGAACCGGCACCGGCGCGAGTACCACCGAGGCGGGCGAACCATTACAAGAACCACACGACTAGGGAGGACTAGAACATGCCCCACCGCAGCACTCGCGGGCAGCTGACGCTGGACGAGCTCCGCGCCGGCGTGGAGGCGGGCGAGTTTCACACCGTGCTTCTGGCCATGGTCGACATGCAGGGGCGGCTCCAGGGCAAGCGCCTGACCGCCGAGCACTTCCTCAACGAGGTCGTCGAAGACAAGGCCGAGGGCTGTAACTACCAGCTCGCCGTCGACGTGGACATGAACACCGTCGGCGGCTACCGGCATGCCTCCTGGTCCACGGGCTATGGCGACTTCGTCTTCGCGCCGGATCTCTCCACGCTACGCTGCATCCCCTGGCACGACGGCTCGGCACTGGTCATGAGCGACCTGGAATGGCGCGACGCCTCGCCAGTGACCGTATCCCCCCGGCAGATCCTGCGCCGACAGATCGAGCGACTGGCCGAACGCGGGCTCGTCGCCTTCGCAGGCACGGAGCTGGAGTTCATCGTCTTCCGCGATACCTATGAGGACGCCTGGCGCAAGGGTTACCGGGACCTCACCCCCGCCAATCTCTACAACGTCGACTACGCACTGCTCGATACCGCCGGTCTGGAACCGTTGATGGCACGCATCCGTAACGAGATGCAGGGGGCGGGCCTTTCCGTGCTGGATTCCAAGGGCGAGTGCAATTACGGCCAGCACGAGATCAACTTCCTCTACGACGAAGCCCTGTCGTCCGCCGACGGGCACGTGATCTACAAGAACGGCGCCAAGGAAATCGCCGCGCAGGAAGGCCATTCGCTGACTTTCATGCCCAAGTTCAACGAGCGCGAGGGCAATTCCTGCCACATCCACCTGAGCGTGCGTTCCCACGAGGGCGAGCCGGTGATGGCCGACGGCGATCAGCTCTCGCCGCTGGGCGAGCACTTCGTCGCCGGCATGCTCTCGGGGCTGCGCGAGCTCACACTGTTCAACGCGCCCAACATCAATTCCTACAAACGCTACGTCCCCGGCAGCTTTGCGCCGACAGCCGTCGCCTGGGGTCGCGACAACCGCACCTGTGCGCTACGGCTGGTGGGCGCCGGCCCCTCCCTGCGCATGGAAAACCGCGTCCCCGGCGGCGACGTGAACCCCTATCTCGCCCTCGCCGGCATGATCGCCGCGGGCATTCATGGGATCGACAACAAGCTGCCACTGGAGCCCGCCTGCAACGGCAACGCCTACGAGGCGGACAAGCCCCACGTACCGGCCAGCCTCGGAGCGGCCCGCGAGCTCTTCGCGGCGAGTGAGATAGCCCGCGAAGCTTTCGGCGAAGAGGTCGTGGCGCACTACCTGAACATGGCGGACGTGGAGCTCGCCGCCTTCGGTACGGCAGTGACGGACTGGGAACGCTACCGCGGATTCGAGCGGCTTTGAGCGCCATCTCCATGCAACGCCCCCGGCGACTATTCGACCAACGGAGGACGCAGTGACAGAGACTCTTCGGATCATCAGCCCCGTCGACGGCTCGGTCTACGCGGAACGTCGCTACGCCACCGACGCCGAAGCGGCGGCGGCGGTGGACCGTGCCGAAACCGCACAGAAAGCGTGGCGGCAGACACCGCTCGCCGAGCGCCAGCGCATTCTCACCGACGCGCTGGAGCGTTTCCTAGGCGAGCGCGAGAGCATCGCCGAGGAACTGGCCTGGCTGATGGGACGCCCCATTGCCCAGGGCGGCGGCGAGGTCGGCGGCTTCGAGGAACGCGCCCGCTACATGATCGACGCCGCCCCCGAAGCGCTCGCGGACGTCGACCCGGGCGAGAAGCCCGGGTTCCGTCGCTATATCCGCCGCGAGCCGGTGGGTGTCGTGTTCGCGATCGCGCCCTGGAACTTCCCGTACATGACCGCGGTGAACTCGATCTGGCCGGCCCTCGCCGCCGGTAACACCGTGATCCTCAAGCACGCGAAGCAAACCGCCGTGTGCGGCGAGCGGCTGATGCGGGTACTCACCGAGGCCGGCCTGCCGGAAGGCGTCTTCCAGGCGCTGCACCTCACCCACGACACCGCCGCGGGCGTCATGCAGCATCGCGCCGTGCGCATGGTCTGCTTCACCGGCTCGGTCCGCGGTGGCCAGGCCGTACAAAAGGCCATCGCCGACGGCGGCGGCTTCGCCGGAACCGGCCTGGAGCTCGGTGGCAAGGATCCCGCCTACGTCCGACCGGATGCGGATCTCGCCAGCACGGTCGCCGGTATTGCCGACGGCGCCTTCTTCAACTCGGGCCAGTCCTGCTGCTCCCTCGAGCGCGTGTACGTCCACCGGTCCATCCACGACGAGTTCGTCGAGCGCCTCGCCGACGAGGTACGCCAGCTCACCCTTGGCAACCCGCTCGAGAGCGCGACGACGCTGGGTCCCGTGGTCAACACGGCCGCTGCCGAATTCGTGCGCGCTCAGGTGGCCGACGCCGTCGCCGCCGGTGCCAGGACGCTCATCGACCCGGCGGCGTTCCCAGCGGACCGCGCCGACAGCCCCTATCTGGCCCCTCAGGTGCTCGTGGACGTGAACCACGGCATGCGGGCGATGACCGAGGAGACCTTCGGGCCGCTCGTGGGCGTGATGCCGGTGAACTCCGACGCCGAGGCCATCGAACTCATGAACGACAGCCCGTTCGGCCTCACCGCCTCGATCTGGACGCGGGACGCGGAAGCGGCGGATGCCATCGGCCAGCATCTGGATACCGGCACCGTGTTCATGAACCGCTGTGACTATCTCGACCCGGCACTGGCCTGGAGCGGCGTGAAGGACACCGGACGCGGCTGCACGTTGTCGGTGGTGGGCTACGAACACCTCACGCGGCCGAAGAGCTTTCACCTGAAAGTCGACTGAGCGCGGCGACGAATCGGGTACGCCTTCGGGCCCCGGAACATCGATACGGGAGATCTGGATAATGGCCAATACGTTCGACCCCGCCTCCGTCACGGCGAACTGGGGGTTTCCGAATAACATGCTCGTCGGCCCGGGACGCCTGGCCGAGCTGCCGGGCGCCTGCCGGGAGCTGGGCATCAGCCGCCCGCTGGTGGTCACCGACAGCGGTCTGCGCGACCTGCCGCCGATCCGCAACGCCATGGCGATGCTGCTGGAGGCCGGCCTGGGAGCCGCGCTGTTCTCCGATGTCCAGGGCAACCCGGTGGAAGCCAACGTGGACACCGGCGTCGACGCCTACCGCGAGGGTGGCCACGACGGTGTGGTGGCCTTCGGTGGCGGCAGCGCCCTGGACGTGGCCAAGGCCATCGCACTGATGGTGGGACAGACACGGCCCATCTGGGACTTCGAGGACGTCGGTGACAACTGGAAGCGCGCCAACGCCGAGGCCATCTCACCGGTCATCGCCATCCCCACCACCGCGGGCACCGGCTCCGAGGTGGGGCGCGCCGGCGTCATTACCAACACCGAAACGCACCGCAAGGTCATCGTCTTCCACCCGCGCATGCTGCCCCAGACCGTGATCCTCGATCCGGAGGTCACGGCCGGGCTGCCCGCCGGCGTTACGGCGGCCACCGGCATGGACGCCTTCGTCCACAACTTCGAGGCGTGGTGTGCACCGGGTTACCACCCGATGGCCGACGGCATCGCCCTGGAGGGCATGCGCCTGGTCGCCAATGCCCTGCCCCGCGCCTACCAGGACGGCAACGACCTGGAAGCCCGTACCCACATGCTCGCCGCCGCCAGCATGGGCGCGCTCGCGTTCCAGAAAGGATTGGGCGGCGTACATGCCATCGCCCACCCGGTGGGCGCGGTCTACGGGACCCATCACGGGCTGACCAACGCCGTGATTCTGCCGTATGCAATGCAGTTCAACCGCACGGCCATCACCGAGCGCATGGCACCGCTGGCGCGCACGCTGGGGCTTCGCGGGGAATCGTTCGAGGCGGTGTTCGAATGGGTGCTCGATTTCCGCAAGCGCCTGGAGATCCCCGACACCCTCGCCGAGCTCGGCGTGGATACCGATCGCGCGGACGAGATCGGTCGCCTGGCGGCGATTGATCCACCGGCTGCCACCAACCCGCTGCCCGTTACGGCGGAAGACTTGCGCGAAGTCTTCGTCAACGCCGTGGAGGGGCGCCTGTGAGGAGAGGCTGCGCAGGGATGCTCCCGTTCAGGGATGAAGACAACACCAATCCGACACCTCGGTACCGGAGGAGGAACCATGAAGAGGCGTGATTTCATAAAGACGGCTGGCGCGGGCGCGATCGCCACGACGGCGGGCTACGCCCCGTACGTCATCGCCCAGAAGAAGACCACGATCCGCTGGCGGCTTCAGACCTATGCCGGCCCCGCGCTCGCGGAACACGTGATCAAACCCCAGGTCGACGCCTTCAACAAGGCCGCCAATGGCGAGATGGTCATCGAGTTGTACAACGCCGACCAGCTCGTCCCCCACGGCGAGCTGTTCCGGGCGCTGCAGCGCGGCACCATCGATGCTGCCCAGAGTGACGATGACTCCATGGCAGCGCCCGTGGATGTCGCCTCGCTGGCGGCGTACTTCCCGTTCGCCTCCCGCTACAGCCTGGACGTCGCCGCGCTGTGGCACTGGTACGGTCTCAACGAGATCTGGCAGGAGGCCTACGACGAGATCGAGGGCGTGACGTGGCTGGGCGCGGGGGCCTGGGATCCCTGCAACTTCGCCACCAAGGAACCCATTCGAAGCATGAAGGACTTCGAGGGCAAGCGGCTGTTCATGTTCCCCACCGTCGGACGGTTCATGCAGCGCTTCGGCGTCGTGCCGGTAAGCATGCCCTTCGCCGACGTCCAGGTCGCCCTGCAGACCGGCGTGCTCGACGGTGTCGCCTGGTCCGGGATCACCGAGGACTACAACAACGGCTGGGCGGACGTCACCGACTACTACCTCACCAACCCGGTCTCCGGCGCCTGGGTGGGATCCTACTTCGCCAACGAGGATGCCTGGGCCAAGGTGCCGGAGCACCTGAAGACGCTGTTCCGACTGTCCATGGACAGCTCCAACTACTACCGCCTGCACTGGTACTGGTGGGGCGAGGCCCATCACCGGGTCAACGGCGACAAACTCGAGCTCACCTCGATCCCCGACGAGGAGTGGAACGAGGTGGAGCAGGAAGCGCTCAAGTTCTGGGACGAGATCGCCGAGAAGAGCGACCGCAACGCGCGGGTCGTCAAGATCCTCAAGGAATACCTCGAGACCATGAAGGCCGCCGGCCCGCCCTACCGCTACAGCTAGACCCGGCAACCGGAGACCGGTGCGGCCGGCGCCGGGGCGAGCGCCCCGCGTGCCACCGCACCGGCGCCGGCGAAGCGCACCAGGGCGGAGTCGCCATGGAGGGGCACCAGTGTTCCGGGCCCTGGCGGTAGAGGGCTTGCGTCAGGAATAAGGGAGGAGGCACGTGCCTCGTGCAATAACGCTTTACGTTCGATGCGTCGACGCAGCCACCCGCGTGGTCGGCAAAGTGGCGATGTATCTGATTTTCGTGATGACCGGCGTGCTGCTGTATTCGTCGATCACGCGAACCGTATTCAACCTGCCCCTGGTCTGGTCGGTCGAGTTCTCGCAGTTCACGATGTCGGCCTATTACCTGCTGGGCGGCGCCTACGCCATGCTCATGCGCGGCCACGTCCGCATGGACCTGTTCTATGACGCGTGGTCGTCGCGCAAACAGGGCACCATCGACGCCATCACCGATCTCTGCCTGATCTTCTACCTCGTGGTCCTGCTCATCGGTGCCGGCTCGAGCATCGAATACGCCGTGCAGTACGACCAGGCCGCCCGCAGCGCCTGGGGGCCACCGCTCGCGCCGATCAAGATCATCATGGGCCTCGGCATCCTGCTCATGCTGCTGCAGAGCATTTCCACGTTTTTCAAGGATCTGGCCAAAGCCAGGGGGAAGAGCATCGTATGAGCAACGAGCTCATCGCCATCACAATGTTCGCTGCGATGATGGTGCTGCTCCTCACCGGACAGCGCATCTTCGCCGGCATCGGGTTCGTCGCCGCGGCCTTCTCGCTGCTGCTGTGGGGCGACGGCGGCGTGGAGATGCCGTTCAACGCGAGCATGACACTGCTCAACTGGTACCCGCTTCTCACCCTGCCCATGTTCATCTACATGGGCTACATGCTCTCCGAGTCCGGCATCGCCAACGACCTCTACGAGATGTTCCACGTCTGGACCGGCTCGCTGAACGGGGGACTGGCCATCGGCACCATCGGCTTGATGATCGCCGTCTCCGCCATGAACGGACTCAGTGTCGCGGGCATCGCCATCGGCTCGAGCATCGCGCTGCCGGAGCTGCTCAAACGCGGCTACGACAAACGCATGGTCACCGGCGTGATCCAGGGCGGCAGCACACTCGGCATCATGATTCCCCCGAGCGTGGTGCTGGTGCTCTACGGCATGATCGCCCGCGTCCCCGTGGGCCAGCTATGGGTGGCCGGCGTCGTTCCGGGGCTGATGATTTCCGCCCTGTTCGTGCTCTACATCGTCGTGCGCTGCCGCCTGCAACCCGACCTGGGTCCCCCGCTGAAACCCGAGGAGCGCCAGATCAGCCGCCGCGAGAAATTCCGCCTGCTGCGCGCGGGGCTGCTGCCGCTGGGCATTCTGTTCTCGATGACGGGCCTGTTCCTGATGGGCGTCACCAGTCTCGTGGAGATGGCCGCCGTGGGGGCGACCGCCGCGACCTTGGCGACCTGGATCAAGGGCCGGCTCACGTTCCGGGTCATCGAGGAAACCGTGCGGCAATCGCTCAGCGTGAGCTGCATGTTCATGTGGGTGATCCTCGCGGCGCTGAGCTTTGGTGCCGTGTTCGACGGTCTCGGCGCCGGCAGGGCCATTGAGACACTGTTCCTGGATCAGTGGGACCTCAATCCCTGGGTCGTGCTCATCATGATGCAGCTGTCGTTCATCCTCCTGGGCATGTTCCTGGACGACACGGCCCTGCTGGTGATCGTGGCACCGCTGTACATCCCGCTGGTGATCGCCCTGGGCTTCGACCCGGTGTGGTTCGGCGTGCTGTACACGGTCACAGTGCAGGTGGCCTACATGACACCGCCGTTCGGCTACAACCTCTTCCTGATGCGGGCGATGGCGCCGCCGGATATAACCCTGGGGGATATCTATCGCTCGATCGTGCCATTCGTGCTGCTGATGGGAATTAGCCTGGCCCTGCTGATGGTCTTTCCGGAGATCGTGCTGTGGCTGCCTGAACTGGTTTACGGCAAATAGCGTCCCGCCGGCGCCGCCCGCCAGGGAGGGCGGCGGCGCGATGTGGGTACCATTCCGACGTCCGCTCCCCGGACAGGAGCTCATTCGGTCGCACGTGAAGGACTGCGGAGTAGCGGGAACCGGACCGCACGACACATTTATTTTTATCATTATTAAATTGAAAGTATTGATTTAACAAATCCATAAGCGACTCCTAGAGTATCCGGCAATTCACGCGATCATGCGCCGAGACAGGGCGCGACAAGGGGGGAAATCATGGCGACGACACGCTTTACCGACGATCACGAATGGATCCGCCTCGAGCAGGACGATATCGCCGTCGTCGGCATCACCGATCACGCCCAGAGCGAGCTCGGCGACATCGTGCACGTGGATCTACCCTCACTCGACCAGGCCCTCGCCCAGGGCGAGGAAGCCGTGGTCGTCGAGTCGGTAAAAGCCGCCGGCGAAGTGCGCAGCCCTGTCGCCGGCACCGTCATCGAGGTGAACGAGACCGTTGCCGACGATCCCGCCAAGGTCAACGAAGATCCCGACGGTGACGGATGGCTCTACCGCATGCGCATCGACGACCCCAAGGATCTCGATGCCCTGCTCGACGAGCCCGGCTACCAGCAACTGATCGGCACCTGAACCGCCGCGACCGAACTTCGTACACCGGGTACAGGAGGAGGCAGAGATGTTCGACGAGACCATGACCATTGCGGGGTACGACCCGGAACTGGCCGAGGCGATGACCTCGGAGCAGCGGCGTCAGGAAGAGCAC
>CAZHBN010000084.1:0-13963 GCA_964530405.1 uncultured Ectothiorhodospiraceae bacterium
GGGCGGCGCTGGGCGAGGCGAGCGCCGACGACGCCCTGGACGGCGCCGTGCCCGTACGTCGCGAGCCCGCCACGCAGTGGTTCGCCCCGGGGCGCCACGTGATCCGCTGGCTCGCCGAGGACGCCGCCGGCAACCGCGGCAGCGCCGAGCAGGTGCTCGAATTGCTGCCGCTCGCCGGCATCGCCGGGCCCGCGAACGTGAGTGAAGGTGACACCTTCGCGCTGATCGTCGTGCTCAATGGCGAGGCCCCCGCCTACCCGGTCACCATCCCCTACCGGGTGAGCGGCAGCGCCACCGCCCCCGGCGATCACGACCTCCTCGGCGGCGAGCTCGTCATCGGCTCGGGCGTGACCGGGCGCATCCCGGTCTCCGCGGTGGACGACGGCGTCAACGGCGAGGGGCCCCGGGAATTGACCGTGACGTTGATGGACCCGTCGGGGGCGGCGCTCGCGCCGCAGCGCGCGCACACCGTGACCCTTCGCGAGACGCCGGTGGCGCCGGCGATGGCGCTCGCGGCCCACCAGGCAGGGGAGGTGCGGACCACACTCGTGCAGCGCGACGGCACCGTTGCCGTCACCGCGTCGGCGGCGGCGGCCGAGGGACTGCGCTATGACTGGAGCGGGACGAGCTCCGCCCTCGTCGACCGCGACCCGGCGGGCAACGTGTTCGCCTTCGACCCGGCGGGCCTGTCACCGGGGCTCTACCGGGTGGCGGTCCAGGCGCACCGTCCCGCTGCGCCTTCGGCCGTGGGCGATGCGCGGGTCATCCTGCGGGTCATCGCCGATGCCCCGGTGCTGGGTGACGGCGACCGCGACGGCGACGGGGCGAGCGATGCCGAGGAGGGGCTAGCGGACGCGGACGGCAACGGTATTCCCGCCTACCGCGACCCGCGGCGCGCGGTGAACGCCGTCCCCACGCGGGTGTCCGGCACCGGGTATCTCGCCGAGACCGAGCCGGGGCTCACCCTGAGGCTCGGCTCTGTGGCGCGCCGCGGGGAGGAGGCCGGCATCGGCGTGTCCGCGGCGGCGCTGGCGGAGTACGTCGCCGGCTACCAGCCGGACACGCGCGAGCACGTCGGCGGCTACTTCGACTTCGAGGTGAGTGGGCTGTCCGAGGCGGGCGCGAGCGTGACGGTGGTCCTGCCGGTGAGCGCGGCGATTCCCGAGGCGGCGGTGTACCGCAAGCTCGACGATCGCGGGCGCTGGTCCACCTTTGTGGAGGACGGCGCCAACCGCCTCGCCTCCGCGCCGGGCGCGGCGGGGTACTGCCCGCCCGCCGGCGATAATGCCTATACACCGGGTCTCACGGCGGGGCACTGGTGCGTGGCGCTCACCCTTGAGGACGGTGGCCCCAACGATGCCGACCGGGCGGCCGACCGCCGGGTGAGCGACCCCGGTGGTGTGGCGGCGACCGCCGACGAGGACGACGGGGGCGAAGGCGACGATGATGGCGGCGGCGGTGGTGGTGGCACCGTCGGGCCGGCGATGCTCGTGCTGCTTTTGCTAATGCTCGTCGCCGGCCACCGGGAGCTGTGGCGCGGCGGGTGGCGTTAACGCCACCCGCTCACCGCGGCCATTGCCCGCCGCACATGGGGCAATGCGTTGGCGGACCGCGGCGCAGGCCCCCGGACCGAGGCGATTGCCGAGATCATCACCGCCACGGACGGCGGTCGCGTCACCCTGGGCGGTGAGCCCGGGAGCACGCCCGTGGCCGGGGCGCTCAGATCTCGATCATCTCGAAGTCTTCCTTGCCCGCGCCGCATTCCGGGCAGGTGAAGCTCTCCGGGATGTCTTCCCAGCGCGTGCCGGGCTCGATGCCCGCCTCGGGGACGCCTTTCTCTTCCTCGTAGATCCAGCCACAGACCACGCACATGAAAGCACGGTATTCCATGGTTTGCGTCAACCTCATCGGTGGGAAAAGGCCGCCAAGGGTACCCCCGCGCCGGCCGGGAATGAAGGGGGCGCTGGCCGCAGCGCTCGGCGAGGCAGTAGACTGACGGGCATGCAGACCGCCGGGATGGTTCGTGGGTTATATGCCATTACCGATGCCACGCTGCAGCCGCCGGAGCGCCTGGTGGATGCGGTGGCGGCGGCGGTCGATGGTGGCGCGCGGGTGATTCAGTACCGCGACAAGGGCGACGATCACGCGCGCCGGCTCGAGCAGGGCCTCGCGTTGGCGGCCCTGTGTCGCGATCGCGGCGCGACGTTCCTGGTCAACGACGATATCCGCCTGGCGGCCGAGTCGGGGGCCGACGGGGTTCACCTGGGCCGCGACGACGAGGCGCTCGTCATCGCCCGACGTGAGCTCGGTGACTGCGCCGTCATCGGCGTCTCCTGCTACAACGAGTTCCATCGCGCTCTCGATGCCGAGGCGGCGGGCGCCAGCTATGTGGCCTTCGGCAGCGTGTTCCCCTCGCGGGTGAAGCCGCAGGCACCGCGGGCGGAGCTGGCGTTGTTGCGGCGGGCCCGCCAGCAGCTTCGCATTCCGATCGTGGCCATCGGCGGCGTGGATGCGGACAATGCGGGGCTGGCCGTCGCCGCCGGTGCGGACGCCGTGGCCGTGATCAGCGCGGTATTCGCGTCGACGGATGTGGCTGCGGCTGCGCGTCGTGTGGCCGCGGTTTTCGAGTAGATCGCGCCGCCAGGCTCCCCTGTGGTGAGAGCGTGCGGCGGCGTGTGGGACATTCAACGCGATTTCGGGAAGCGAGACCATGAGCCGATCCTCCGAGCTGTTCGCCGAGGCACGCAAGCATCTCGTCGGCGGGGTCAACTCCGCCGTTCGGGCTTACCGCTCCGTCGGCGGCGAGCCGCCGTTCATCCACCGTGGTGACGGGCCCTGGATCGAGGACGTCGATGGGCGGCGTTACGTCGATTACGTCCTTTCCTACGGACCTCTCGCCGTAGGCCACGCTCACCCGGAAGTGGTCGAGTCGGTGAATGCCGCGGTGGCGCGGGGACTGAGCTTCGGTGCGCCCACCGAAGGCGAGACCGAGCTGGCCCGCCGCGTGAAGGCGCTGGTGCCCTCCATCGAACGCATCCGCATGGTTAACTCCGGTACCGAGGCGACCATGAGTGCCCTGCGCCTGGCCCGCGGTTTCACGGGGCGCGAGAAAATCGTCAAGTTCCAGGGCAACTACCACGGGCACGTGGATCCGCTGCTGGTGGAGGCGGGCTCCGGGGTTCTGACCCTGGGAATCCCCGGTTCGCCGGGTGTGCCCGAGGGCGTGGCGTCGGCGACGCTGACCGTGCCGTTCAACGACATCGACGCCGCGCGTGAGGTTTTTGCCCGTTACGGCGAGGAGATCGCGGCGGTGATCGTGGAGCCCGTGGCGGGCAACATGAATTGCATTCCCCCTGTCCCCGGGTTTCTCGACGGGTTGCGGGCGCTGTGCGACGACGCCGGCTCGCTGCTGGTGTTCGACGAGGTCATGACCGGTTTCCGGGCGGCGCTGGGCGGCGCGCAGGCGCGCTTCGGTGTAACGCCCGATATCACCTGCCTGGGCAAGGTCATCGGTGGCGGCATGCCCGTGGGGGCGCTCGGTGGCCGCGATGAGATCATGGCGTATCTCGCTCCGGAAGGTCCGGTCTACCAGGCGGGCACGCTCTCCGGTAATCCGGTGGCGATGGCCGCCGGTCTGGCAACGCTGGACGTGCTGACCCGTGACGGCGCTTTCGAGCAGGCCGAGGCAACGACCCGTCGGCTCACCGAGGGGCTACGGGAGCGTGCCACCGCCGCCGGAGTGCCCTTCACCACGAATCAGGTGGGCACAATGATGGGCTGGTTCTTCACGGAAGCGGAGGCAGTGCGCGGTTTCGCGGACGTCGCCGCCTGCGATGCCGAGCGCTTCAAGCGATTCTTCCACGCCATGCTCGAGGCGGGTGTGTATCTGGCGCCCTCGGCGTTCGAGGCCGGTTTCGTCTCCACCGTCCACGACCGGGCAGCCATCGACCATACCCTCGACGCCGCGGAGCGTGCCTTCGCCGCGCTATAGACGAAACCCAAGGGCAGGAAACGACCGCGGATGCAGGAGTGGATCGGACTGGTCCTCGCCTGGCTGCAGGCGCATGCCGGCTGGGCCGGTCCGCTACTGGGGCTGGTGGCTTTCGCCGAGTCCTTGGTCCTGGTGGGGCTGTTCGTTCCGGGGGCGGTGATGATGTTCGCCGCCGGTGCGCTGGTGGGGACCGGGCACCTGGCGTTCTGGCCGTTGTACCTGTGGGCGGTGGCGGGGGCCATCGCGGGCGATGGGCTGAGTTTCTGGATCGGTCGCTACTTCCGCGGTGGCCTGCGGCGGCGGTGGCCGTTCACGCACCACCCGGAGATGCTGCAGCGGGGCATGGCGTTCTTCGCCGCCCATGGCGGCAAGGGCGTGCTCCTCGGCCGGTTCGTCGGCCCGATACGCCCGATCATTCCGGCGGTGGCCGGCATGCTGGATATGCCGGCCTGGCGTTTCCTGGTGGTCAACGTCGTCTCGGCCATCGGCTGGGCACCGGCGTATCTACTGCCCGGCGTGGTTTTCGGCGCATCCCTCGCGGTGGCGGCCAGTGTGGCGACCCGCCTTGTCACGCTGGTGGTGGCGTCATTGGTGGTGGCGTGGCTTCTGTGGCGCTTGCCCGGCTGGCTGCGGCCGCTGGCGTCGCGCGCCGTCGCTCGTCTCGATCGCCGCTGGTTGTGGCTGTTTCGGGGGCTGCGCCACCGCGCCGGCCTGATGTGGTGGGCGGCGCTCGCTCTACTGGTGGTCATGTGCGTGACGGCGGTGGCGCTGCCCGAACCCTCGGCATGGGAGCGTACGCTGCTCGAGATTGCCGATGCCTACCGCACCCGGGCGTCGCGCCTGCTGCTTTGGCTCATTACGCAGCTTGGGGGAACGCCGGCGGTGACGATGGCCGCCACGGCGGTGACCGTGGTGTTGCTGGCATCGCGTCGCTGGCGTGCTGCGGGCGCTTACGCCGGCAGCATGGCGCTGGTGGTGGCGTCGGGCTACGCGCTTAAGGCCTTGTTTGCCGTGGGGCGCCCCAATGGGCTCACCGGCGAGGCATTCGGCTACGCTTTTCCCAGCGGCCACAGTTTCGGCGTCACCGGCTTCGTCGTCGCAACCGTGGTTCTGGTGGCGCCGCCCGCCTGGCGGTCTCGCGGCGCGCTGTTGACAGGCGCGGTGGGGCTGGCGTGGCTGATAGCGCTGACTCGTATCGGTCTGGGGGTGCACTGGCCGCGGGACGTTATCGCCGGTTTTGCCCTGGGCGCGGTGGGCGGGGGGTTGCCCGGGCTGCTCGGACCCGCGCGTTGTCCGGAGTGGCTGCGCTGGCGGGTGCTCGCCACGGCCTCGGTGGCGCTGTTGGCGGGTGCCCTGATTACCGGCGTGGCCGGCTATCCGGAACGCCTGGCGCGTTACCCCGTGGCCGAGGAGCGGTCGGTGCTGAGTACGGCAGAGGTCTGCGAGCTCGCGCCGGCATCACCCGCCGAGGCGATATGGCAAGGCGATGTCGCGGCGCTTGCCGTCGCCCTGGAGCGCGGCGGGTGGCAGCCGGCACCGGCGTGGGGGCTGCAGTCGGCGCTGCGCTGGCTGAGCCCGTCACCGCAGGCGGACGCTCTGCCGGTATGGCCGCGTTTCGCCGCCGGCCGGCCGCCGGAGGGCACTTGGATCCAGGCACAGGGCGACGCCGAGCGAACGGTTCTGTGGGTATGGTGGCGCGCCCGTGCCCGTTCCCAACCGGTCTATCTGGTGGGCGCGGAGCGTCAGCGCCTGCAGCCGCGCTGGCCCGTGCTGGCCGTCACCGGCACGCCGGCGGATATGCCCGAGGCCGTGCTGGCGCCTGTCGGTCGGCTGTGCCAGCCGCGTCAGTCCTCCGGCTGACCCCAACGCGGGGCGAGCCGGTTGGCGACACCGAGCTGGTCGAGCACCCGGGCCACCACGAAATCCACCAGCGCCGTGACGCTTTCGGGCCGGTTGTAGAACCCGGGATTGGCGGGCAGCATGACCGCCCCCATGCGCGTGAGGCGCAGCATGTTCTCGAGATGGATCTCGGACAGAGGCGTCTCCCGGGGGACCAGCACGAGCCGGCCGCGCTCCTTGAGTACGACGTCCGCCGCGCGCTCGATGAGGCCGTCGCTGGTGCCGGCTGCGATTCGCGCCAGGCTGCCCGTGGTGCACGGGCAGACAGCCATACGCGCCGGGGCGCCCGAGCCCGAGGCGACGGGTGCTGTCCACTCCTTGGCCCCGAAGACGGTCAGCCCGTTCTCCGGCACGTCGAGGTGGCGGCAGAGCGTGGTCGCCAGCTCGCGGTTGCGGCCGGGTAGGGCCAGGTCCTCCTCCATTTTCAGCACCAGCCGGCCGGCCTCGGAGATCAGTAGGTAGACGCGCTGTTCGGCTGCCAGCAGGCACTGCACCAGGCGCAGGCCATAGGCACCGCCGGAGGCGCCCGTAATGGCGACGGTGATTGCATCGTCGATCATGCCGACCCCCGTGCGGCGTCGTCCAGTGCTGCCAGAAGGCGTTCGTGGATGCCGTCGAAGCCGCCGTTGCTCATGACCAGCACGGTATCACCCGGGTGCGCGTGGGCGACGATGCGCTCCACCAGTGCCGCCACGTTCGCCGCGGTGTGGGCACGCCCGCCCAGCGGTGCCAGTGCCTCGCCCGCATCCCAGGGCAGATCCTCGGGGGCGAGCACGAAGCTCGCCTCGGCGCCGTCCAGGCTCGCGGCCAGCCGGTGCTGGTGGACGCCCTGGCGCATCGTGTTGGAACGTGGCTCCAGCACCGCCAGGATGCGTCCGGATTCGCGGGTGCGCAGGGCCTCGATGGTGGCGGCGATCGCGGTGGGGTGGTGAGCGAAGTCGTCGATTACCCGTACACCCCCCGCCTCGCCGCGGAACTCCAGGCGCCGTCGTACGCCGCGGAACCCCGCCAGTGCCTCGATGCCGACCGTCAGCGGCACGCCCACGTGCCTGGCCGCAAGCAGCGCGGCGGCGGCGTTGCGCACGTTGTGCCGGCCAGCGAGCGGGGCGGTGAAACCTGCCGTCGTCGCCCCGTGCAGCCGCCAGGCGTCGGTGTCGGGCTCGATCCGCCAGTCATTGCCGGCGCCCGTGCCGAAGTGCGCGGTTTCACTCCAGCAGCCGAGCGCGAGTGTCTCGGCGAGTGCGTCATCGTCGCCGTTGACGAGGATCAGGCCATTGCCCGGCACGGTGCGCACGAGGTGGTGGAACTGCCGCTGGATCGCGGCGAGATCCGGGAAGATGTCCGCGTGATCGTATTCCAGGTTGTTCAGGACCAGGGTGCGGGGGCGGAAGTGGACGAACTTGCTGCGCTTGTCGAAGAACGCGGTGTCGTACTCATCCGCCTCGATGACGAAGAAAGCCCCCGTGCCGAGGCGCGCGGAGCGGCCGAAGTTCCCCGGCACCCCGCCAATGAGGTAGCCCGGGTCATAGCCGGCATACTCCAGGATCCAGACGAGCAGGCTCGCGGTCGTGGTCTTGCCATGGGTGCCGGCGACGGCGAGCACCCAGCGGTCGCGCAGGACTCGTTCGGCGAGCCACTGGGCTCCGGAGGTGTAGTCCATGCCGCTGTCGAGGACGGCTTCCACGCTCGGGTTGCCGCGGGAGAGCGCGTTGCCGACGATCACCTGGTCGGACGTTGGCAGGGCGTCCGCCGCCCACCCTTCGCGTATCGTGACGCCGGCGTCCGCCAGCATGGTGCTCATGGGCGGGTAGGCGGCGGCGTCGGCGCCGGTGACCTGGTGTCCGCACTCGCGGGCGAGCAGTGCGATACCGCCCATGAAGGTTCCGCAGATGCCGAGGATGTCGACGTGCATGTCAGTGCTCCGGTTCGTGCGCCGGAACCGCCGTGGCGCGGTGCAGTGCGCATGTGGCGCCTGCCTCATGGCCGCGCCCGGTCGGCCGTGTGCGGGTGGAGTCCGGGAGTGCGCGAATGGGCATCGCCCGATACCCCGCCATGCCGTTCACGGGCGCCGCCGGCCTAGGCATGCATCGCCTGCATGATCAGCCCGGAGCTCATCACGTATCCCAGCGCCCAGGCGAATCCCACCCCGAGGGAGGCATCGAGGGCATTGCGCAGAATGTGGGCGATGATCACCAGGTTCCAGATGATGAGCCCCGTGAGGCCCAGCATGGTCGCCTGGGATTCGGTGCCGCCGAGCTCCAGCAATGGCAGCGACAGGCCGGAGATGACGCAGTCCGTGGCGAACAGCGCAGTCGCGCTCTGCACGAACCGTGTGGCGAGGCCGTGGAAGCGGAGCACCAGATACAGGTAACCGGCGCCGAACGCCATCGCAAGGATCAGGTCCAGACCCGGGGTCGGCGTCCCGGGTGGCAGCGCGCGCATGGTCGGGTAGCCGAGCAGCCCGCTCAGCGCTACGGCGATCACGAGCAGCGTCGTGGAATAGGGGAGATCCTGGGGGCCGCGGCGCAGCAGACAGATGTCGAGCACAGTGTGGCCGATCAAGTTGAGCGTGGGCATCCGAGGGTGACGATCTCCGGGTATCGGGCGTTACTTAAGTCGCGTCAGGGGCAGTGGCCGGCATCAGCGCGTTCGCAGTGAGGGGTTCGCGGGAGGCGAGATGATCGCGCGCACTCGAGCGGATCGTTGCCAAGTCTCTGTATTCCATGGCATTACCTCTGGGAATACCGGCTATTGCGTTGCAAAACGCGTATCCGGCTACAAACTCACAATGGAGAGCATGGTAACCGTTCCGGCGGCGCGGTTTCACGTTCGCGCCGAGTCGGCCGTTGCAGAGGGAGCAGTCATGGCAGTCGAACGAATCCTTGCCGCTCGTATCCGTCACGGGTCGCTGTCGCTCGAGTATCCGGACGGGAGTGTTCGCCGCTATGGTGAAGGCGAACCCGAAGCGCGCTGGCAGATTCACGACCACAAGGCGTTGCCGCGCATCGCCGCCGACCCGGACTTCATGCTCGGCCAGACATACATGGACGGCGCCTGGTCCACGCCGGATCTGGTGCGCCTGCTCCAGGTGCTGATGGTGAATTTTCCCGAAGAACAGGGCGGGCGCTGGCGCCGGCTGGTCCAGCGGCTGCTGCGTCCCTACCAGCAGTGGAACCGGCGGGCCGCCAGCCGTCGCAACGTCGCTCACCATTACGACCTGGACGAGTCGCTGTTCCGGCGCTTCCTCGATGAGGACATGCAGTACTCCTGCGCCTACTGGCCGCCGGGCGTGGACGACCTGGAGTCGGCGCAATACGCGAAAAAGGAGCTCATCCGCCGTAAGCTCCGCCTGCAGCCCGGGCAGCGCGTGCTCGATATCGGCTGCGGCTGGGGCGGGCTCGCCATCCATCTCGCCGAGCACAGCGACGTGTCCGTCGTCGGCGTGACGCTCTCGCGCGAGCAGTGCCGCGTCGCCCGCCAGCGCGTCGCCGAGCGCGGGCTGGAAGACCGGGTCGATATCCGCATGCAGGATTACCGCGAGGTGCCCGAGGCGTTCGATCGCATCGTGAGCGTGGGGATGTTCGAGCACGTCGGCGCTCGCTACTACGACACCTATTTCGAGGGTGTCCGCGACCATCTCGCCCGCGACGGGGTCGCGCTGATCCATACCATCGGCCGGTCGACACCGCCCGGGGTGACGAATCCGTGGATCGCGCGTTACATCTTCCCCGGTGGCTATATCCCGGCCATGTCGGAGGTCATGGCGGCGGTGGAGCGCCAGGCGCTGGTGAGCACGGACGTCGAGGTCCTGCGGCTGCATTACGCGAAGACGCTGGCTGCCTGGCGGGACCGTTTCCAGCGGGTGCGTGCCGATGTGGCCGCGGACAAGGACGAGCGCTTCTGCCGGATGTGGGAGTTCTACCTCGCGGCGAGCGAGGCGGCTTTCCGCTGGCACGACCTGGTCGTCTTTCAGTTTCAGCTTGCCAGGGATCAGGCGGCGGTGCCGCTTACCCGCGATTACCTCTTCGCCCCGGAGGCGCCTGCCCGTGAGCAGGGCGGCCGCGAGCGCGCGACGCTTTGGGGTGTAGGTTGCTCATCGGCAGGATGACCCGACCGACGTCCCGGCGCGGGGCACATTCCGGCGGCTTCGGCGTTGCCATAACCCGACACTGGGGGTGGCCGCTGTGCGCGAATGGCGCCGTGGATGCATTGCCTGGCGCGACCGCCTACACTTGCGCGCGTTTTCCGGCGCCCATGGGGTCAGCGCCGGGGTCGGTCGCATCTGAGGGGAGCTAGCCATGAGCCGCAAGAACGCTTTCTACGCGCAGTCCGGCGGCGTGACCGCCGTGATCAACGCCACCGCCTGCGGGGTGATAGAGACGGCGCGTCAGCATCCGGACCGCATCGGCACCGTCTATGCAGGCAGGGCCGGCATACTGGGCGCACTGCACGAGGAGCTCATCGATACCGCCCAGGAGAGCCCCGAGACGATTGCCGCATTGCGCCACACGCCGGCGGGCGCTTTCGGCTCGGCGCGCTACAAGCTCAAGGGGCTGGAAGACAACCGCGCCGAATACGAACGGCTCATCGAGGTCTTCGAAGCACACGACATCGGGTATTTCTTCTACAACGGGGGCGGCGACTCCCAGGACACCGCTTACAAGGTATCCCAGCTCGGCGAGTCGCTTGGTTACCCCATCACCTGTATCGGCATTCCCAAGACCGTGGACAACGACCTGCCGGGTACCGACACGTGTCCCGGTTTCGGGTCGGTGGCCAAGTACGTGGCGGTGTCCACGCGGGAGGCGGGACTCGATGTGCGCTCAATGGCGGAGACTTCGACGAAGGTCTTCGTGCTCGAGACCATGGGTCGGCATGCCGGCTGGATCGCCGCCGCGGCGGGGCTTGCCCACGAGCAGGACGGGGATCCGCCGCACGTCATCCTGCTGCCCGAAGTCGCCTTCGACCGGGAGCGTTTCCTCGAGCGTGTGCGCGAGAGCGTCGAGCGTTTCGGCTACTGCGTGGTGGTGGTCTCCGAGGGCGTACGCACGGCGGATGGGACTTTCCTGTCCGACCAGGGCAGCACCGACGCCTTCGGACATACCCAGCTCGGGGGGGTGGCGCCGGTCGTGGCCCAGATGATCAAGGACGCGCTTGGCTACAAGTACCATTATGCAGTCGCGGATTATCTCCAGCGTGCCGCCCGCCACATCGCCTCCGCCACCGACGTGGAACAGGCTTACGCCATGGGGCGGGCCGCCGTGGAATTCGCGCTCGCAGGGCGCAACGCGGTGATGCCGACGATCCGTCGGCTCGCGGATTCCCCTTACCGCTGGGAGGTGGGCGAGGCGGAGCTGGCATCTGTCGCCAACGTTGAGGCGAAGATGCCCGCCGAGTACATCAGCGATGACGGGCTCGACATAACCGACGCCTGCCGGCGCTACCTGCGACCGCTGATCGAAGGGGAGGACTATCCGCCCTACCGGGATGGACTTCCGGACTACGCGCGTGTTCGGGGTGTTCTCGTCGACAAGAAGCTCCCGCCGTTCAAGGGCTGAGGAACGGGCCGGCGTCCGGCGCATGCCGATCCGACGGGCGGCATGCGCAGGCTTGGCCATGCGTACTCAGTGCCTCTATAATCGCGCCTTCCAGATTCGGTGCACTGCAACACGCGCGTTCGGAATGGGAGCGGGCCATGGCGATGAGCGCTGCGCGGCTGAAGGAAGAGAACCTCCGGTATCGCGGTACCGGCGGTGTGAGCGAGCGCAATCGCAGCGACGGTTTCGCGCCCGCCTTTCTCGATAGTGAGTCCGGTGTGATCCATCCTTCCTGCCTGGCCGACGGGAGTCCCGCTCCCTGTCACTGCCTGGAGGGCCTGCCGGCGCCGCTGGTTAGTGCGCGCGATGCCAACGGCCGCGTCGTCGCGGTGCGTTCGTGCGTCATCGCCGGGTTCGTGCGTGACGGTGTGTTCTATACCCGCGAGCAGGCTGCGCGCGCCGTCGCCATAGCCGAGTGCGGGCCATAACGTCCTTATTGGGGTATCCTCGCCCCATGCCCTGGATTCAGATCGGATTCGACATTCCCCGCGAGCGCTTCGGGCTTGCCGAAGCGGTGCTCGAGAGTGCCGGCGCGCTGTCGGTGACCAGCCGCGACCCGGGCGACGAGCCCGTGCTCGAACCCGCGCCCGGCGAGCAGCCCCTGTGGTCGCGGGTCACCGTGATCGGCCTGTTCGATGCGGATATCGACGTCGCCGGCGTACACGCGAGCGCGCGTGAGGCGCTCGGCGAGAACCCGGCCGGCTGGTGGGCCGAACCGCTCGCCGACCGTGCCTGGGAACGGGCATGGATGGACGGCTACGAGCCGATGCGCTTCGGCGAGCGGTTGTACGTGGTACCGAGCCATCAGTCCCCGCCTGATCCGGAGGCCGTGAACCTGCACCTCGACCCGGGGCTCGCCTTCGGTACCGGCACGCACCCGACCACCTCGCTCTGCCTGGAGTACCTGGACGCGCATCCGCCGGTCGGTGAGCGCGTGCTCGATTACGGCTGCGGTTCCGGTGTGCTCGCCGTTGCGGCACTGCTTCTCGGCGCCGGCGAAGTCGAGGGTGTGGATAGCGATCCCCAGGCGCTCGTCGCGAGCCGCGAGAACGCGCGTCTCAATGGTGTCGCCGCACGCCTGCGGGTACGTGAGGCAGACGCGGACGTCCCGGCACCGGCCGACCTGGTGCTTGCGAACATCCTCTCGGGCGTGCTCATCGAGCTTGCCCCGCGGCTCATCGACTGCTGCCGCCCGGGAGGCCGTCTGGTACTCGCCGGCGTGCTCGAGGAGCAGGCGGAGACGGTGCGGGCGGCCTTCGCGCCCGCGATCGATCTTGCCGTCACGCCGCCGCGGGATGGCTGGGTTCGCCTGGAGGGTCGACGGGAGGGCGCATGAGCGAGCGCCCGCCCATGCAGACGCAGTGTCCCGGCTGCGGGACCGTCTTCCGGGTCACCGAACATCAGTTGCGGGCTGCCGACGGCGAATGCCGTTGCGGGCTCTGCGGCCGCATTTTCGATGCTCGGCCGGATGCCCATCGTGGGTCGGCCCCCATCGTCGAGCCCGAGGCACCGGTAGAGCCTACCGTGCCCGATCCGGCGTTGGAGCCGGTGGATCCGGATCCTCCGACCTCCCCCGACCCCGTGCCGGAAGCCACTGCCGAGTCGCCGGACGAGCCGCTCCTGGGCGAGCCCGTTCACGTCGAGCCGCCGGCGGAGCCGCACTCGCCCGGGGCCGGTGAGGCCACCGTCGATCCCGGTGTGGACGAGCCGGACTTCGTCGCACTCTCGTCGGCGCCCCCGCGCCGGCGCTGGCCGTGGGCGCTGGTGGCCGTGCTCCTGATGGTGGCGCTGGCGGGGCAGATTGCCTGGTTCCAGCGTGACGCGCTGCTCGCCGACGCCCAGGCGCGACAGTGGGCCGAGACGGCCTGCGCGTGGATCGGTTGCCGGGTGGGTCTGGTCAATCGCCCGCAGTACGTGGCGGTCGTCGAGCGTACTCTGGAGCCGGCGAGCACGGACCCGCAGCGGCTGCGCTTCACCGCGCGCATCGTCAACCGTCACGAGACGCCCATCGCCTGGCCGCAGCTCGGCCTGCGGCTGCGAGCGCTCAACGGGCGTATCGTCGCCGAACGCTGGTTCGCGCCCGGTGATTACCTGGAGGCGCCGCCGGGGCGTGGCGGGATGCCCGTGGACGAGCCGGTCCCGGTCAGGGTGACCGTCGCCGACCCCGATGGGCGCACGCAAGGGTTCGAGGTGGAGTTCCGCTGATCCAGCGCCGGCTTTAACGCGTTGGGGTATACGTATATTATCGATACACTCTGCGCCCGCCGCAGCGGCGGCCACCCAACGCCAACCACCGTATTGCGCATGGAAGAACAGGCCACACAAAGACAACAACCAGCAGAGGCGGGAGATGATTCGGCACCTGCCCGGCGTGGTGTCGGTCCCATCCGGGCGTGCGTGCGCGAGGCCCTGGAGGACTATTTCCGCCAGCTCGACGGCTACCACGGGGCGGGGCTGTACAAGATGGTGCTCACCG
>CAZHBN010000085.1:0-4464 GCA_964530405.1 uncultured Ectothiorhodospiraceae bacterium
AGGGCCGGATCGCCAGTCGCTCGGTGCCCTCGCCATTGCGCTCGCCGACCCGCATGCGGGCGTCCAGCGCGATGACGCCGTAGGCATCGGCGAGCAAGGGGTTGATGTCGAGCTCGGCAATCTCCGGAACGTCGGCGACGAGTTGCGCGATACGGATGAGCGTGAGGGCGATGGCGTCCACATTCGCCGCCGGCAGCCCCCGGTAGCCCTGGAGCTGTGTCTGGATGCGCGTCCGCGAGATGATCTCCCGGGCGAGCTTGAGGTTCAACGGCGGCAGGCCCAGCGCCTGGTCTTTCAGCACCTCCACGGCGGTGCCGCCGTGGCCGAAGAGAATCACCGGGCCGAACTGGGGATCGTCGGTCATGCCGACGATGAGCTCATAAGCCCCCGGGCGGCGCACCATCGGTTGAACGCTGAAGCCGTCGATGCGCGCGTCCCGACGGGTTTCACCGATGCGCTCGAGCATCGCTTCCGCCGAGCTCTGGACGGCTGCGGGACCCGCCAGATCCAGGTCCACGCCACCGACGTCCGTCTTGTGGGTAATGTCCGCGGAGAGGATCTTCAGCGCCACCGGTCCCCCGATGTTCGCGGCCAGCTCGGCGGCGTCGCGTGGCGTGGCGGCGATTCGTGTCGTGACCACGGGCACGCCGTAGGCGGCGAGTACGTCCTTGGCCTCGGGCTCGGTCAACCACTCGCGCTGCTCGGTGACGGCGCGGGCGATGATGTGCCGGGCACGCTCGCGGTCGAAGTCGAAGTCCGCGGGCACCGAGGGAGGGGTCTCCATCAGCGCTTCCTGGCTGCGCCGGTAATTGACCGCATGCATGAAGGCGCGAACCGCCGCTTCCGGTGTCGTGTAGGTGGGGATGTGGTGCTCGCCGAACAGCGCCCGGGCGTGTTCGGCGGTGGCGTCGCCCACCCAGCTCGTGAGCAGCGTCTGGCGATTGGCGTGACCGCTCTCCCGGGCGATCCGGCCGGCGGTATCGATGACCGCCTGTGCGGCTTCGGCGCTGTCCGCCACCGCGGTCGGGCAATTGAGGGCCAGCACCGCATCCACTTCCTGAGCGTTCGCCAGCGCCGTGAGCGTGTCGGCATAACGCCGTCCGGGGGCGTCGCCGATGATATCGATGGGGTTGCCGCGCGACCACGTCGCCGGCAACACCTCGTTCAGCCTGGCAATGGTCTGCTCGCTGAGCTCGGCCAGTGTGCCGTGATGGTCGATCAATGCGTCCGTCGCCAGCACGCCGATACCACCGCCGTTGGTGACGATGGCCAGGCGGTCGCCGTGGGGAATCTCGCTCATGGCGAGCGTCTCCACCGCGGCGAACAGCTCATCCAGGCTGAATACACGCAGCATGCCGGCACGCCGGAACGCCGCGTCGTACACCGCGTCGGCACCGGCGAGCGCACCGGTATGCGAGGCGGCCGCACGGGCCCCCTCGGCGTGCCGTCCGGCCTTGACCACGATCACCGGCTTCATGCGCGCCGCCGCGCGTGCTGCGGACATGAACTTGCGTGCATTGGTGACGGCTTCCACGTAGAGCAGAATCGCACGCGTGTCGGCATCGTTGGCCAGGTAGTCCAGCATGTCGCCGAAGTCCACGTCCGCCATGTCACCCAGCGACACCAGGTGGGAGAAACCGATACCGCGGCTCTGCGCCCAGTCCAGCACAGAGGTGACGATCGCCCCCGACTGGGTGACGAACGCCAGCCGGCCGGTTTTCGGCGTGATATGGGAAAAACTCGCGTTCAGGCCGATTTTCGGTACCAGCACCCCGAGGCAGTTCGGCCCGATCACACGCATCAGGCTGGGCCGCGCGGCGTCCAGCACGGCCTGGCGTCGGGCGGTGCCCGCCTCGTCACCCCCTTCGCCGAACCCCGCGGTGATGATCACCGCCGCTTTCGTACCGCGCTCGGCGAGCTCACGGACCAGGCCGGGTACCGTATCGGGGGGTGTGCTGATGACCGCGAGATCGGGTGTCACCGGCAGGCTCGCCACGTCCGGATAGGCGAGAACGCCCTGAACCGCACGGTGCTTGGGATTCACGGGCATGATCGGACCGTCGAAACCCGACTTGAACAGGTTGCGTGCCAGGACCGCGCCTACGGATTGCGGCGTCCTGCTGGCACCGATCAAGGCGACCGAAGTGGGGGAGAAGAGGTGGGTGAGATTACGGATCGTCATGAAAGCCTCCCTTCGACGCCGTAACGCGGACTGCGCCGTGCGAACGCTACATTATTGCCCCGGTAACCCGTGCCATGCTTGTCTCAGGTCAAGCCTCGTCCGCGCACATCACGCCAATATGGAACGCCTGTGTGAAAGGACGGATTCGGCGATGGGTGACTCCCAGGACGCATCGGCCATCTGGCGCGCCGCACGGTGCCGCATCGACGGTCTCCCCGGGGGCGGTATCAATATCGCCCACGAGGCGGTGGATCGCCACGTAAACGCCGGTCACGGCGAGCGGGTGGCCGTGCGTTACATCGAGCCTCAGGGCAGCGGCAGCGAGCTGACTTACGCGGAGCTCGCCGAGTACAGCGCCCGCACCGCCGCCGCACTGACGGACCTCGGCGTCACCCCCGGTGACCGCATCGCCTGGCTGGGCGGCCGGCGGCCGGAGCTCTTCGCCACTCTGCTCGGATGCGTTCGCATGCGCGCTGTATTCTGCGCACTGTTCACCGCGTTCGGCCCTGAGCCCCTCGCCGCACGTCTGGCACTCGCACGCCCGAAGGTCATCGTTACCACCGCCCGGGTCTACGAGCGACGATTCGCCACCATGGACACAGCGGATTACGGTGTGGAGCACGTCGTGATCCTTGACGACACGGCGCCGTCCGACACCGGCTGCGTCAGCTACACGGCGCTGGTGCAGGGTTCGTCCGCCACCTTCCCCGTGCCCTCGACGGCCGATGACGACCCCGCTGTGCTGCACTTCACCAGCGGTACCACCGGAACCCCGAAGGGCGTCGAACACGTCCACGAAGCCGTGATCGCCCTGCACTACAGCGCCTCGGTGGCACTCGAGCTGCGGTCCGGCGATACCTACTGGTGCACGGCGGATCCCGGCTGGGTGACCGGCATCGCCTACGGTGTGGTCGCCCCCCTGACGGTGGGCGCGACCGTGGTGATGGACGGCGGCGAATTCGACGCGGAGCGCTGGCTGGATACGCTCGAACGCCACGACGTTGCCGTCTGGTATACCGCTCCCACCGCGCTACGGATGCTGCGTGCTGCCGGCAGGACACTGTGGCGGGGACGCGAATTCCCGCACCTGCGGGTCGCTGCGAGCGTCGGCGAACCGCTGGACCGCATCTGCGCGGAATGGGCGGCGGAGGCGTTCGGCCTGGGTGTCCGCGACACCTGGTGGCAAACGGAAACCGGGGCCATCATGATCGCCACGCCGGCGGGAACGGCATGCCCGCCAGGGGCGATGGGCAAGCCGCTGCCCGGTATCGAGGCGGCGGTGGTGGCGAGGAGGGCGGATGGCGGTCTGTCCCGCGTCACCGTGGCGAACACCCGCGGAGAGCTCGCCCTGCGCGCGGGATGGCCGTCAATGTTCCGCGGTTATCTTCACGATCCCGAGCGCTATGCGGCGAGCTTCCGGGACGGTTGGTACCTCACCGGCGACGTGGTCATGCGCGACGCCGACGGGTGGTTCACTTACGTCGGTCGCAGCGACGACCTGATCAAGACCGCCGGCCACCTGGTCGGGCCATCGGAAGTGGAGGCGGCCATCCGCGCTCACCCGTCCGTGGTGGATGTCGCCGTGGTAGGCCTGCCGGACGCGATGACCGGACAACGGGTGCATGCGTACGTGGTGGTGGGCGAGGGCGCCCGCGCCGGCGTCGATCTCTCGCGGGCGCTCATCGCCCATGCCCGCCGCCGGCTGGGACCCGCGGTGGCCCCGCGGAGCGTGGAATTCCGCTCGACGTTGCCCTATACACGCTCGGGCAAGATCGCCCGCCGGGTCCTCCGCGCACAGAGTACCGGTGACGACCCGGGCGATGTGTCGACGCTCGTGGACGCAAACACTCACCAATCCGGCACGGGGGTGCAAACATGACCGACGAAGCCCTGCGCACGATGATTCTCGATGCCCTGCGCGAAGTCGCTCCGGAAATCGATCCACAAACCCTCCAGCCCGGGACGGCGTTTCGCGATCAGGCGGAAATCGATTCCGTGGACTTCGTCAACTTCGTTCTCGCGCTCGAAGACCGCCTCGGCCGCCGAATCCCCGAATACGACTATCCGAAGCTCTCCAGCCTCAACGGTTGCCTGGACTACCTCGGTCATGCCCGGGACAGTAAGCAGCGACCGGCGTGACCCCGGCATGTAGACTGCGGGAGAATTCCCCGGCCAAGAAGGAGCGGCAAGGATGTACGAGTTCCTGCACTATCGCGTCAGCGACGCCATGACCCGCGACCCCGTCACGGTCAGCCAGGACACGACACTGCGTGAGCTCGAGG
>CAZHBN010000085.1:4564-6095 GCA_964530405.1 uncultured Ectothiorhodospiraceae bacterium
GCTGACGCTTTGGTCGTGGGCGTCATCGCCCGGGAAGATCTTCTGTGGGCCCTGCGACGCGCAACGTCGGGGCAAGGGCCGGGGGCAGGGGACGACGAGGCGTGACCGGATGGATGACGGACGGCAGCCGGCCAACCGCGCCATCGCGAACCGCACCACGCATCGGGCTGGCGTTGGGAGCGGGCGGCGCTGGGGGGCTGGCGCACATCCTCATGCTCGAGGTCTTCGACGAGCTCGGCGTGAAGCCATGCCACATCGCCGGCACGAGTGCCGGCGCCGTCATCGGCGCGCTCTATGCCTCCGGCATTCAGGCAGCGGGCATCCGGGCGATCGCCGCGAACCTGTCCATCGCTGATTCCGACTCCCTCCGGACGATTCTGCTGGAAAAGAACGTGTTCCGCTGGGCCAGGCTGCTGGAGCCGGAGATCGGCCGGGGCGGGCTGATCAGCGGACAGCGGCTGATCGCGACCCTTTATGACCGGATCGAGCAAACGCTGTTCGAAGAGCTCGCGATTCCGCTGTCAGTGGTCGCGACCGATTACTGGCGTCGTGAGCAGGTCGTTTTCGATCGCGGTCCATTCCGGCGTGCCGTCGAGGGCAGTATGGCGATCCCCGGCCTGTTCACACCGGTGCGCATCGATGATCGCCTGCTCGTCGACGGTGGCGCGGTCAACCCCGTGCCCTGGGACGTACTGCCGCGGGATTGCGACATCACCGTCGCCGTGGACGTAACCGGCACGCGCTCCCGTACGAAGCGGCTGTCCTCGCTGGATGCGGTCCTGAACACCTTCGACATCATGCAGACGAGCATTGTCGCCGCGAAACGCCGGAGTTCCGAGCCGGACATCTACGTCAAGCCGGCGCTCGTCGACATTCGCACCCTCGAATTCTACCGGCTCGATGACATCGTTACCCAGGCACGACCGGCACGGGATGCATTCAAACGCGACCTCGCCGCGGCGATCGAGTCACATGAACAGCGCCGGGAGGCATAGTCCCGACGACCCGCCGATCACTCCAGCGGGTGTCGAGGCGCTCCCGACCGGGACGGCGGTGTCACACGCGGCCGGTTATTCAGGCGCGACACTGCTAGCGACCGCGGAACCGGTTCATCACATGTGCGGCGTTCCAGCCGTGTGCTCATACGTGAATACCGTCTTGATATCGGGGAGACGCGGCAAGTCGACGTTCACCTCGATGTTGTACGTCCCTGTCGCACCGAACACGAAATAGTCCCCATAGGTCGTCGTACCGGCTACGTACATTGGTTCCAGACGCTTTTTCCTGGGGCCAGATGAGGGCGACTTCGGGCGCAAGACACGCGCATACACAGTGGCATCCGTGACGCGTTGCCCGGTCGCCGCGTCGAAGAGGGCGACCATGACGTGGTGGACATGGGGCGCTTCAGGTACGCCACCGTGCATTGCGCGCTCCGATGAGCGCCGCTCGAACCGTTGGCGGATGATCTCTGCTGGAATGACCGAGAAGTACACCGACACCCCTTGGACGGTTCTTGCGTGAGGCGAGCCCG
>CAZHBN010000085.1:6195-13831 GCA_964530405.1 uncultured Ectothiorhodospiraceae bacterium
GCAATCCCCTCGTGGCAATCGATGCAAGTCTTTCCCGTCGCTTCACGGTACTGCTGAGAATGCCGGCGTTTGGCGTAGCGGTCCTGTACAGACAGCGCCATTGCCTCATAACTGTGACAGGTTCTGCATGCACGGGAATCGTTTTCACGCATAGTGGCCCATACTCGTTGGGCCATTGTCTCGCGGTGCGCTTCGAATTTTTCCTTCGTGTCGATTGTCCCGAGAAAATGGTTGGGAAGTTCCTTGAAGGTCGCCTGAGTCTTTCTAACTATCTTGTCCCAGAACCCTTTTGGAACATGACAGTCCGCACAAATGGCCCGCACTCCACTCGCGTTCTGGTAATGCGAAGACTCTTTATATTCCTGATAAACGAACGCCTGCATTTCATGACACGACGTACAAAATCCAAGTGAGTTCGTTGCCTCTACGGTCGTCAGGGTGACACTTGTCAGTGCGATCCCAATAACGAAGGCGAGCAACGCACCCAATGGGATCCCGAGGAGGTACCGCTTGCGCGGCACCCGCCATAGCTTTGACCACAACCCGGATTTGGGGTGTTCATCGTTGTCGGGGTCCGGCCGTCGCGCCATAACTCCCCCCTATAATCGCTTTAGAATCGCTTTTCGCCCTGGCTCACGTAATATTCGGCCAACGCCTTGATTTCCTCATCGTCCAGCTCGTCCATCTGCGGCTTCATCTTCTCCGGCTGCCAGCGTTCATCCGCTTTGTAATGACGGAGCTGGGTAAGAAGATACTCCTTCCATTGACCGGCGAGGATCCCCGCGTCATCGAGCACAAGACTGCCGCCTTCGCTGTGGCATTTGTCACACCGGCGCTCATGAATGTTCTTTCCAAGCTCAGCGAGTTCCTGATCCACGGATTGATCTGCCGGAACAAATGGCTGCGAGGAGAAATACTCCGCCAGCTCCATGACCTCCTCCTCCGAAAGATCGTTCGCGAGCGCACAGTGGTCATCGGCAGGAGGATCGTCCGCTTCGTCGAATTCCTCCTTGGCACATGGGCGAGCTCCTTCTTTGTAAATGAGGAGCTGATTCTCTATAAAGAAAGCGGACGCTCCGGCAATGATCGGTATATCGCTTTCGCTGCTGACGCCATTCTCCCCGTGACACTCAGCGCACGTTTTGCGGATTCAGGTGCGTCCGCACCATGAGCCTCCGGCAAGACAAGAGCCGTGACGACGGCAAGAAAAACCGTTCTTAGAACGCTTCCAGTGAGCATTTTCATTATGGCCTCCCGTGTTTCGGGTCACCTGAACCCACGCGGAATACGTCACAGTTTAGTCCGAACCTGGCCGGCTTGAAGAAAGATTTTGTTGACTCACGTCAAAGAGTTCGTGTGGAGAAATCCTTTGCCTGCTTCTACGGTTTTCGAGAAAGGCGGGATTTCTGTCTCGGTATGCCGCGGCTGGGGGCGAACAATGACGACCTCGAATCGACTGTGGACCGACGTGGTGACTGCCGCTGCATTGGGCGCTTTGTTGCTCTTCGGGCTCAGCGGCTGCGGCGGGGACGACGGCGAGCAAGGACCACGCGGGGAACCGGGCCCCGTCGGACCACCGGGACCGCCGTCACAGGCGCCTGCCGCTCTGAATGCTTCCATCACCGACGTGACCATCGATAGCGCACCGGTGGTGGATTTCACCGTCACCGACGAGCATGGATTTCCGTTCACGAGGCTGGAGCCGGGGGATCCGCGTTTCACGATCGCGAAGCTGGTCCCTGGAACCGGCGGCGATACCGACCGCTGGCAGAGTTATGTCAACCGTCTCGAGGCCCCGGACGGGGGCGGCCCGGGCACGGAAGACAAAGTACAGGCAACCACTGACGGCGGAGGGCGGCTGGTCAACCACGGTGACGGAACGTACACGTATACGTTCGAAACGAACATCGCCGATGTCACCGATCCGCTTACCGGCAAGCCGATCCCCTTCGAGCCGGATTTGACCCATCGAGTAGGCATGGAGCTTCGCGGAGAGTTCCTGGGCGCGGAGCTTCCGGCGGTCAGCCCGACGTTCACGTTCCAACCTTCCACGGGCATGACACAGGGCATCAATAACCGCGAGGTCGTCGCCCTGGAGTCGTGTAACAGCTGCCACGGCAAACTCGCGCTTCACGGCGGGGCACGCGTGAATACGGATCTGTGCGTGACCTGCCATAACCCCGGCAGCGCTGACGCCAACAGTGGGAACACGGTGGACTTCAGGGTCATGATTCACAAGATCCACATGGGGGAGGCGTTACCGAGCGTCGTGGCCGGCGGCACTTACACGATCTGGGGGTTCGGCGACACACCCCACGACTACTCCGATGTCGCCTTTCCGCAAGACGTACGCAACTGCACCACCTGCCACAATCCCGCCAACCCCGCCACACCGCAGGCATCGAATATCACCATGCACCCGACCAGGGACGCTTGTGGCGCATGCCATGACGACGTGGACTTTGCCGAGGGACAGGCTGGCGGGCACCCCGGTGGCGTCGTGACCGACGACAGCGAATGCACGGTATGCCACGCACCGAACAAGATCGCCGGCTCTGTACTCGAAAGCCATACCATCGGCACGAAAGTGGCGGCCAATCGATTCGAGTACAACATCCTCGGCGTCACGGCGACGGCACCGGGCCAGACGCCACGGATCACCTTCGCCGTCACGGACCCCACTAACGACGATGCGCCATATGACGTGCTGAGCGATCCCGAGTTCACGGCCGGCGGCGCCAGCCGACTGGCCATCGACATCGCCTGGGATACGGCGGACTACACCAACGCGGGTGACGACGCGGCTGCCGGAGGCGGTGGCGCACCGGCTCGCCCGATTTCGGTGAACGCCCTGGATCCGGCCAACGTCACGGATAATGGTGACGGCTCGTTCACGGCGACTTCCACCGCCGCGATTCCGGCCACCGTCACGGGTTCGGGTGCGGTCGCCATCGAAGGTCATCCGGCCGCGGATCTGGACGGTGACGGCACACTCGACGATGCGGTGCCGGTCACCGGCGTGGTGCAGTTCTTCGCCATCACGGACGCCTCTCCGGTTGCACGGCGCGAGGTCGTCGACCTGGCCAAGTGCCAGACCTGCCATGGGGAGAACGACGGGCTGTCACTACACGGGGCCAATCGAACCGACAACGTTCAGCTCTGCGTGATGTGCCACAACCCCAACAACACCGATCTTGCGGCACGGCCGGCGGATCCCGACGGATCGGTAAACGGCAGGAACGCGAACTCAGCGGATACCCTCGAAGAACGGAGCATCGATTTCAAGACGATGATTCACGCCATTCACGCCGCTGAGGAGCGTACCGAAGATCTCATCGTCTACGGATTCGGCAATACACCGCACAATTTCGGCGAAGTCCGCTTCCCACGGTCACCGGGTGATTGCCTGGCTTGCCACAACGACGGCACCTTCGAGCTTCCCGTGGGCGACAACGTGCTGGGAACGACGCTGTCGACGCAGGCGACGGTGAATACCGCCAGCCCCTTCGGTACCAGCGACTTCCTTCCCTCCCTGACCGCAGCGCAGGACCCGGTAGACGATCTCAACGCGACGCCGACGGCAGCGGTGTGTTCCGCTTGCCACGATTCCGACTTTGCCAGGCGGCATATCGAAATCAACGGCGGCGCTTTCGACGTAACGCAGACGTCGATCGATGCGGGCGCACCCATCGAATCCTGCGCCGTATGTCACGGCCCGGGACGCGTCGCGGACGTCAGGAAAGTTCACGGGGTGGAGTAACGCAAATGGGTTGCCAGGGCGCATTGCCGTGATTCGCCGCGTGGTGGTTTTCGTGCACCACTCAGCGGATGCGGCAAGCGCCTCTTGAAGGACAACGGCGACATCTTCGCCGGGCCGCCAGCCCCGCTGTCGGCAGTCACGCACCGTAACGCGCCGGACGGTGATGCCTTCGCGAACAGGCGCCGTCGTTGAGCGGGCGCCTGTCCTGTCGTTGACGCGGCTCGTGGGGGGACGCATGAGGGATCCGATCATCATTGTTCGCCTGGCAGTGATTGCCGTCCTGGTCGCCGCGGCGGTGCTGGCCGTTGGCGTGGCCGCCGACGAGCACGCCGGCGAACCGCCGCCACACACCCGTCAGGGTGCGGATACCTGCCTGAAATGTCACGACGAGACATCGGAATTCCCGGTGCTCTCGATCTTCAGGACGCCTCATGCGGTAACCGCCGATGAGCGCACCCCGTTTGCCAACCGCCAGTGCGAGAGCTGTCACGGCCCCGGTGGAGAACATGGCAAGCGGCTGCGCTTCGGAGAAGAGAGACCGCCCATTCCTGCATTCGGCGAAAACTCGCTCTGGTCCCGGGAACGGGAGAGCGGCATCTGCCTCGAGTGCCATCGGGAAAGCGAGCGTATGCATTGGCGGGGCAGTATCCACCAGCGGTATGACGTGGGCTGCACGAGCTGCCATACCGTCCATTCCGAACGCGACCCCGTCACGGTGACCGAAAGGCAGCCGAACGTGTGTTTCGACTGTCATGTGCGTCAGCGCTCTCAGGCGTTCCAGGCGTCCTCTCATCCCATACGCCGGGGTCAGATGGACTGCACCGGTTGTCATCAACCTCATGGCGCCCTGACTGCGTCGATGTTGTCCCGCCCGACGGTCAACGAAACATGCTACGGCTGTCATGCCGAGATGCGCGGGCCGTTCCTGTGGGAGCATGCGCCCGTCGCCGAAGACTGCACCAACTGCCACCGTCCCCACGGGTCCAACCATCCGGCGCTGCTGAACAAACGTCCACCGCTGTTATGCCAGCAGTGCCACTCTCGTGCGGGACATCCAAGCATCGGCCGCACCGGCGACGCGCTGCCCGGCCGCCGCCCCTCGGGATTCCTGCTGGGTGGCAGCTGCACCAACTGTCATTCCCAGGTGCACGGTTCCAATCATCCCTCAGGAGCGAACTTGAGCCGCTGAAGGGCGGGGAGGGTCCTGACCATGAGTAACCGTGAACAGCGCGCCAAGGGCCCACTGCCTCTGCTAATCGTCTTGGTGCTGGCCCTTCTCGCCCTGCCAATCGCGGCTCAGCAAAGCAACGCTGAAGATAATGAGAAAGGAAGAGACGAAGGGCGTATAGATAGCGACATCCGCGAGCCGCAGGTGGATACATCCCAATGGCGCTGCCGGTTGTGCCCGTTCGAAACCGGTTGGAGCGGCTCGGTTGGCTTCGGCCCGGGCTACGTATCGGATGATTCGTTCGAATTCGGCGACTATACCGGCCTGAACGACGATGGTGCCTACATCGTCGCCAACGGTGAGCTTCGTTATCGCGGCGAAGATGCGGAGTTCTGGAACACCACCGCAACCGATCTGGGGCTCGGATCCCGTTCGGTGACCACCGAGGGCGGTCGCCAGGGACGCTACCGCGTATCCCTCGAGTACCACGAGCTTCCCCACCTCATCGCCGATGACGCTCGCACCGTATTCTCCGGAGCGGGCTCCCGAAGGCTGGAGTTGCCCGACGACTGGGCGCGGGGAGACACCACGACGGAAATGCCCCGACTGGATTCGAGCCTCCGTGACGAGAACATCGCGCAGGACCGCGAGACGATTCGCATTGGCGCCGAAGTCCTCCAGAACGAACGGCTGCGCTATGACGTCTCCTATCGGCGGTCAACCAAACAGGGAAGCCGGATCCAGGGAGGCAGTTTCCTGCTGCGCTCTGCCTTGCTCCCGGTGCCGGTGGACTATCGCACCGAGGAGGTCGACGCGTCCGTCTCCTATATCGAGGATCGGTGGCAAATTGAAGCCGCCTACCACGGATCCTTTTTCCACAACGAGACGGACTCGGTGACCTGGGACAACCCGTTCTCGACGCCGGGTGCCGACGGTGAAAAGGGTCGGCTGGCGCTCCCCCCGGACAATCAGTTCAACCAGCTCATGCTTTCGGGATCGTGGCGGCCCGTGGACTACGTTCACTCCTCGGCGCGCATCGCCCTCGGCCGAATGGAGCAGAACGACGATTTCCTTCCGGCGACGATCAATGAGTCGTTGGCGAGCCCCGCGCTTCCACGGGACGATCTCGACGCGCGCGTGGACACCCGGGTCGCCAACCTCCGGGTGACGGCCACTCCCTGGCCCGAGCTAACGGCCCAAGCGGAGCTCTATTATGACGAACGGGATAACAAGACGCCGCGGGACGAGTACGTACAGGTTTCGTCAGACCTCGTTGTTGGCGGCATTCGAGAAAACCGGCCGTATGGTTTCAGGAAGATCGGAGGCGAACTCGAGGCCGACTATCGCCTTTCCGACGATGTGACAGCATCGGCCGGCGGAGGCCGTGAGCGCATGGAGCGGACTTTCCAGGAAGTCGACGAAACCGAGACAGACACCGTTTGGGGCGAAGTACGCGCAACACCGGGTGACAGTGTGGACTTCCGCGTACGCCAGACCCTGGAGCGCAGAGATATCCTCGACGATTATGAACCGCTGGACCTGCAGCCGCCGGAAAACCCGGCGCTGCGCAAGTACAACCTGGCGGCCAGGGACCGGGACATGACGACGATCGCGGCCAGTTTCACGCCCGCGGACCGACTTAGCGTCGGAGTCACCCTGGACCGCGCGAACGACGAATACGGCGACTCGGAGATTGGTCTGACGGACGCCGACGATACGAGCGTCACCCTCGATATCTCCACCATGCCCACCGACGGGATGACCGCATACGGGTTTCTCTCCCACCAACGCATCGATTCCGAGCTGCGGGGTAGCGACACCGCCGACGAACCGAGCTGGAGGGCCGATTTCCGTGACACCATCCGCAGCGCCGGCGTCGGGGTGAAATTCAACGATCTGTTCACCGAGGGGTTTGATGCCGGCATCGACTATACGTATACGTGGGCCCGCGGCGATATCGACATGGACAAACGCAGCTCGACCACGAGCTTTCCGCACCTCGACAGCCGTCTCCACAGTCTCCAGTTGTTCGGTGACTACCGGATCAGCGAGAGCACTGCGGTTCGACTCGATTATTGGTACGAGCAATACAGCAGTGACGACTTCTTCATCGATGACGTGGAGCCCGACACGATTCCTACGGTCCTGACGCTGGGCCGCGAAAGCCCTGACTACGACGTACACGTCGTAGCACTAACATTTCGCTTCCGCTTCTAGCCCGGAAATCGCGAACCATCAACTTGCTGCGGGCAGCTTTGCACGAGATATCCGGGCTGGCACACCAGGAGGTCAGTGATGAGAGCACTACTTGGGCGACTGGCGCTGGCCGCCGCGTTGACCGTAGCGGCAGATTCGGGCCTGGCCGACGAAGACAGCGCGGAAATCCAGGCTCTGAAGAAGCAGATCGGCGAGCTACAGCAACGCGTCGAGGCGCTGGAGCAAGCGAGAACGTTCACATCCTTCATGCCGGATTTCGCCGAACGATTTCACGTACTGCACCGCGCAGGCGAGGCGGGCGACTGGGCCGTGGCATCCCACGAGCTCAAGGAAATGAGACGGCTGATGGCACTGTCCACATCCATCGACCGTGACAACGGCGAGTTGATGCAGGACATGCTGGCGCCGCGTCTGGATCAACTGGGGGAGGCCATCGAGCATGGTAACCAAGACAAGCTTCAAGTCGCCCTGGAGCGGACGGTCAAGACCTG
>CAZHBN010000086.1:0-9399 GCA_964530405.1 uncultured Ectothiorhodospiraceae bacterium
TTTCGTGGGAGACGTTGGCGAGGAACTCGGATTTCACCTTGCTCGCCTCCAGCGCCCGCTTGCGCGCCACGTCGAGCTCGACGTTCTGCACCTCCACCGCTTGCAGTGTCTGGCGCAGCTCCGAGGTCGTCTGCTTGACCTGATCCTCCAGCCCCTCGCGACTGGCGCGCAGAGCGCTGGTCATGGCGTTCATCGCGCGCTCGAGCTCTCCCAGCTCGCCCTCGGATCCGCCGCGAAGGCGGGCGTCCAGGTGACCCTCCTCGAGACGCTGGGCGAAGCGCGTAATCCGTCGCAACGGGGCGCGAATGCTGCTCGCGGTAACGGAGGCGAGCAGGGCGGCGACCACCAGCATGGCGCCCACCAGCGCGGCCGGAGGTACCAGAACGGCCGCGTACTGCCGGTAAGCCCAGTCGGGATCCGGCGTCAGTGCGAGCTTGCCGAGCTGCCGGCCGGATCTGTCCGGGCCGCTCGCCAGTGACAGCGACAGCGTTACCGGCGATGGATCGAGGTCCTGGAAGGCCGTAACGACGATGAACACCCGGCCCAGTGCCGAGAGCAACGGCGAAGACCCCTCATTCGTGGCCTGCCAGCGTCCGCGCCGGTTGTCGCGCACTGTTGCCGTCGCTACCGCGTCGCGTTGGACGAGCCGCTCGAGGAGGTGCTGCAGCCGCTTGTCGTCGCCGCTGCGCAGGGCTTCGCGGGCCGGCTGGCGCATTTCGTGTGCCGCGAGCGAGACCTGGCGGTCGAGTGCGGTGCGCATGTGATCGAGGTGTTCGCGGCTTAGCAGCAGCAGCAGGGCGAATGCGGTGCACAGGGTGGGCACCATGACTGCCACCATGATCCGCCAGCGCGTGTCCCAGCGCATGGGTTCCGTCCCCCAGGGCATCTTCGGCGCAACGCGCCGCTCGAATGAACCTTCCCATTATGGCGTTCCCGGAGCGCCCCGTGCACGTCGTCCGCCTGGATACCCGTGAATTCGATTGCCACCCGGCGTCAGCCGCTACAGCCGGCAGGGACACCGCGAACCGTCCACTATTACGTATTCATGAATGTGTATCTTTTTATCACCAATCCAGCATTAGAAAGTTATATATGCGGTTGCTAGCGTCGCCGGTAGGTTTCAACCCACGGAGCGCGCGCGGTATCGCCGCGCCGCCATAACCGGGATCCGGACACATGAGTGACGACAAGAAGCGATCGCAGTACCGCAGCCAGGCGTGGTTCGGCGGAACCGACAAGGACGCTTTTCTCCACCGTAGCTGGGCGAAGAACAACGGCCTGCCGGACGACGCCTTCGATGGCCGTCCGGTGATCGGCATCTGCAATACCTTCTCCGAGCTGACGCCCTGCAACGCGCACTTCCGCGAGCTGGTCGAGCATATCAAGCGCGGTGTGATCGAGGCCGGCGGCACCCCCTTCGAGTTCCCGGTGTTCTCCTGTGGCGAGACCATGCTGCGGCCCACCGCCATGCTCTTCCGGAACCTCGCTTCCATGGACGTGGAGGAGGCCATTCGTGGGAACCCCATGGATGGCGTCATCCTGATGGCCGGCTGCGACAAGACAACACCGTCTCTGCTCATGGGGGCGGCAAGCTGTGATCTGCCCACCGCGCTGATCTCCGGCGGTCCCATGCTGAACGGGCGTTTCCGCGGACGCACGCTCGGCTCCGGTACGGACGTGTGGAAGTTCTCCGAAGAAGTACGCAGCGGGCGCATGTCGGAGGAGTCGTTCATGGCCGCCGAGAGCGGTATGTCCCGCTCGCCCGGGCACTGCATGACCATGGGCACGGCGTCGACCATGGCCTCCATGTCCGAGGCGCTGGGCGTCACACTCGCCGGCAATGCGGCCTACCCGGCGGTGGATGCGCGGCGAAACCGGCTCGCGCGGCTGACCGGCCGACGTATCGTGGACATGGTCAAGGAAGACCTGCGCCTCTCCCAGGTGCTGACACGGGCCGCTTTCGAGAACGCCATTCGTGTCAACGGGGCCATCGGCGGCTCCACGAACGCGGTGATCCACCTGCTGGCCATCGCCGGTCGCGTCGGTGTGGAGCTCGATCTGGCGGACTGGGACCGGCTCGGCCAGGACGTTCCCTGCCTGGTCAATCTCATGCCCTCGGGCGAGTACCTCATGGAGGATTTCTGTTATGCCGGCGGTCTGCCGGCGGTGATGAAGAAAATCGAGGACGTGCTTCATCATGACGCCGTCACCGTCTCGGGGCACACCATGGGCGAACAGCTCCGGGACGCGGAGTGCTTCAATGACGAGGTGATCCGCGATCGCGACAACCCGGTCTTCCACCAGGGGGGCATCGCCGTGCTCCGCGGCAACCTCGCCCCCCAGGGCGCCGTGATCAAGCCCTCCGCCGCCTCGCCGCACCTCATGCAGCACACCGGCCGCGCGGTGGTCTTCGAGAGCATCGAGGACTTCAAGGCCCGTATCGACGACCCGGCGCTGGATGTGGACGAGAACTGCGTGCTCGTCTTGAAGGGCGCCGGTCCCAAGGGGTATCCGGGCATGGCGGAGGTGGGCAACATGCCGTTGCCACGCAAGGTGTTGGAGAAGGGCGTACGGGACATGGTGCGTGTCTCCGACGCGCGCATGTCCGGCACCGCGTTCGGCACCGTGGTGCTGCACGTCGCCCCCGAGTCGGCAGCGGGCGGTCCGCTTGCGCTTGTGGAGGACGGCGACACCATCGAGCTCGACGTCGCCGAGCGACGCCTGGCGCTGAAAGTCGACGAGGCCGAGCTGGAACGTCGCCGGGCGCGGTGGCAGCCGGTTCCCCACACCATGGAGGGCGGTTACCAGAGCCTCTATGTGGAACGGGTACAGCAGGCCGACCAGGGCGCCGACCTGGATTTCCTCGTCGGTTGCCGCGGCGCGGAAGTGCCCCGCGAGAGCCACTGAAGCCGGCTCGTCACCCGAGCTCGGCAGTGCCTCGCTGGCGGGCGACGATGTCGTGAATGGTCGCTTTCATGGCGGCCGCACCCGGCGAGAGCGGGCGGTCGCGCAGGCACACGATGCCGAAGGGCTTCACCGTGAAACGGGGTTCGAATGGCAGGATGGTGAAGCGCTGCGGGTCGCACAGCCATTCCGCCACCGGCCGCGAGATTACCGTGATGGCATCCATTTTCTCCACCAGCGCCAGTGACACGAGAATGGACTGCGTATCGACGATATCCCGTGGTGGGGTCACGGCGCTTTCCAGCAACAGCCGCTCGACGCGTTGGCGCAGCAGGCCCGTGGGCGGCTGCAGCACCCACACGTAAGGGGCCATGTCCTCGAGCGTGACGGCATCGTGCTCGGCTAGCGGGTGGTGGTGGCGACAGACGAAACAAAGCGGTTCCTCGCTGATCTCCTCGTAGGTCAGCGCGTCACCGCTTTCCACCTCCGGTGCCCGGGCGAGGACGAAATCGAACGTTCCGGCCCGTAGTCCATCCATCAGCCGCGGGCTCACGTTCACCTCGATGCTGACCTTGAGGTTGGGCCGTTCGCGCTGGACCGCTTCCATGGCCTCGGTGAGCAGATCCACCGCCGCCGGCATGACCGTACCCAGGGACACGGTGCCGCCGCGGCCGTGGTGCAGGGCACTGAGCTCCTCGCCGGCCTGGCTGAGCTCCGCCAGCACGGTCCGCGAGTGCCGGATCAGGATCTCGCCGTACCAGTTCGGCCGTACACCCCGCGACTGACGCTCGAACACCGACACGCCCAGGAGGTGCTCCAGGTCACTCAGCAGCTTGGACGCGGCGGGCTGACTCATGTTCAGGCTCGCGGCCGCGCGGTTGATGTTGCGGTGCTCGTCGAGGGCGACGAAAAGCTGCATGTGGCGCAGCTTCAGACGAATCCGCAGGAACCAGTCCGCTGGCAGATCCCGCATGGCGAGGCCTCCGTGATACGGGTCAATAACTTCATAGTAATAACAAAATACGTATAAAAAAATAAACTATTTAACATTGGATGGTTATGCCTTCCGCCGTAGCGTTTGTTCCACGTGAGGAGAGAACCGCCGTGGAGTCGACGACATGAAACTGCTCCAGATCATCGCAAACGAGGGAACACCCCGCGTCGTGGCAGTTCCCGGCGACGGTGTCAGCGGCTACGAGGTCAGCGGCGTCACCAGCGTCTACGAGCTCGCACGCCGTGCCGCCGACGAGGGGCTTACCCTCGCGGACGTGGTGAACACCGTCGATCGCGGCCCGGACGTGGACGTGGCAGCCGCACTGAACGACGGCATGGTCGTTGCCCCCGTTCATCACCCGGATCCGGCCCACATGCTGATGACCGGTACCGGTCTGACGCACCTCGGTAGCGCCGACGGCCGCGACCGTATGCATCGCGGGACCGAGAGCGGAGCCAAGACCACGGATTCCATGAAAATGTTCCAGCTCGGTGTCGAGGGAGGCCGGCCGGAGCCGGGACGCATGGGTGTCCAGCCCGAGTGGTTCTACAAGGGGGATGGATCCATCGTCGTGGGACCGGGCGAGGCCCTCGTTTCCCCCGACTTCGGTCGCGATGGCAGCGAGGAGCCGGAGATCGCCGCCGTCTACATCATCGCCGCGGATGGCACGCCTTGCCGGCTGGGGTACGTGCTGGCCAATGAATTCTCCGACCACGTCACCGAACGCGAGAACTATCTCTATCTGGCCCACTCGAAGCTGCGCGCCTGCGCGCTGGGCGGCGAGCTACTCGTCGGCGATCTGCCCGCCAACGTCCGCGGCATTTCGCGCCTGCGTCGTGACGGGGCCGTGATCTGGGAGGAAACGTTCGTCACCGGCGAGGAGAACATGTGCCACAGCATCGCCAACCTGGAGTCACATCACTTCAAGTATCCGGTCTTCCGTCGGCCGGGCGACATTCACGTGCATTTTCTGGGCACGGCCACGTTGAGCTTCAGCGACGGGGTACGCACCCGCGACGGTGACGTATTCGAGATCGAGGCCGAGCCGTTCGCGCTGCCGTTGTGCAACCCGATGACGGTTGGCGAGACCGAGGTGCCGGCGGTACGCGCGCTGTGATTGTGTCGCCTGCTGCGAGAGCGTAAGGAGAACATTCATGTCGACCCCGTCCCCCCTTCTGGCCGGCACCGGCGTCCTGCCCGGGGACGCGGACCGCGCCTGTCTCGTGGGCCGCGCGTGGTCCCCGGATCGGGGCGGCCCCTGCCTGGTGAGTGTCCGAGACGGCTTCATCTATGACATCACCAGCCCGCGGCTGCCGACCATGCGCGATCTGCTGGAAACCCGCGACCCTGCCCGAGAGGCGACGACCGCGCCCGGCGAGCGCATGGCGGCGCTGGATGAAGTGTTCGCCAACTCCGATGCAGCCGCCAGCGACGCGCAGCGACCCCGCCTGATCGCGCCGGTGGATCTGCAGGCTGTCAAGGCCTCGGGCGTGACGTTCATCGCCAGCCTGCTCGAACGCGTCATCGAGGAACAGGCGCAGGGCGACCCGGCACGTGCCGCCGATATCCGCGCGGATATTCGTGAGCTCATCGGCGCGGACCTCTCGGCGCTGGAACCGGGGTCCGAGGCGGCGATGGCGCTCAAGGAGACGCTCGTCGCCCGTGGCGTGTGGTCGCAGTATCTCGAGGTGGGCATCGGCCCCGACGCTGAGATATTCACCAAGGCGCAACCGCTGGCGGCCGTGGGCACCGGGGCACACGTGGGTATTCACCCGGCGTCACAGTGGAACAATCCGGAGCCGGAGATCGCGCTTGCGGTGAACAGCCGCGGCGTCATCGTCGGCGCAACCCTCGGCAACGACGTCAACCTGCGGGACCTGGAGGGGCGTTCGGCGTTGTTGCTGGGCAAAGCCAAGGACAACAACGCGAGCTGCGCCCTGGGGCCGTTCATCCGGTTGTTCGACGACAGCTACGAGCTGGATGACGTGCGCGCCGCGGAAGTGTCGATGACCGTCACCGGCAGTGACGGCTTCGTGCTCGAGGCGAGCAGCTCGATGTCACGGATCAGCCGTGATCCGGAGCACCTGGTCACCGCCACCATCGACGACAATCACCAGTACCCGGACGGGCTGGTGCTGATGCTGGGAACACCGTTCGCGCCCGTGCAGGACCGTGGCGAGGCGGGCAAGGGGTTCACTCATCATCCCGGCGACGTCACGACCATCGCCGAGCCGCGCCTGGGGGCGCTGTCGAACCGTGTGCAGGCCACCAACGCATGCCCGCGATGGACGTTCGGCGCCGGCGCACTCATGCGCAACCTGGCCACCCGCCACCTGCTGTAGCCAATCGGCCGCCGCGATCGCCGGGTAACCACGGCCGCCGTCACGAAACCAGAAAGAAGTCTCGAGCGTGGCCGGCGCTGCCGGTCCGCCTTCACCGGGTCTGTGCCTGATACGCAGACCACAGAGCGAGGAGAGGAGAACCATGAGCATTTTCGATGCTACCCGCCGCATTGGCGCCACCGTCGCGGCCGTCGGCCTGACGGCCGGCGCCCTTGCCGCCGCCCCCGCCGCGGAGGCGGCAACCTACGAATGGACCTTCCAGACCACCGAGTCGGCTGGCTCGCCCCTGGTCAAGATGCAGAAGGACTGGGCCGAGCGCGTCAACGTGATGAGCGACGGCGAGATCAAGATCGAGATTCTGCCGGTGGGTGCGGTGGTGCCCAATACCCAGACACTGAACGCCATCGGCAGCGGCGTCCTCGATGGGCACATCACGGATCCCAGCTACTTCAGTGGCCAGAATCCTGCGTTCGGCATGCTCGGCAACCTCGTGGGCGCCTGGAGCGATCCCATGCAGTTTCTCGAGTACATGAACTATGGCGGCGGCGAGGCGCTGTACAACGAGCTCGTCGAGCCCTATGGCGTGCATCTCATCGGCGCTACTGCCGCCGGCCTGGAGTCGTTTGTCTCGAGCCGTCCCATTCGCAGCGTCGAGGACCTCGAAGGGCTGAAAATGCGTGCCCCCCAGGGGATGGTGAACAACGTGTTCAGCAACGCCGGTGCCACGCCCGTGAATCTGCCCACCTCGGAGGTGTACACGGCGCTGGAGAAGGGCGTGATCGACGCCGCGGACTACAACACGTTCGCCAACAACCAGCAGCTCGGCCTGCATCAGTTCGCGCCGTATCCCGTCTACCCCGGATTCCATTCCCTGCCCATGGGTGCGGTCTCGCTCAACAAAGAGACCTGGGACGAGCTCCCGGAGCACCTCAAGGTTCTGCTGGAGACCTCGGTGGATCACATGGCCTACGACATCACCTTCCGCCTGCAGCAGCTCGACATGAAGGCCGTCGACAAGGCCCGCGGCAACGGTGACATCGAGATCATCGACCTGCCCGCCGCGGAGCGCGCGAAGTTCCGCCGCATCGCTCGCAAGGAGTGGGCCGTGTGGGCGGAGAAGAATGACATGACCCGGAAGGTCTACGACTCCGTCGTCGCCTTTCTCGAGAAGCGCGACCTGATGTAAGCGCCGCCGCCGTGGGCCGGTTTGCGGCCCACGGCGGCCCGAATCCGTCGAGGAGGAGAAGCGATCATGACCGCCAACGTCTCCCGGGCCGAGGTAAACGGGTCGCAGGACGAGCCGGCGGACGGCCAGGCCGCACGCGGACACGGCGCGCGCACCCGGTTCGATCACTGGATCAACCGCAGCGCTCCGGAAATCGCCTGGCTCGCGTTCGCGGCGATGGCCATTAGCGTCATCGAAGTGTTCCTGCGCTACGGCTTCGCATCGCCGACGTCCTGGGTTCACGAAACGGTCGTCTTCATGGTGGCGGTGCTGTTCTGCCTGGGCGGGCCGGTGGCGCTGGCACGGGACAGCCACATCCGCGTGCGCCTGATTTATGACGCCGCGGGCCCCCGCCTGCGGCGTGCGCTCGACGTGTTCAACGATGCCGTCACGCTGGGCTTCTGCGGGGCGATTACCTATGCGGCCTGGGTCATGCTCTCGAATTCGGTGATCGCGCCGACCGGAGAGTGGACGCTGGAGCGCTCGGGTTCGAGCTGGAATCCGCCGTTCCCGAGTTTCACCAAGGCAGTCATTCTGCTCGCCGCACTGGTGATGACGTTGCAGGCCGCGCTGCACCTGTGGCAGTCCGTGCGCGGCGGCAATCCGGCAGCTCGGGGGTAGGGCAGGTATGGATATCGCAACCGCCACGTACGTGCTGGTGGGCTCGATTTTCGCCCTGCTGCTCACCGGGCTGCCACTGGCATTCATTACGGGGCTCGTCGCCCTGCTCTTCACGCTGGGCTTTTTCGGCCCCGACGCGCTGCCGCTGGTCACTGCGCGCATCTACGGTTTCGTGACCGAATACTCGCTGGTGGCCGTGCCCATGTTCGTGCTCATGGCCTCGTTGCTGGACCGTTCCGGCATCGCGCGGGACCTGTTCAACGGCATGCGGGTGTTCGCTGGCCGACTGCCCGGCGGAGTCGCAGTTCAGACCATCATCGTGGCGTTCTTCCTCGCGGCCATGTCCGGGATCATCGGCGGCGAGATCGTGCTGCTCGGTATCCTGGCGCTGCCACAGATGCTGCGCCTGGGCTATCACCGCAACATCTCCATCGGCGTGGTCTGCGCGGGCGGCGCGCTGGGCACGATGATGCCGCCCTCCATCGTGCTGATCATTTACGGCCTGCTCGCCAGCGAGTCCATCGCCGACCTGTTCACGGCCGCGGTGACGCCGGCGCTCATACTCATGGGCTCGTACGTGGCCTACGTGCTCGTCCGCTGCCTGCGCCGTCCGGAGCTCGGTCCGCCACTGTCCGAAGAAGAGGTGCGCGCGCCGGGCCATTCGCGGCTGGGTGCGCTCAAGGCGGTGATCTCTCCGGCTTTCATTGCCGCGATGGTGCTCGGTTCCATTTACGGTGGCATCGCGTCGGTGACCGAGGCGGCGGCCATGGGCGTTTTCGGCGTCGTCCTGCTGGTGGCGCTGCGCGGTGAGCTATCCGTGACCATCATCCGCGACAGCCTCACCCAGACCATCAATACCTGCGGCATGATCGTGTGGATCGGCGTTGGCGCAGCGATTCTCGTGGGCGTCTACAACCTCATGGGCGGCAACCGTTTCGTCGCCGACAGTATCCTCGGGCTGGATCTCGCGCCCATCGCCGTGGTGCTGGTGATGATGGCGATTCTCATCGTGCTCGGGCTGTTCATGGACTGGATCGGGATCGCCATGCTCACGCTGCCGATTTTCGTGCCCATCGTCGAGAAGCTGGGCTATGACCCGGTGTGGTTCGGGATTCTCTTTGCCATCAACATGCAGGTCTCATTCCTGAGCCCGCCGTTCGGCCCGGCCGCCTTCTACCTCAAGGGCGTGGCGCCGCCGGAGATATCGCTGCGGGATATTTACAGCTCGCTGCTGCCGTTCATCGCGATCCAGGTGTGTGTGCTCGCGTTGATGCTCGCGTTCCCGCAGGTGGCGATCTGGCCGCTGCAGTAGA
>CAZHBN010000086.1:9499-13725 GCA_964530405.1 uncultured Ectothiorhodospiraceae bacterium
CGGGAAGCCGGGTAGGTTGGGGGCCGCCGCAGGCGGTGCCCAACCATCGAGTTGGTGGCCATGGTCGCGTTCAAAGAGCGTGGCCTACGCCTGGCACCGTCACCGACTGTCCAGTGTGGCGGCCTCTCACGGCGAAGACGAAACCATAACCATCCAAATATGGATTTATGGGATAAGTCGTATTTGTAGGTTATCGGTAAATGGCTATGGTTGAGGACACGTCGGTTCGTGCGCGCCCGGGACTCCACCGGTAGCGCAGGGCGGCGTTCTCACAACGAGCAGGACAGCTCGGTAATAAGAAGTGGAGAAAGGGCGGCTGATTCGCCGCAAGGAGGAGGAGACTATGCGATTGTTGTCTCGTGTCGGTGTTGCCGGGACGGTCCTGGTGTCCACGCTCGGCATGGCCGGCGGCGTCGCGCACGCAATGTCGGTCACCCGCGCTCAGTTCGGCACCATGCCCGACGGCACCCCGGTGGACGAATACACACTCACCAACGACGCTGGCGTGGAAGTCGGTATTCTGACCTACGGAGGCATCGTCCAGTCGATCACGGTTCCCGACAAGAACGGGGAATTCGAGGACGTGGTTCTGGGCTTCGACCGCCTCGAGCCCTATCTGGACAACGCACCGTACTTCGGCGCCCTGATCGGTCGCTATGGAAACCGCATCGCCGGTGGCGAGTTCGAGCTCGATGGCGAGACCTACCGGATTCCTGCGAATAACGGTCCCAATGCCCTGCACGGTGGACCCGACGGCTTCGACAGCCGTATCTGGCAGGCCCGGCCTATCGAAGGGGCGGAATGGGTAGGCGTCGAGCTGAGTCTGCTTTCCCGGGACGGGGACATGGGCTTCCCCGGTGATCTCGCGGTGACGGTGCGCTACACCCTCAATCAGCACAATGACCTGCGCATTCACTACACGGCGTTGAGTGACGAGCCCACCGTGGTCAACCTCACCAATCACGCTTACTTCAATCTCGCCGGAGCGGGCGAGGGCACGGTCCTCGACCAGGTGGCAATGATCAATGCGGACCGGTACACGCCGGTGGACGAGACGCTGATTCCCACCGGGCGGTTGGCGCCGGTGGCGCAGACGCCGTTCGATTTTCGTACGCCCACGGCCATCGGTGAGCGCATCCGCGACGACCATGTCCAGCTCCAGCGGGCCGAGCCGGAGCAGGGTGGGTATGACCACAACTGGGTGCTGAACACCGATGGCGATCTGGACGCTCTTGCCGCCCGCGTGGTCGATCCGGCGTCGGGGCGGGCCCTGACGTTCTACACCACCGAACCCGGGGTTCAGTTCTACACCAGCAACTTCCTCGACGGATCGCTCTCGGGCAAGAACGGTGAATCCTATGCCCACTGGGGCGGTTTCACGCTGGAAGCGCAGCATTTCCCGGATGCGCCCAACCAGTCCGATTTTCCGTCCACCCGGCTCGAACCCGGGGAGCCGTACCACCAGACAACGGTCTTTCACTTCTCGCCCTGAGGCGGACATTTCGCACTGTGACCGGAGGAGAGTGACATGAGCAATGAACCACAGGATTACGCGGACCTGGAAGATGTTCCGTCGCCGTCCCGTCGCGCTCTGCTGCGCCGAGCCGCCGGCAGCGGCGCGCTGCTGTCGGTAGCGGCCACCCTGGGGCTGCCCAGCGCGGCCCATGCCGCCGACGAAGGCGCTTACCCATCGCACCCGAAGTGGAATTTCGTGTTCGTGAACCACGTGTCCACGAATCCGTTCTTCGTGCCCACACAGTACGGCATTGCCGATGCCTGCGCGCTGCTCGGCTGCACCTACCAGTGGACCGGCTCGCAGACGTCCGTCGCCAGCGAGATGGTCAATTCGATGAACGCGGCGATCGCGTCCAAGGCGGACGGTATTGCCGTGGCGCTGGTGGACCGCAACGCCTTCGACGGACCGGTGGATCGGGCCCTGAAGCAGGGCATCCCGGTGTTCTCGTACAACGCGGACGTGGACAACAACCGTCTGGCCTACGTGGGCCAGGAGCTGTTCCTCGCCGGCAAGGCGGTGGGCCAGCGGATGGTGGAGCTGGTGGGCTCCGGCGAGGTCGCCGGCTTCATCGCCACACCGGGTCAGCTCAACATCCAGCCGCGCCTCGATGGCGCCAAGGCTGCCATCGAGGAGTCGGGCAAGGACATCACGCTACACGAGACGGCCACCGGGGCGACCATCAACGAGGAGTTCTCGCGGGTGGAGTCGTTCTATCTCGGCCACCAGGACCTCAAGGGGATGTTCGCCGTCGACGCGGGGAGCACCGCGGCGGTGGCGAAGACGATGAAGAAACACGGACTCCGCGAGAAGGGTGTGCGCGGCGGCGGTTTCGATCTGCTCCCGGGCACCCTGTCCGCCATCGACGAAGGCTACCTGGATTTCACGGTTGACCAGCAGGCCTATTTGCAGGGGTTCTACACGGTCATGGAACTGTTCATGTTCAAGGTCTCCGGGGGCCTCACCGGTCCGGGCAACATCAATACCGGTCTGAAATTCGTGACCCAGGAAAACGTCACGCCGTATCTCGAGGCGGAGAGCCGATACCAGGGCAACGCGGAAACCCGCAAAGTCCTGGAGCGCTCCGGCCCCATCGCTGTCGGGTGAGCCATGGCTTATCAGGAAAACGTCAATACCTCAGGGGTACTTCGCCGGCGCTCCTCCGGGAGCCCGGCCGGGGGATGGTGGCAGAAAGCGATCCTGCTGCTGCAGTGGCGTGAGGCCAGCATCCTGCTAGCCGGCATCGCGCTGGTCATCTATTTCCAGTGGACCTCGCCTTACTTCCTGTCGGCGGACAATCTCGGCGTGCTGGCCCAGTTCGCCGCGGCCACGGCCATCATAGCCGCCGGTGAAGTGATGGTGCTGGTCAACCGCGAGCTCGATCTTTCCGTCGGCCAGGTCTACGCGCTGTCACCACTGGTGATGTATTTCGCGCAGCAGGCCGGCGCACCGCTGCTGCTGGCCATCGTGCTCGCGCTGGCTGCCGCCGCGTTCGTGGGGCTCATCAACGGCGCGATCACGGTGGGGCTGCGCGTGCCCTCGTTCGTGACCACGCTGGGGATGCTGTTCTTCGTCAACGGCTTCAACCTCACGATATCCGGGGGCTTTCCCGTTCAGCCGGAGGCCAGTGCGTTCTGGGCGACGCTGTTCGGCGGCAATATCGTGGTGCAGATCACCTGGGCCATCGTCCTGGCGATCGTGTTCCAGTTCGTGCTCACCAAAACGCGCTGGGGCCTGCACACCATCGCAACCGGCGGCAATCCGCTAGGTGCTGCGGAAGTGGGCATCCGCACCGGGCGGGTGAAGATCGGCAACTTCATGATCTGCAGCCTGCTCGGTGGTTTCGCGGGGATTCTCGACGCGTTCCGCATCGAATCCGTCGACCCCCTCGCCGGCGGAACCGAGATCATGTTCATGGCCATCGCCTCGGCGGTGATCGGCGGCACCCTGCTGACCGGTGGGTCGGGCACCGTGATCGGGGCGTTTCTCGGTGCGGTGGTGCTCGGGATCCTCAAGGACGGTTTCACGATCTCCGGCGTCAATGCCTACACGTTCGACATGATCCTGGGGCTGGCGATCGTCGTGACCATGATGATGAACGTGCACCTGAGCCGGATTCGAGCGGGAGGAAAGTCATGAACGAGGCGACCAACGCCGGCGATATCCTGCGCGGGGAGCACCTGTCGAAGTCGTTCGGCGCGGTGAGAGCGCTGGACGACATCAACATCCGGCTCGCCCGCGGCGAGGTGCTCGCTCTGCTGGGGGACAACGGGGCCGGTAAATCCACGCTGATGAAGATTCTCACCGGCTTTCATCCACCCACCAGCGGCTCGCTGTACATCGACGGCCAGCCGGTGACACTGGAATCGGTGATCCATGCCCGGTCGCTGGGCATCGAGCCGGTCTACCAGGACCTGGCGCTGGTCAACGAGCTCAGCGTTTTCCGCAACATGTTCCTGCGGCGTGAGATCACTCGCGGCGGGGCCCTGCGCATTCTCGACGACCGGGCCATGCGCCGGGCCGCGGAATCCCATCTCGAGCGCATGGGCGTGAACGTGCCGTCGGTGGACGTGGAGATCTCCAAGCTCTCCGGCGGCCAGCGCCAGGCGGTGGCGGTGGCGCGGGCGGTCTACTCCGACGCCCGCATTCTGCTGCTCGTCGAGCCCACCGCGGCGATGGGCGTGCGCGAGAGCGCGTTGATTCTCGACGTGAT
>CAZHBN010000087.1:0-13637 GCA_964530405.1 uncultured Ectothiorhodospiraceae bacterium
GACCATGATGTTCGCCTCGGCCAACGCGCGCATGACGCCGGAGATGGTCGAGGCGCTGAAGAAGGTCTACGGCTTCGTCGACGGGCCGCTGTGGCAGCAGTACTTCACCTACCTGGGGAACGTGTTCACGTGGAATCTGGGCACCTCCACCCAGTTCTTCCCCGAGACGGTCAACGCCGTGCTCGGCCGCGCTTTCGGCTGGTCGCTGTTCCTCGCCGGCACGGCCATCGTGCTTGCGTTCTGCGTCGGCTCGCTCATGGGCGTGTTCGCCGCCTGGTTCCGCGGCGGGCGCTACGATGCCATCGCCTCGCCGGCGATGATGGTTTTCCAGGCAGTGCCGCCGGTGGTGATCGCCCTGCTGGCGCTGTTCACCTTCGGCGTGGGCCTGCAGTGGCTGCCCACCGGCTACGCCTATACCCCCGGCATGGATCCGGGCTGGAGCTGGGCATTCGCCGCGGACGTCGCGCGCCACGCGGTGATGCCCATCGCCTGTGCTGCGCTCATTCAGGTGGGCGGCTTTCTCATCACCATGCGTAACAACATGATCAATCTGCTCAACGAGGACTTCATCACCATGGCGAAGGCCAAGGGGCTGGCCGAGAACCGGGTGATTTTCAACTACGGCGCCCGCAACGCCATTCTGCCCACGGTCACGGCGCTGTCCATGGCGCTGGGCACGGCCATCGGCGGGCAGCTCATCATCGAGATCGTCTTCAACTACCCGGGCCTGGGTACCGTGCTCTACAAGGCGATCCTCGCCCGCGATTACCAGGTCATCCAGGGCCAGCTGCTGCTGATGACCATCTTCATGCTCACCTTCAACTTCATCGCGGATCTGCTCTACGTGGTGCTCGATCCGCGTCTGCGCCGAGGAGGGGCCTGACACCATGCGCATGCCAAGCTTTCTGCGCATCCTGCTCGGCAACGCCAAGGCCTCCACGGGGCTGGCGATCGTCGTGCTGTTCGTGGTGGTCTCCATCGGTGCGCCGCTGATCGCCCAGCACGAGCCGGACCGCCGAGTCGCCCGCCCCCACGAGGCGCCGAGTGCCGAGCACGTCCTCGGCACCACGCGCATGGGCCGGGACGTCTTCTCCCAGGTGCTCCATGGCGGGCGCGTGTCCATTTCCGTGGGTGTCGGCGCGGGGCTCATCGTCTGCGCCCTGGCGGTGGCCATCGGCGTGACCGCCGGCTATTTCGGCGGTCTGGTGGACGAGGGGCTGACGTTCGTGATGAACGTCATGCTGGTAATCCCGCAGCTGCCGTTGCTGTTCGTGCTCGCGGCCTTCCTGGGGGAGACCTCGCCGCTGACCATCGCGCTCATCATCGGCATGACCTCGTGGGCATGGGGCGCCCGCGTCGTGCGGGCGCAGACGCTGGCGCTGCGGGAGAAGGAGTTCGTCAAGGCCGCCCAGGTGCTCGGCGAGCCCGCCTGGCGCATCGTCCTGGTGGAGATCCTGCCCAATCTGATCTCCATCATCGGCGCGACGTTCATCGGCTCGGTGATGTACGCGATCATGACCGAGGCCACGCTGGAGTATCTCGGCCTCGGCGATCCCAACATCGTGAGCTGGGGCATCATGCTCTACAACATCCAGACCTCCTCCTCGATCCTGGTCGGGGCCTGGTGGGAGGTGATCGCGCCCTGTGCCGCGCTGGTCCTGCTGGTCATCGGGCTCGCGCTGCTCAACTTCTCCATCGACGAGATCGCCAACCCGCAGCTTCGTTCCCACCGCGGCGGCGGCCGCCTCAAGCGGCTGTTCGCCCGCAAGCCACGACTCCAGGAGGAAGCCGCCTGATGGCATCCGAGGATCCACAGCTGGCGGTGCGCAATCTCTGCGTCGATTACGTGACCGACGCCGGTCCGGTGCGCGCCGTCGACAATGTCAGCTTCGAGATAGGCCGTGGCGAGATCTTCGGCCTCGCCGGGGAGTCCGGCTGCGGCAAGAGCACGGTGGCGTTCGCCGTGACACGGCTCACCAAGCCGCCGGCCACCATCTCCGGCGGCGAGATCCTGCTCGGCGGCGAGAATGTGCTCGATTTCTCCGGCCGCCGCCTGCAGCAATACCGCTGGGGCGAGGTGAGCATGGTCTTCCAGAGCGCGATGAATGCGCTGAACCCGGTGCTCAATCTCGAGGAGCAATTCCGCGACGTGCTGCAGACGCACACCCGCCTGACCCGGCGCCAGGCGCGGCTGCGCGCCCAGGAGTTGCTGGAGCTGGTGGATATTCACCCCAACCGGTTGCGGGACTACCCGCACCAGTTCTCCGGAGGTATGCGCCAGCGCCTGGTGATCGCCATCGCGCTCGCGCTCAATCCCAAGCTCATCATCATGGACGAGCCCACCACGGCACTCGACGTGGTGGTGCAGCGGGAGATCCTGCAGAAGATTCACGCCCTCAAGGAAGAGTTCGGCTTCTCGATTCTGTTCATCACCCACGACCTGAGTCTCATGGTGGAGTTCACCGACCGTATCGGGGTGATGTACGCGGGGCAGATCATCGAGAGCGCGCCGTCGCTGGCGGTGCTCGAGAAGCCGCTGCATCCCTACACCGAGGGGCTGCGCAACTCCTTTCCCTCGCTCACCGCGCCGAAGCAGCGACTCACCGGCATTCCGGGCAGCCCGCTCAATCTCCGCGAGGTGCCTCCCGGTTGCCGCTTCCAGGCGCGTTGCCCGCAGGCGTTCGACGCGTGCTTTCGCGAGCCCACGGTGCTCGCGGATGTCGAGCCCGGGCACTACAGCCGCTGCCACCTCCATACCCGGGCGCACGAGCAGCCGTCGCCGGGGATTTTCCAGCGTGAGCGCGTGGGGTAAGCGATGGAACAGGTCACGGACAACGAAGCGGTGCTCGAAGCCCGCAACCTGATCAAGGATTTCCCGCTCCATACCAATGGGTTGAAACGCCCGATGATGCGGGCGCTGAACGATGTCTCGTTCACCCTGCACAAGCGCCGCGCGCTGGCGGTGGTGGGTGAGTCCGGCTCGGGCAAGAGCACCACCGCGCGGCTCATCGCGCGCATGTACCAGCCCACGGAGGGCGAGATCACTTACCGCGGGCGCTCCATTGCGAGCATCCGTGGCCGGCGCGCGTCGCTTGCCTACCGCGCCTCGGTGCAGATGGTCTGGCAGGACCCCTTCGGCTCGCTCAACCCCACGCACACTATCTACCACCATATCGCCCGGCCGCTGTTACTCCACCGCAAGGTCTCGGGGCGGCGGGAGTGCCGCGAGCGGGTTCATGACCTCATGGACCAGGTGGGTCTGGTGCCGGTGGTGGAGACCGCGGACAAATATCCCCATCAGCTCTCCGGCGGGCAACGCCAGCGGGTGAACATCGCGCGCAACCTGGCGGTGGACGCCGAGGTGGTGCTCGCCGACGAGCCCACGTCAATGCTCGATGTCTCCATCCGCGCGGGCATCCTCAATCTGCTCGAGGACATGAAGCACGAGCGCGGCCTGGCGCTCATGTACATCACCCACGATCTGGGCACCGCGCGCTATCTCGCCGAGGAGATCGCGGTCATGTACGTGGGCCACATGGTGGAGTGGGGCGATTCCGAGTCCGTCATCCAGAACCCGCAGCACCCCTACACGCAGCTGCTCATCTCGGCGGTGCCCAATCCGGACCGCAGCATCCACGAGCGCCTGGAAGGGGAGAAGGGGGAAATTCCCTTGTGGACGCCGCAAACCCGCGGCTGCCCGTTCGCCGGGCGCTGCCCGCATACGCGTTCGGCCTGTCACGACGTCATGCCCGGCACTACCGAGGTAGCGGCGGGGCACTACGTGCGTTGCCACCTCTACGGCGAGTAGGCGGATTATGAGGATTCGCATCAACCATCTCGGTTACGAACGCCGCGGGCCGAAGCGTGCGCTGGTCGAAGGGGCGCCCGCGGGAGCGCGTCTGGCCATCGCGCCGGCGTCGGCGGCCGGCGTGCACCGGCGCTGGCGTGTGCCCGAGGCGGCGGCGCCCTCCGGCTGGTCGGCGCGGGCAGCGAGCGAAGTGCGATTCGACGACTGGCAGGAACCGGGCGAGTGGTCGCTGGTGCTGGAGGACGCCCAGGGGCGCGTGCTCACCCGCTCCGAGGCGTTTTCGGTGACGGACGGCCTGCTGCGGCGGCGTACGGTCTCCGATGTCGTCTTCGGTCTCAAGTCCCAGCGCTGCAGTGGACCCTTTGAGCGTGCCGATGCGAGCGTGCCGGTGGTGGGCAGCGAGGAACGCCGCGTGGATGCCCGCGGCGGCTGGTATGACGCCTCCGGGGATGTGAGCAAGTACCTTAGCCACCTTTCCTACGCCAACTACTTCAACCCGCAGCAGACGCCGCTTGCGGTGTGGACGCTGCTGTTGTCCGCGGAGCGGCTGGAGGCACGCGGAGAGCCGGGCACGCGTCTTGGTGAGCGCATGCGCGAGGAGGCGTGTCACGGCGCGGACTTCCTGGTGCGCATGCGCGCGCCGGAAGGGCCGTTCTACATGACGCTCTTCGACCGCTGGTCGAAGGATGTCGGCGAGCGCGCACTGTGTGCGTACGCCGGCCCCGACGGCCACAAGACCGCCGCCTGGCAGGCCGGCTTCCGCCAGGGCGGCGGTATGGCCGTCGCCGCGCTCGCCGCGGCCGCGCGTCTCGCCGGTGGCGGAGCGTTCACCGCCGGCGACTATCTCCATGCCGCGCGTTGTGCCTATGACGACCTGCTCGCCCACAACCGCGCTTACCTGGACGACGGCGAGGAGAACATCCTCGACGAGTACTGCGCACTGATCGCCGCCGACGAGCTCTACCGGACCACGGAGAACGCATGGTACGCGGAGCAGGCGACGGCCTGGGCGGAACGTCTGACGAGCCGGGCGGTCGCCGGTGCAGCGTTCTTCTGGCGGGCGGACCGTGACGGGCGCCGGCCGTTCTTCCACGCTTCCGACGCGGGCATGCCCGCCATCGCATTGCTGCGGGCGGCGCATGCCTCGGCGTCGGACCAGGCGGCGCACCTGCGCTCGGTGGCCCTGGCGTCGGTGGACGACGAGCTCGCGCGCACGGCGGAGGTGGAGAATCCGTACCGGTATCCCCGCCAGGCAGTGAAGGCTCTGAATGCCTCCGTAGAGACACGTTTTTTCATTCCCCACGACAACGAGACCGGGTACTGGTGGCAGGGCGAGAATGCCCGTCTGGCCTCGCTCGCCACCATGGCCCTGCTCGCCGGGGAGTGCACGGACGGCGAGCACGCCGAGGCCTGTCGGCAGTATGCCGGCGCCTGCCTGGACTGGGTGCTCGGCCTCAATCCATTCGATGTCTGCATGCTCCATGGCCACGGACGCCACAACGTGGCGTACCTGGACGCTTTTCCCAATTACCCCGGTGGTATCTGCAACGGCGTGACGGCGGGGGTGGCCGACGAAGACGACATCGCGTTCGCCCCGGAACCCCATGGCAGCGATCCGGCCTGGAACTGGCGCTGGACCGAGCAGTGGCTGCCCCACGCCGCCTGGTACCTGTTCGCCGCCGTGCTCGCCGAGGTGGCGTAGCGCCTGGCAGGCGCCTACGCGCAAGGAGGCTTCATGATCGATGATCCCAACCTGAACGCCGTCTCCCACCCCACCAGGGGGTGGCTCAATGCCCGTGTGGTAGACAATACCGACGGTGCCGTGCGCGTCGTCCTCACCATCGGCCACACGCTCGGGCGGGCCCTGCAGGACGGGCGCCTGCACCTGACCATCTTCAGGCACGTCGACGCCGCCGCCTGTGAAGGCCTTCGGCTGGAGAGCCACATCGGCAGTCACTGCCGGTTCGCGCTGGAACGGGCCGTGCCGGCCCGGGGAGAGCTGGCGGTTACGCTGGTGATGGCGTGCGAGCCCATGCGCCATGTCACCGATCTCCCACTGGCAGCCTATCTGGCCGAGGCAGAGACCGCCCTCACGATTCCCTTGACCGTGCGTCGGGAGCCGCCACCCGGCGAGCTGGCACCGGCAGAGCCGCTGCCGGCGGCAGCGGAGCTCGGGCTGATTCCGTGGCCGGCGGCGATCGAGCGGGATGCCGGTGACTATCACCTGCAGCCGGCGGCGGGTGTCACCGTACGGTCGCCAGCGGCGACCGCCGCCGCCGGTTGGCTCTGCGAGGCCCTTGGCACGCATACGGGGGAGATGCCGCCACGCCGGGCGACGGCACCAGTGTGCTTCGCCGCCGACGAAGCGTGTGCCGGGGGCGGCTACGGGCTGGTCGTGGCCACCGACGGTGTCACCCTGACCGCGGCGGATGGCGAAGGATTCCGCAACGCCGTCGCCACGCTGCTGCAGCTGCTGCCCGCGGCCACGGATGGACGCCCCGAGGGGGGATGGCGCCTGCCGCGGGTTCGCATCGCCGATGTGCCGCGTTTCCCGCATCGCGGACTGATGCTCGACTGCGGTCGCCATTTCCACCCGGTGCCGCGCATCCTGCGCCTGCTCGAGCACATGGCGCGGCTGAAGCTCAACGTCTTCCACTGGCATCTCACCGACGACGAGGGCTGGCGCCTGGAGATCGACGCCTGGCCCGCGCTTACCCAACGGGGTGGCTGGCGCGGTGAAGGCGAGGTGCAGCCTGGTCAGTATTTCAGCGGCGCCGAGCGTCATGGCGGCAGCTATTCCCGCGCCGACGTCGCCGCCGTGGTCGAGCGCGCACAGGCACTGGGCATCACTGTCATCCCGGAGATCGATCTGCCGGGGCACTGCCGGGCGGCACTGCGGGCGTTGCCGGAGGTGCTCGCCGACGAGGACGACCGTTCCGAGTATCGCTCGGTGCAGAACTATCCCGATAACGTGCTCTCGCCGGCACTGCCGGGAACCTGGCGGCTGCTCGAGGACGTGATCGACCAGGTCTGCGAGCAGTTCCCGGCCCCCTGGGTGCACGTGGGCTGCGACGAGGTGCCCGAAGGGGCGTGGTCCGGCAGTCCACGCTGCCGTGCGCTCATGGAGCGGCTGGGCTTCACCGACGCCCGCGAGCTGCAGGGCTACATGATGGGCCGGCTGCAGGCCATGCTCGCCGCCCGCGGACGCGGCCTCATGGGCTGGGAGGAAGCCATGCACGGTGACGCGTTGGCCCGCGGCGCCGTGGTCTTTCCCTGGACGGGGGAGGCGGCCGGTCTGGAGGCGGTGCGCAAGGGCTTCGACGTGGTCCTGCAACCCGGCGAGTACGCCTATCTCGACCTGGCGCAGTCCCGGGATCCCGCCGAGCCGGGATTGTGGTGGGCGGGCGAGCTGCCCCTCGACCGGGTCCACGGCTGGCAGCCACTCGCCGACGTGCCGGAAGACGCGCCCGAACGCCAGCACATCCGCGGTGTGCAGGCGGCGTTGTGGTCCGAGCTCATCCCCACCCGGGCGCGTATGGACTACATGCTCTTCCCGCGTCTGGCAGCACTGGCGGAAGTGGGGTGGTGCCGGGGCGATCGCCGGTCACTCGCCGATTTCCGGGCGCGCTGGCGGCGCTGGCGCGCGCAGCTCGACCGCCTGGGCGTGAATTACCACCGCGGCTGACGCGTTTACCGAATGGCCATGCCCGGGCGACGCCGGGGTATACGCCACACCGCAGGCCAGAGGGAGGACCGAGAGAGAAACCAATCATCCGGCGCCGACGGAAAACCATGGACGAGACGGCGCCGGCGCCCCGGCCAACCGGGGCAGAAGGGCCTTGGGCCCGGGAGCGGCCGCGGGGAGGCGGCCGTGTCATGGAGACGACAAGAGGAGAGTGCACGATGCAGAAGTGCAAACGCCATCTGGCACTATTCGTCGCGGGCGCGATGACGTCCGTCATGGGAACCGCTCAGGCAGCGAACGTCGTTACCCAAACGGAGGTGGACCAGCAAGCTTCCGGCGCGGTGGCGAGCGGCAGCCTGTCGGTACAGGGCGACGGCGATCCCACTCGCTATACCGGCGAGCGGGTTCACGCCAAGCTCTTTTATGACTGGGACTGGGATCACACGGATCCCAACAAGGACTTCGCCGGCTTCCGTCCCTACGACTATCACGTCTACACGGCGACACCCACCGGCACTGACTGGGAGGGCAACCTCAACTACACCCAGGGCGAGCGCATCACCGATGCCCAGCGCAACTGGGATGCCTCGAAGGAACGGCACGTGCCGTTCGACGTGACCTCCAGCGGCAAGATCGTCGGGCTCTACGCCGGCGAATGGGGGTACTGGGAGCGGGGTTACCCGTTCGATCTCGTCGCCGCGAAGAACATCACCCACCTGTTCTTCTCGTTCTACGGTGTCTGTGACTACAACCGCGACGGCGCCACCGGCAATCGGGGTCTCGACACCATGAACGGCGAGACCGACTCCCATGCGTTCCAGACCATGCGCGCCTCCTGCGGTCAGGGCGAGGCACCGTCGTTCGACGGTTCGCGTTCCGCGGACCTGGTGGACCTGGGCGTGGTGGAGCGCAAGCAGGACTTCGAGATCTCGAAGTACGACTACCTCGCCGAGCCCCACGCCATCGACGCCATGCGCGAGATGAAGGCGCGCTACCCGCACCTGAACGCCATGCTCTCCATCGGCGGTTGGTCGCTGTCGGACCCGTTCTACGACATGGTCAGCGATCCGCAGTGGCGGTCGACGTTCATCGACTCCGTGGTGGAAACGGTACGCGCTTCCGACGGCCTGTGGGACGGCGTGGACCTGGACTGGGAGTTCCCCGGCGGCGCCGGTCTCTCCAGCGGCCTGACCCACGGCTATGCCGCCGACCGGGACAACTTCGTCAAGCTCGTCGAGGAGTTGCGGACGCGGCTAACCGCGGAGTTCGGCGAGGACTTCCAGCTCTCAGCGGCCATTTCCACGGATCCGGCGAAAATCGCGGCCATCGATCTCTCCCGGCTGAAGGATGACTTCACCTTCGTGAACGTCATGACCTACGACCTCTACGGCGCCTGGGGCGCGGACCCGGGTCACCAGACCGGCGTGCGTGCCAAGCCGGTGATGGGGGCCTATGACGAGGCACCCGCCGACGAATATGCCACCGACGAGATCGGCAATACGGTCGAGGTCAACGGCGAGCGCATCAACAAGCGGGAGAAGGTCGAGGGCTTCAGCGTCGAAGGGGCGATCAAGACCATCCAGCGCTTCTATCCGGACTTCCCCATGTCCAAGCTCGCCGTGGGCGCAGCCTCGTACAGCCGGGGCTGGGAGTACGTGAAAGTCGATGACGCCCACGACAAGATGCTCTGGCACGGCACCGCGCAGCAGTGGGGCGCCTACGGGGGCGACACGAAGCTCGGCATCCAGGGCACCTTCGAGCCGGGGGTCGCCGATTTCCGCGACGTCTACGACAACTTCATCGCACCCAACGGTGGCGACTGGCTGTACTACGACCGCCAGGCCGATGCCGCCTATGTCTGGAAGCCGCGTCCGGACCAGAGCGGTGACGGCAACGAGGTGGCGACGGTGCACTCCATGGATACACCGCGCTCGGTGATCGCCAAGGGCGACCTGGTCCAGGAGTACGGTCTCGCCGGGTTGTTCGTGTGGGAGGCCCAGACGGACAACGGCATGATCCTCAATGCCGTCAATGCCGCGGTCTGCAACCAGCTTGACGGTGGCGGCTACTACGACTTCACCCAGCACTATGCCGGTGCGGTGGACACCGAGGTGCTGGCCACCGACGCCAACGGCTATGCCACCAAGGTGCGCGAGACCGTTTACGGCCCGCATGACTACCAGTTCCTCGGCGCGAGTCACTGCAGCGGTACGGAGCCGGGCAACCGGGCGCCGCTCGCCGACGCGGGCAGCAACGTCTCCGTGGAAGGCCCGGCGGTCGTGGATCTGGACGCCAGCGGCTCCAGCGATCCGGACGGCGATACGCTGACCTATAGCTGGACCCAGGAAGCCGGCCCGTCGGTGACCCTTTCCGGCGCCGATACCGCCACGCCCAGTGTCGAGGTGCCGGAAGTCCAGGCCGACACGGACTTCGTCTTCCGCGTCAGCGTCGGTGACGGTGAGCACTCCGACAGCGACCGGGTCACGGTGACGGTCACCACGCCCGGCGGGGGCGACGGTGGCGGCAATTGCCCGGCGACCTGGAGCGCCGACGTGGCGTACTCCGGGGGCGACACTGTGATGTACCAGGGCACCGAGTACCGCGCGAAGTGGTGGACCAAGGGCGACGAGCCCGGCACCGGCAACGTCTGGGAGATCGTCTCGGATTCCACCTGCAGCGGTGATGGCTCCGGCGGCGGTGATACCGGTGGGGGCGACTCCGGTGGCGGCGACGGCACGGCCTGCGAAGCCTGGGGCAGCACCGTCGCTTACACGGCAGGCGACGTCGTGGTCTACGAGGGTACCGAGTACCGCGCCAAGTGGTGGACCAAGGGCGAGACCCCCGGGTCCGGCCAGAACGGCCCGTGGGAGGCGCTCGGCAGCGCCGACTGCGGCGCCTGACGTCGCGTAGCCGGCGACCGCGCCGGCCGAGCCGGTATACGAACGGGGCCCTCACGGGCCCCGTCGCTTTGCGGACGCCGGTTCAGGCCGGGGTGAGCACGCAGAACCAGTGCTCGGCGCTCTGGCGCTCCTCCAGGTCGGTGTCGAAGCCTGCGGCGACGGCCATCTCCCGCACCGCTGACGGGCCCAGACGGTTGACCAGCGGCGGGCCCACGCGGCCGGGGCCGTCCGGGGCGAACTCCGCGACCAGCAGCCGCGTGTTCTCCGGGATCAGGCCGTGGACGTGGGCGAGTACGCCTGCGGGATCGTCGACATGATGCAGCACCATCACCAGCAGCGCCGCGTCTACCGGACCGGGCAGGCCGGACAGGGTCGCGACGTCGTGGTGCACAGCGTGGATCTGCGTGAGCTGGTGCAGCGCCGCGGTGCGCTGGAGCATGGCGATCGCCTCGGCGGATTCGTCCACCGCGTAGACACGGCCGTGCTCGCCCACGCGCTCGGCGGCGCGCAGTGAGACATAGCCCGGGCCCGAGCCGAGATCGGCGACGCTGGCACCGTGGTGCAGCCCCACGGCGTCGAACCATTCCGTGACCAGAGGCGCACGCAACGCCTGTCGACCGAATTGACGCTGAAGCGATCCGCTGTCAGTAACCCCGTTTGAAGTCGATGACATAGTCCAGCTCCTTGCCGGCCTGATAGCGCGCGTAGTTGTGGCGGAAGATGTCGGCGATGTCCTCGGGGAAACTTTCCGCTGCCACGTGGGGGGTCACGTAGCAGTTGTCGAGCTGCCACAGCGGCGAGTCGGCGGGCAGGGGCTCCGTTTCGAAGACGTCGAGCACGGCGCCGCCGATGCGCTCATCGCGCAGCGCTTGCGCCAGGGCGTCGCTGTCGATGAGCGGACCGCGGCCGACGTTGATGACCCAGGCGTGCGCCGGCAGGTGGCGCAGGGCCTCGGCGTCCAGGAGATGATGGGTCTCGGGCGTATCCGGCAACGTCAGCACCAGGTAGTCGAGGCGCTCCAGGAAGGCGTGCCACTCGTCCCCGGCGTAGACACGCGTCACCCCTGCCACGTCCCCGGGGCTGCGCTTGTAGCCGATGACGTCGAGCCCGAAGTGGTTGGCAGTACCGGCGATGTGCTTGCCGATGGAGCCGAGCCCGGCAATACCCATGGTGCGACCGGCGAGGCCGCGGTAGTCCAGGGGCTGCCAGCGGGCCTCGTGCTGCTGTGCCCGGAGCTGGAAGAACTGGCGCTCCAACGCGATCAGCCAGCCGAAGACATACTCGCTCATCAACGGACCGAAGACGTCCTTGACGCCCGTCAGGGTGTAATCGCGACGCAGGCCTTCTTCGAGCAGGGCATCCACACCCGCGAACGTGGACTGGACCCAGTCCAGGGCGTTCGCGTCGGCGAGCGTTTCGGCCACCAGGGCCGGCTTACCGAGCACGATGTTGCAGTCGGTCACCGCCTGGCGCCCTTCCGCCGTTGTCGTGGCCTGCCGGATCTCCAGATCGGGCAGGTCCGCCTGCTCGATTAGGCGACGGTAGACATCGGCGTCTTCGGACAGGATGAGGGCGCGGTTCATGGATTCTCTCCCGGTTGCGGTGACTTTCCGCCGCCCAGCATAGCTTACGACCTGCGCTAAGCCAGCAGGCACGATTCGCGTTGGGCATCGGGCTGTTGTCGTAGCCGTGGGATCGGCGCTCATGCCTTCAGCATCGGGCGGGCGCGATGACGTCATTCCGACACCGACGAACGGACCGTTGTGTGCTGGAATGTAATCGATTACATTGCTGCGAAAAGCGGTTCGTCCGGCAACCGACGAAAAACCGATCGACAAGCCCGAGAGGAGGAGAGCGATGGCCTGGAAGCACTGGTTTGCCGCCGCGGCGGCCGTGGTGATGGGCGGATTCACCGCCGGCGCAGCGGCGGAGAGTTACACCATCGGCCTGAGCAACGGCTGGGTGGGCAGCGAATGGCGCACCCAGATGATCGACGAGGCGAAGGCGGCGGCCGAGGCCTGGTCGGAGCGCGGGGTCGAGGTGGACGTCATCGTCCAGAGCGCGAACGTCGATGTGCAGGGGCAGATCGCCCACGTGCGCAATTTCCTCAACCGCGGCGTCGACGCCATCATCATCAACCCCAACAGCCCCACCGCTTTCGATCCCGTCTTCGCCCAGGCCAAGGCCCGCGGCACGCTGGTGGTGGCGACGGACGCGGAAGTCTCCTCCAGCGACGCGATCTACGTGGGCATCGACCACACCGAATGGGCGCGGCAGTCGGCGCGCTGGCTGGCGGAAACCCTGGACGGCGAGGGCCGAATCGTTGCCATGAACGGCGTGGCCGGGCACGCCGCCAACCAGATGCGCGTCGCCGGCTACCGCGAGGTGTTCTCGGACTACGAGGGGATCGAGGTTCTCAACGAGGTCAACGCCAACTGGGACCAGGCCCAGGGCCAGCAGGCGATGCAGAACCTGCTCGCCACCTACCCCGATATCGACGGCGTCTGGGTGCAGGATGGCATGGCCTTCGGCGCCTGGCGGGCGATCATGAACGCGGGCAAGGCCGACGGGATCGCCGCCACCGGCGAGATTCGCAAGGATTTCCTCGAGCTCTGGCGGGACAAGGACCTCACCTCCGGCGCCTCGGTGAACCCGCCGGGGGTGATGGCGAGCGCCCTCAACGTGGCAGTGCTGCGCCTGAAGGGCGGCGAGTTCCAAGAGGACGCGTTCGAGGGCAAGTACGGTAACGCTCTGTACGTGCCCGTGCCCTTCATCGACAACGAGAACCTGGACGAGGTCTACCGCCAGGTCGAGGGTAAACCGGGCTACTACTCGGTCACCACCCGGCTTTCGCCGGACGAGGCCGAAGCGCGCTTCTTCCAGTAACCGGAGCGGACCACCCATGGCTTGGCTGGAAACCCGGGGCCTGTGCAAGCGGTATGGGGGCGTGCGCGCCCTCGACCGCGCCGACTTCGACCTCCGCCGGGGGGAGGTGCATGTGCTCATCGGGGCGAACGGCTCGGGCAAGAGCACGCTGTGCAAGTGCCTTGCCGGTGCCGTCGCCCCGGACGAAGGCGGGATGCGCCTGGACGGCGAGCCGTTGCGGCTCGCCTCGCCGGCGGAGGCGGAACGTGCAGGGATCGGCGTGTTCTACCAGGAGCTGAGCCTCATCCCCCAGCTCACAGTAGCCCAGAACGTGTTTCTCGACCGCGAGCCGCGTACCCGCCTCGGGTTCGTCGACGAG
>CAZHBN010000088.1:0-13411 GCA_964530405.1 uncultured Ectothiorhodospiraceae bacterium
AACCGCACGACCACGCCGACGGCGCTCGCAGCTTCTACTGCCTGGATCCGGCGGGCAATACCGTCCAGCCCATCTACCACCCCACCATATCGGGGCAGCGATTCAGCGAGCCCGGCAACTGACGGCTCCAACGCGGCGGGCTCGCGCGGGTCCGCCACCAATTACGGTTTACGGTCGACCGGCGCTCGAACCAACGCGCATTGGTAGTGGGAAAAGGAGAGATGGAGGCGGCGACGCCAGCCACACCCCGGCGCCCGAATCCACTGCTACCGCTGCTCCCTTCCGGGCCTGACGGGGTTCGCAGCTTATCGTCGCGGGGGGACCGACGCCTCCGCCACTGCTGGTGTGCTCGATGACGAGCAGGCGCAGAGAGTAGCAGTATCGCCGCTACCACACAAACGCCCGTGACAACTCGGGCTCACCACGCCATCATAGCGCGCTTTCGCCGGCCACGGCGCGAGCGCGCCCCGCCGATCCTTACATCCAGCAACGACCGCAGCAGCACCCATGAATGCCGTAATCCTCGCCGTTGTCGTGATGGTCGGCCTCAGTCTGGCGCGCGTATCGGTGATTTTCGCCCTGGTCGCCGCCGCCCTGGTCGGCGGACTCGCGGCCGGCATGCCGATCGCCGAGATTCTGTCCGCGTTCAACGACGGCCTCGGCGGCGGCGCCGAGATCGCCCTCGCCTACGCCACTCTGGGCGCATTCGCGGTCGCCCTGTCGCGTTCCGGTCTCCCCGAGACCCTGGCCGCCACCGTCATCCGCCGCCTTCACGGCGGCGACAGCCCCGGGGCGAGAGCGGCGGTCAAGTACACGCTGCTCGCTGCACTCCTTGGCGCGGGCGTCCTCTCCCAGAACGCCATTCCGGTGCATATCGCGTTCATTCCGATCCTGGTGCCTCCGCTGCTGCACGTCATGAACCGCATAGGCATCGACCGGCGCGCGGTCGCCTGTGTGCTCACCTTCGGCGTCACCGCCCCATACATGGTGCTGCCCGTGGGCTTTGGCGCGATCTTTCTCGAGGACATACTCATCGCCAACATCAACCAGGCCGGCGAGGCGAGTGGATTCTCGGTGAATGCCGCCATCGCGCCCTGGGCCATGCTGGTGCCCGTCGCCGGCATGGTGGTGGGACTGCTCACCGCCGTGTTCGCCACCTACCGCGGGCGGCGCGACTACGAGGACCGGGATACCGTGGAGGCCGCTCACGCACCTTCGGATGAGCACGACCGCGGCCGTCTGCCCATTATCATCGCCGCCGCAGCCGCAGTACTCACGCTGGGCGTGCAGCTCTACACCGATTCGATGATCCTCGGTGCGCTGTTCGGCTTCGCCGTGCTGTCGGTGACAGGGATCTTTCACTGGCGCGAGGCGGACGACGTATTCACCGCCGGCGTACGCATGATGGCGTTGATCGGTTTCATCATGATCGCCGCCTCGGGCTTCGCCTCGGTCATGCAGGCCACCGGCGAGATCGAGACCCTGGTGCGGAGCTCCGTCGAGCTGATCGGCGACAACCGCTCGCTGGCGGCACTGATCATGCTCACGGTGGGCCTTTTCATCACGTTGGGGATTGGCTCGTCGTTCTCCACGATCCCCATTATCGCCGCCATCTACGTCCCGCTGGCTCAGGCATTCGGCTTCTCGCCTCTGGCGACGGTCTGCCTGGTGGGCACCGCCGCCGCCCTCGGCGATGCCGGCTCACCTGCCTCGGACTCGACCCTCGGCCCCACCGCCGGGCTCGATGCCGACGACCAGCACGACCACATCTGGGATACGGTCGTGCCTACGTTCATGCATTACAACATCCCGCTGCTCGTCTTCGGCTGGGTTGGCGCCATCAGCCTGTAGTCGCCGACTGCATCATTCACCGTACCCGTTTGCGGCCCGGTCGGGCCGCAAGCGCGACATACCCACACAAACGCCCCCGCCCCATTCGTCGGAACGTTTCCGCGGCATTCTCAAGAACGCGGATAGTCGGCCGTTCTTAATAGTGACGGATTGACTACTACAAGAACCAGACAGAGGGGCCCCGCCGATGCCACTAATGCGCAACTTAACCCTGCAAGGGCGCATCCTGCTGGTCGCACTGCTGCCGCTGGCGGTCGTCACCATAGCGCTGATCGTCGAAGGTGCTCGCAACCTGAACGCCCAGGGCGAGGCCGACGTGGCGGCACTGCGCGAGGCCCTCATCGACTCGCGCAAGACGGCGCTGAAGGATCTTGTCGATACAGCGGTGACAGTCATCAAGCCGATCTACGAGAACGCGGGCCCCGATGACGAAGCCGCCAAGGAACGCGCTGCAGAGTTGCTTCGCAGTGTCAATTACGGCAACGACAACTACATCTACGTCTATACCTACGACGGCATCAATCTCGTCACCCGCCCCAAACCCCAGCTCAAGGGCAAGAGCCTGTGGGACCTGCAAACCGAGGATGGTGACTACCTGCTACGCGAGCTCATCGCCGACGCCAAGGCCGGTGGCGACTTCTACCGCTACCGCTGGGACAACCCTGCCACCGGCGACAAGGAACCCAAGCTCTCCTATAGCGTCGGCCTGGACAAGTGGAACTGGATGGTGGGCACCGGGGTGTACCTCAATGACGTGGAGGCCGAGGTCGCCGCAGCCCGAAAACGGGTAACGGCGCACGTAAGCCAGGCGGTATGGATCACCGTTGTCTCGGGCGTGGTTGCATTCCTGGCCATCGCCGCCATCGCCATCGTCATGACCCGCAAGATCGTCGGCCCGATTCGCAAGACCTCCGAAGCCATGCGCGAGATCGCCGAAGGCGAAGGCGACCTTACGCAACGCTTGCCCATCGAGCGACAAGACGAGGTGGGCGAGCTCGCCGAGCAGTTCAACGCCTTTGTCGCCAAGGTTCAGAACACCCTTGGCGACGTCCGGAACACCACCGAGCAGCTTGCCTCCGCCGCCGAGGAGCTCAACCAGGTGGCGACGCAGACCCGGGGCAACGTCGAGAACCAGAGCCGGGAAACCGATCAGATCGCCTCGGCGATCAACGAGATGACCGCCACCGTCCAGGAGATCTCCCGCAACGGCGGCGAGGTGGAGCAAGCGGCCGGCGACGCCGACGCGCGCGCCCGGGAAGGCGGTACCGTGGTCCAGGAGAACCACGCGGCCATGCAGGCGCTCGCGGACGACATCGCTTCGGCCAGCACCGCGGTGAGCAAGCTCGCCGAGCGCAGCCGGGAAATCGAGACGGTGCTGGACGTTATCCACGCGGTCACCGAGCAAACCAACCTGCTTGCGCTCAACGCCGCCATCGAGGCCGCGCGCGCCGGCGAGCAGGGCCGTGGCTTCGCCGTCGTCGCCGAGGAGGTCCGGGCGCTCGCCAAACGCTCCAGCGAGTCCGCCGATCAGATCCGTAACATCATCGAGGGTCTGGTGGCCGACACCCAGACCACTGTCGGGACCATGGACAGCTCACGGGCACGTTCGGAAAGCAGTCTGGAGCGCTCCGGGCGTGCCAGCGAAGCATTGCAGGACATCGAGGGCGCAGTCTCACGCATTCACGAGCAGATCACCCAGATCGCCACGGCCGCCGAAGAGCAGGGGCAGGTCGCCGAAGAGCTCAACCGCAACATCTCCGCGATCGTCGACGCCGCCAACCAGAGCGCCGAGGGGGTCCAGCAGACCACCCAGGCGAGCGACGAGCTGGCGCGGATGGGCGAACAGCTGCGCGAGGCCGTCGGGCGTTTCCGTGTCTAGCGCGGTTCGCCAGCGCGCTCAGTCACCATCGGTGGCGTTGAAATCCAGGGTGACCCACAACGCGTTGGCGACGTCCACTTTGAATGCGGCCTTGAGGCGATTGAGCTCCGCGAACACACGCTCGGCGGCACCACGGTGCTCACGTACGCTCACCACCAGCGGCGCGGGCAGCGCCGCGAGGGCCTCGCGGACGGCGGCGAAACGCGCATCCACGGTGGCCACCAGCGCCGCCTCGCCCGACTCCCGCAGGGCGTCGTCGAACCCGCGGCCGTCCCGGTCCTGCCAGCGGTTGAAGAAGAGCATCGCCAGGCCGTCCAGGGTGGCCTCGATCTCAGCCGCGCTGTGCCGCGCCACCGGCGAGGCCAGCACCCACGGCCGGGCACTGTCCGCATCCCGCCCCAGCGGTTTGCCGAGCTCGTCGCGACTGAGCACGTCGAGACTGGTGATCACGGCATTCACGACCCGGTCGACCGCGTCCTGGATGCGAAAGAACTCGCTCCCGGCCGCCCCCGGATGAGCGAGCTCCTCGGCGTAGGGGTCGTCACCGCCACGCCAGGCCTCGACGAATGCCTGCGCGTCGGTGGCATAGGCCGTCGTTAGCCCGAGCAGATACGCACACCGCCGGGGGTCGTCATTAAGGGCGGCCAGTGCCTCGCCGGCGGCGTCCGGGCGATCGAATAGCAGGCGCTCGAAAGCTCGCAGACTCTTGGCGAAGGTGCTTACCGACTCGATATAGGCGGCATCGATGGGCGCGTCGGAGAGGCTCGCGACCTCAATTGCCTCTTCGATGGCGCGCGGCCGGCGGTCCATGCGGTAGGCATCGAGCCGCCAGGCGCGCCGTACCGGGAAACCGCCGGTCAACGGACCAAAGCGGAGCACCCCCACCCGCGCCCATGCGTCCGCGAGCGCACGCCAGGCATTTCGCGTCGCGTCCAGTTTCCCCTCACCCGGCGCCTCACAGAGTGCGCGCGCGGCCCGGTCAAAGTCATCGACACGCTCGTCGTAGGCGGCAAGGGCCGGCAGCACGCCTGTCTCCACGGTGGCGCGGATCGCCGTCTCGAGCGCCTGCTCAGGCGGGCCCTTCTCATCAGCGACCGCGACCGCCCCCGGCCACAGCAATGCAATGACGACGAACAACAAGGCAGGCATGGCGATCTCCTTCATGGCGATCATGAGGCAAGGGCGGGGTTGTAGAGATGATTGTCCCAGAGCGCACGGCGGTCGCGGCGCCGGAGCCCGGGCTGTTCCTCCAGGCTCGTGGCATCGAAGAACCGCAGCTCCCCGGCGGTGGTGCTGCAGACATAGTGATGCCGGTCGGCGGTCATGGTGATGCCGCTCACACCACGGATGGCGTGCGCGCGCAGCAAGCCGCCACCGTCGTAGCTCCAGAAGCCGAGCCGGTGACCCCGCGGACTGGTGAGCCCCACACGCCGCCGCTGCGGATCCACCACCACGCTCAAGGCGTAGTCGCGCATGCGCGCGAACTCCTCCACCCCGTCGGCCAGGCGGATACCCGCCCCAGGCTGCCAGAAGGCGAGCAGGGGCACGGCCTGGTCGTGCCCGGCGGCCCGGCGCTGGTACTGGATCGCCACTGCCACACCGCCGTCCGGTCCCGGGGCGAGGTGCCGCAGGCTCTTGTACTGATCCTTCGCCCGGGCACGCTCCACCAGCCCGCCGTCGGTGTACATCACCACCAGCGAGGAATCCATGTCCGCAAGCGCGAGCTTGCGCCGGCCCGCCTCGGGATGCGTGCGGATGCCGCCGTTGGCGACCAACAGGCGATCATCGCCAAGCCGCCGTATCTCGTGCGGGCCCACGCCGTGGGAGGCCAGCTCGCCGAGGAACTCGAAGCTGCGCCCATCGCGCACGCCGATGACGCCGCGGCCACCGGCGTAGTCGTTCTCGGCGGTGTAGAGATAGGTGCCGTCAGCGCTGAAGCAGCCGTGGCCGTAGAAGTGGCGATCCGCGGTGGGCTCGAATACGTCGGTGATCTCGCCGCGACGCAGGTCGAAGGCGCAGGCGGCAAAGCCGGGGCGACGGCCGAACATTACGCCGCGATGCGGTGCGCCCGGCACGAACGCGAAACCGTGGCCGCGGAAATCCACCGGCGCAGTGCCACCGCCAAGTCCGGACCAAGCCACGTGGTGACTACCGTCACGATAGTCCTGTGCCGCCACGAAACGCTCTCCGCCCTCGCCCGCCGCGAGCACTCCACCGGGCCAGAAACCTGCGGCGAGCAGCACACCGGCGCTTGTGAGCAGCGCCCGACGCTGCCGGTCAATCAACGTCACAATGCCTCCAGAAACTTTATCAGGGCGGCGCGCTCGTCCCGGTCAAGGGCAGCGAACCGCGCCCGCGCGGCCGCCGCCTCGCCACCGTGCCACATTACCGCCTCCGCCAGGGTGCGGGCGCGGCCGTCGTGAAGATAGCTCTGCCGACCGGTGACCCGCTCGGTTAGGCCGATGCCCCACAGGGGGGGCGTACGCCACTCGGTCGAACGCGCCGCACCGGTAGCAAGACCGTCATCGAGCCCGGGCCCCATGTCGTGGAGCAGGAGATCCGTGTAGGGATGGATGCGCTGGCCACTGAGCTCCGGGAAACCCGCCAACGCCCCGGTTTGGTGGCTGGGCACATGGCACGTGGCGCAACCGATGCGCTCGAACAGCGCCTCGCCGCGGCGGGCCATCCCGCCCAGGGGCGCACGGGCCGTCACCGCCAGGGTGCGAACGTAGAACGTCGTGGCCGCAAGCAGATCGTCGGCGATTTCCACACCCGCCTGCTGCGGGCCGTTACCGTCAGGCTGGGCGCGGCAGGCGGCCTGGACGGCGGTGCACGGCTGCTCGCGAAACAGTGCACTGGTGATTCCAAGGTCGTCCCGGAAAGCCGCGGCGGTCTGCGCCCGCACATCGGGCTGCGAAGCCTTGTGGCCGAAGCGCCCCACCCTTCCATCGCCGAGACGTGCCAGCCGCCCGGAAATGCCGTCTCCGTCGCTATCCTCCGGGTCTGCAAGGGCCTCGAGCCGGGACTCCGGTATAGCCTCCAGGAGCCCCACACCCAGCAGGGGCTGGGCCACACGTCCGGACAGGCGCGCCCGCTGCGACAGCGGCCCGTAAGCCAGTGAATCGAGCTGGAAGCGTGGGGCACGCAGGTGATACGAGGTGCCGTCATCATAATGCCCCTCGATGGTGCGATAGCGCACCGATACCCGCGCTTCCCCCGTAGCGGTGCGCCCGTCCAGCGCCGCATCCGCCACCGCGAGCCCCTGCGCCGGCCCACGGGAGACGCCGTAGGTCTGGATCTGGCGGCCATATGTGGGCTCCGGCCGACTCGAGATGCCGTCAGGCACACCCACGTGCACCACCAGGGACTGCAACGGCTCATCATCCTGCGGCGGATGGCCACGACCGCCACCACGGTGACAGGCGAGACAGGAGCGGGCGTTGAACACCGGGCCCAGACCGTCGCGGGCATCCGTGCTGGAGGGCGGAATCACCCACGGATTGCGGAACAGCGAGCGCCCGATGAGATGGCGCTCCTGGCGCAGCAGTTCGAGATTGGCGAGGGGCTCGAGGAAGTCGCTCGCCCGGGTACGCGCCACGGTGGTCTCCCCGCCCGCGAGCCGCGGCGATGCCGGCGCCGGAAACGCCGACGTCGCCAGGCACAGCAAGGCCACTGCCCGCCACCCGGCGCGCCAACCTGTCGCGCCAATGCTCATAGGCTGTGCAGGAAGGCGATGAGCGCCGCACGCTCGTTCGCGCTCAGGTGCATGAACGCGACGCGCGCTGCCGACGCCTCACCGCCGTGCCAGAGAATGGCCTCCTCCACGGTGCGCGCGCGCCCATCGTGGAGATAGCCGGCACGCGGATTCACGGTCCTGGTGAGGCCCAGGCCCCAGAGAGGCGGCGTGCGCCACTCCCGGCCCGTGGCGTTGCCCTCGGGCCGACCGTCGGCAAGCCCGTCGCAACGCTGCACCCACACGCAACGGTCGCTCGCCGCGGGATCGCAGGCCTCGCCAGCGGGTGTTTCCACCGCCACCCGACAGCTTCCGCCCATGTCATGCAGCAGGAGATCGGTGTAGGGCCAGATTCGCTGGTCCGATAGGCTGACGCGCGGCCGGGCCTCGCCTTCGAGGCCCAGCAGAGCGATTTCCCCGAGCACGCTGCCGGGCGCCTCGCCGGTGGTATGACCGGGCACGTGGCATGCGGCACAGCCGGTTTCCGCGAACAGGCGGCGCCCGTCGGCCACGCGGGGCCGCCAATCACCAGTGGCGGTATCCCAGCCCCGCGCCGCCGGCACGGCGAGGTGGCGTACGTAGAATTCCACGCGTGCGAGCCGCAGGTCACTCACGTCCACGTCCGCCGGGGCGTCGGCGGCAACCGCCTCGGACTTCGCAGCCCGCAGACAGGCGGGCTGGGCCCCGGTGCACGACTCCTCGGGAAACAGGCGATTGGTGAGCCCCATGTCATCCCGGTAGGCGGCTGCAGACTGCTGTAACACGGTGGGCGCGCCGCCCTTGTGACCGAAGCGCCCCACGGCGTCGGCGCCGGAGAGAACGTCGCGGGTGACGCGTAGCCGCCCCGAAATACCGTCGCCGTCCGCATCCCCCGGATCGGCGAGCGTCTCGAGCCGTTCCCGGGGAATCGCCTCGAGCAGCCCCGCGCCGAAAACCGGCGGCGCCACCCGTGGCGAGAAGCGTACGCCGTCCATGAATGCCCCCACCGCCGGATCCCGCAGATGGTACACCGGGCGACGCAACGTGTAGGCAGTGCCGTCGGGATAGCGACCCTGAACGGGCTCATACTCGATCCAGACGTACGCCTCACCCGGCGCGCCATCGGTCGGCGGCGTTTCGCCGGCGACCACCGGCTGTTCACGGCCGGGAGCGTGGCCAAGCGGCTGGAGTTGGTGGCCGTAGCGCGGATCTGGCTGCCAGCCGGCTTCCGTTCTCCCGCTGAGGCGCATCAACATGGAGGCAAGCGGCTGGTCCGGGCTGTCCGGCACGTTGCCGCGGCCGTCCTGACGGTGGCAGCCCTGGCAGGTGCGGGCGTTCAGCAGCGGCCCCTCGCCCACGTGCGGGCTGCGGAAGAACATGTTGCCCGCCTTGAAGCTCGCCTCGTCCTGAAAACCGAGCTGCGGAACCGGTTGCGAGAACGCCTTGGCGCCGGCCCGGTCCACCGTGGCGGCACCGCCCGCGCGGCGGGCGGCCGGATCGAGAATGTCACTCGCCGAGACGCCGTCGGCGAGACAGGCGGCGGTCACCGCCAGGGCTACGAGCAGGGTGCGTGTCATTGCCGTCGGTTTTGCCTCCACGACCACGGCCCCACCAACGCCGCCGCGCCGTGGGGCCGCATTCCGGTTAGCCGGCCTCCGAGTGCCGACCCGGTATCCTTTTGCCAGAACACTAGAGCTGCTCGAGGTTCTCCTCGGTGTCCTGGCGCAGGTCCGCGTCCAGGTCCAGCTCCGCCATCAGCATCTCGATGTGGTGGGTCTGGTCGCGCAGGTCGACGATCACGTCGCGCACCAACGGCTGATACTCGGAGGACTGAATCTGGACGTCGAACGGCGCACCGGCCTTGGCTACACCGTCCAGGCGGGAGATATCCACCATGGTCTTGCGCAACGCCTCATCGAGCTTGGCGGCAAGCTCGGGGTGTTCGCCGCGGATGTAGTCGGCCACTCCCGGGCCCGAGACCACGCGGCCGTCACTACGCACGTAGGCACCTTGGTAGCTGTTCTGCACGCCCTTGGCGTTGAGCAGGATATCCCGGTGCGTATTGTCCGCGAAGCAGCTGTGCTCGTCCTCCTGGGAATTCGCCGCCAGCGCGATGAGTATGCGCTCGCCGGCGAGCTCGCCGTAGGAGAGCCGGCCCATGCCTTCGAGAATCTTGCGCAAGGAGCCCTCACCGCCGGCGACGAATGCCTGGTAGTGCCCCCCCTCTCCGGGCACCCAGGCGTTGGCCACACGCTCCAGATCGGCTACCAGCAGGTCGGCCACCGCATTGAGATACGCGCCGCGGCGATCGCAGTTGCCGTGAGTGCAGCCGTCACCGGTGACGTAGTCGGTGTATGGGCGGCTGCCGGCGGTGGCGTCGCGGGAACCGTAGCCCTTGCCATCGGCGTTGAGATCCTGCCCCCAAAGGAGGAACTCGATGGCATGATAGCCGGTGGTGACGTTGCGCTCATCGCCGCCGAGCTCGTTCATCGACGCGAGCTTGTCGACGCTGATCTCGAACGTGGTGTCAGCGATCAGGCTGTCTTCGATATCGGCGACCGTCTCCGTGCTCTCCGGTCCGGCATCGCCGTCCACTCGCTCGGCGGTGTAGTCGATCAATGCCTCGCCGAGCGGCCAGGCATTGATGCGGCCCTCGGGACCGTCACCCTCAGCGCCCATGGTGCCGTCATCCCTCAAGGCATCGATGGGGCCACCACGGAAGCGATAGACCTCGGTCTGACCGTAAGGCTCACGGGCCTCGAGCCAGGCGGCCTTCGCGGCGGTGAGGGTCTTCTCCGAAGGATTCTGCACGAACGCCTCGATGCGCGACTCCAGGCGCCGGGCGGTTATCAGCGAATCCTCGTAGGCGGCGTGCGCGATGCGGGCATTGGTCTCTAGCACGGCATCCAGGCTTGGGCCGTTGGCCAGCGCCGCTACCGGCGTCACCAGGGCCGCCGCGAGGGCAAATTGGCGAGCGAATGGCATGATCGGTCCTCGATTCTTGTCGGCGTCCAAACGCCGGAATCGTAGACGGGCGACCATGCGATTACAAGTAATTCTTATTCGCTCTCGTACTTCTCTACGCTCCAGCGACGAATCCACCCCGCCAGCCGTGCATAGTCACAGCAAACAGCTACACTGGAGGCGCTAGATCCATCTTCGGACAAATAGCCCCGCAATTTTTCATTCCGATACGGCGCACGAGAACGCCGCCGAAGGGAGGCCGTCATGGCGATAGAGCTAACAGTCAACGGCGAACCACATACCGTGGACGTGGCCCCGGACACCCCGCTGCTATGGGTACTGCGCGACAACCTCGGACTCACCGGCACGAAATTCGGCTGCGGTATCGCCCAGTGCGGCGCCTGCACCGTACACCTCGACGGACAGGCGACCCGCACCTGCGTGCTGCCTGTCTCCGCCGTGGGCGAGCGCGAGGTGCGCACCATCGAGGACATGGACGGCCACCCCGTCCAGCAGGCCTGGCGGGAGGAGCAAGTGCCGCAGTGCGGCTACTGTCAGTCGGGGATGATCATGGCGGCGGCCGCCCTGCTCGAGCGCACGCCGCAGCCGAGCGACGGCGACATCGACCAGGCCATGACCAACATCTGCCGCTGCGGCACCTACACCCGGATACGCCGCGCCATCCACTCGGCGGCCAAAGTGGTGACGACATGACCGAGACGATCGATCGCGGACGCCGCCGATTACTCCAGGCCGGCGCCGCCACGGCGGGCGCCCTGGTCATTGGCTTTCATATCCCGACCGGTGGCCGGGCAGCCCGGGCCGCCGCAACGGAGGACGACGCCCGACTGGTGAACGCCTGGCTGCGCATCAGCCCGGACAATACCGTAACCGTCACCGTCCCCTCGTCCGAGATGGGCCAGGGCGTCTACACGGCGCTGCCCATGCTGGTGGCCGAGGAGCTCGCCGTGGACTGGCGGGACGTGCGTGCCGAAATGGCGCCGGTGGGCCAGCAGTTCACCAACCGGATGTTCAACATGCAGGCTACCGGAGGCTCCACCTCCGTGCGCTGGACGCACGAGCCACTGCGCCGAGTCGGCGCCCAGGCCCGGGAGGTGCTACGGAAGGCGGCAGCCAGGGAGTGGGGCGTAGACGATTCGAAATGCCGTGCCGAGGCGGGTCGAATCCACGGCCCCAATGGCCAGGCCCTCACCTATGGTGAACTCGCCGGGGCTGCCAGCGAGCTTCCAGTGCCGGAGCAGGTCGCGCTCAAGCCAAGCAGCGAGTGGACCCTGCTGGGCACCCCGGCACCACGGCTGGACGTGCCGGCGAAGACCGACGGCAGCGCGGAGTTCGGCATCGACGTCACCCTCGACGGAATGCTGGTGGGGGCCGTGCGCGCCTGCCCGACCTTCGGCGGCCGGCTCACCAGTGTGGACGATGCCGCGGCCCTGGAGATCGCGGGCGTGAAGCGGGTCATCCGGCTCGACGACGCCGTCATCGTCCTCGCCAACGGCTACTGGCCTGCCCAGAAGGGCGTGGAGGCGCTGAAGCCGCAATGGGAACCGGGCGCGAATGCGGAGCTGAACAACGAAGCCGTCTCGCGCCAACTCCGGGCGGGCCTCGCGAGTCCGGAGCCGGCGGTTGGCCACGACGAGGGGGACGCGGCCGGCGCGCTGGAGACCGCCGCCCGGCGGGTCGAGGCGGACTACGAGCTACCCTACCTCGCCCACGCCACCATGGAGCCCATGAATGCCACCGTGCACGTGCACGGTGACGGCGTGGAGGTCTGGGCGCCCACCCAGTCCCCCGGACTCATCCCCATGGTGCTCTCCCGGGCGGTCGGTGCCGACCCGGAGCGCGTCACCGTACACACGACTTTTCTCGGCGGCGGCTTCGGTCGGCGTTTCGAGATGGACTTCGTGGTGCAGGCGGCACTGGCTTCACGGGCAGCGGGGGCGCCGGTCAAGCTCATCTGGTCCCGGGAGGAGGACATCCGGCACGACTTCTACCGCCCGGCAGCCGCCGCGCGGCTGCGCGCTGGCGTCGACGACGCCGGCAACCCCACGGGCATCGTCGCCCGGGTGAGCAGCCCATCCATCTGGGCGCGGGTGAATCCGCAGCAACTCCGCAATGGCCTCGATCACAGTGCCGTGGAGGGCCTGGAGGGCTCCCACTACCGGCCGAAGGCCATACGGGTCGAGTACGCCCTTCAGGACATTGGCGTGCCCGTCGGTTTCTGGCGTTCGGTGGGCCACAGCCACAACGCGTTTTTCATGGAAAGCTTTATCGACGAGTGGGCGGAGGCAGCCGGCAAGGATCCCGCCGCCATGCGCCGGGCCCTGCTGCCGGAGGACGCCCGCGCCCGGCGTGTGCTCGACCGCGTCGCCGCACTCGCCGGCTGGGGCGAAACCGGTGCCGGGCGGTTCCAGGGCCTCGCGCTGCACACGTCGTTCGGCAGCATTGTCGGCGAGGTCGCTGAGCTCTCGGTCGACGACGCCGGCCGCATCACCCTGCACAAGGTGAGCTGCGTGATCGACTGCGGCACGGTAGTCAACCCGGATACCATCGAGGCACAGGTGGAAAGCGCGGTGGTCTACGGGCTTACCGCCGCGATGTATGGCGAGATGACCCTCGAGGAAGGCGCCGTGCAGGAAGGCAACTTCGACACATACCGCATGGTGCGTCTCGCGCAGATGCCCGCGATCGACACCGAGGTCATCGCCGAGGGTGACGACCCGGGCGGGCTGGGTGAGCCCGGAACGCCCCCCATTGCTCCAGCGCTCACCAATGCGCTCTACGCGGCCACCGGCAAACGCATTCGCTCGCTACCGCTCACCCGCCACGGCTTCGAACTGGCCTAGGCCCGAACCCGCGAGGGCCGCGTCGACGACCGGCCCTCGCCGACCATCCGCGGCATGACCTGACACGAATACCGCTCGCCCATCGCCCCGCGCCAATTTGCTGGCATAATCCGGACGCCATCACGAGCTGCGAGACTTACT
>CAZHBN010000089.1:0-13189 GCA_964530405.1 uncultured Ectothiorhodospiraceae bacterium
GCGGTGAGAGCCTGTGGCAGTGGCTCGTGTCGAGTAATCCGATCGTGGAACGGGTGCTTGGTGACATGCTGGCGCTTACCGCCGGGGAGAGGCGCGTCGTTCGGCAAACGCTCGAAGCGCTGGTTCGTGAGCGTGCAGGTGGTGACAGCGCCGCGCGGCTCACGAATCCCGTGAACAGGGGCATCGCGACAAAGTAGCGCCGGCGCGCCCTTCACCGATTGCCGCGAACCAGTGCTGTGGCCTCCGGGGCGGGCTCCCGTGCCTTTGCCGATGGACCCGCCGAACGGTAGCGCCTCCGCCTTGTGACTGTGTATCCGCGCGCTATATGAGGATATACCCGACGCACTCGTCCGCGTGGTGTCTCGCGACCTCCCCACGAACGCAGGCAGCAGAGCGTCGATTCTCAGCGATAGGCTGGCCCAGCGACGGCCGGGAGGCGGATATGGCGCAAGTTAAGGGGTTCGTGGCCGGGGCACTCGCGGAACGCATGCAGGGAACGGTTCTTGTTCCGGGAGACGTTGACTACGACGAGGCGCGGCGGATATGGAACGCGACCATTGACCGCACGCCCGCACTTATCGCTCGCTGCGTCTCGGCAACGGACGTCGTGGAGGCGGTGAGGTTTGCCCGCGAGCACGAGTTGCTAGTATCGGTGCGTGGCGGGGGGCACAACATCGCCGGCAACGCGGTCTGCGACGACGGTCTGATGATCGACCTGTCGGCGATGAAGTCTGTTCGGGTGGATCCGGACACTCGACGGGCGTCGGTCGATCCCGGCTGCACACTTGCCGACGTCGATGCGGCGACTCAGGCCCACGGGCTTGCAATCCCTTTGGGAATCAACTCGACCACGGGCGTCGCCGGATTGACGCTGGGTGGCGGATTCGGGTGGTTGAGCCGGAAGTACGGCATGACTGTCGACAACCTCATCTGCGCCGACGTCGTCACCGCCGACGGCAGGCAGGTGCAGGCAAGCGAGACGGAGAATCCAGACCTGTTCTGGGGGCTTCGCGGTGGTGGCGGTAACTTCGGCGTCGTTACCCGGTTCGAGTTCCAGCTCCATGCCGTTGGACCCGAGGTGTTGAGCGGCCTGATCGTGTTTCCGTTCGAGCAGGCGAAATCGGTGCTGACCGAGTTCGCCCGTTTTACCGAGCAGATGCCGGATGAGCTCAATGTCTGGATGGTCACGCGCAAGGCGCCGCCGCTGCCGTTCCTGCCCGCCGAGGTGCATGGCCGGGAGATTGTCGCACTGGCGTTGTGCTATGTGGGTGAGCCTGCCGAAGGCGAGCGGCTCATCGAACCACTGCGGGGTTTCGGCACCGCGCATGGCGAGCACGTGGGTGTACAGCCTTTCACTGCCTGGCAACAGGCTTTTGATCCGCTGCTAACGCCCGGCGCACGCAATTACTGGAAATCCCACAACTTCGCACGGATCAGTGAGGGCGTCATCGAGGCGATCATTGACTATGCGGGCAGGTTGCCATCCGCGCAGTGCGAGATCTTCATCGGCACGATCGGTGGCCAGACCGGACGGGTGGCGCCTGAGGCGATGGCCTACTCGAACCGTGATGCGAACTACGTCATGAACGTGCACGGACGATGGGATTCGGTAGATGAGGACGAGCACTGCATTGGCTGGGCCCGGGAATTTTTCGCGAAATCACAGCCGTTCGCCAGCGGCGGTGCCTACATCAATTTCCTGACCCAGGACGAAGCTGACCGGATCGGGGCGGCCTACGGCCCGTCCTACGAGCGCCTGGTGGAGCTCAAGAGGAAATACGACGCGACGAATTTCTTCCGGATGAACCAGAACATTAAGCCAGCCTGAGGTGCTGTTTTCCGGTAGCGGGGTGAAGCGCCCTGCCGGAGAATATCTGCGGGGGACGGGGAAGAGAAGCGTGCGGCGAACCGGCTACCTGTGTATTTCAGCGGTTCGCCGCACGCGGTCGTGGACGTGACGCGGCTGGATGGGCCACCGCGTCAGGCAGCGAGGTCCTGGTGGCCGAAGTCGGCCTGTGTGGCCGGCGTCACGCGGAGCTCACTATCCTTCCGGCCTAGCCCCGGACCGGTCATTGCCGGACTCTGCAGGACGGCATCACGCCCGTAGCGCACGCACTGCTCGATCTGCGAGCGGGGAATGCCGAGATCGGCCAGCTCGTAGTCAGTGTATTGCTGCAGCTCGCGTACCGCCTGGCGGATCTCGCGTTCTTCCTCACTGAGCATGGCGGCCGGCAGAAGACGGCTGATCGCTTGCTTGAACATATCGGTTTGCCTCCGTAACTGAATGCCTTGATGTCGATTGTCACTATAGCGATATCGCGATCGCTTTGCTGCATCGCAGCATCACAGGATTCATGACGAAAGGGAAAAGACGCGGTGCGCTTAGTGAGTGCCCACCGTTCTCCATACGCGCAAGGGCGTCTGGGGACGGGGGACGAACCGGCGCCTGGCGTGGCGCGCCGGGTCGCGTCACCGAGAGGCGGTTAGCGAGGTGGCGCTCGGGTCAGCGGGCGGTGTCAGAATCCCGCGCGGCGGTGCCGTCGACGGCGGCAACGCGCCGCGGCGGCAGACGCGGTCCACGGTACAGGTCGATCATGCGGGACACGCGTCCGCCGGAAGGCGGGCGGTGTGGGTCAGGCCGCCAGGCCCGAATGGTCGGCGTCATTGCCGGCCGCAGCGTTGTGTGCCTGCGGATTGGTAGTGCGGTGCATCGGACCGGCCGGGGCACTGGCGTGGTCCACGCCTGGACGCCCGTAGCGCACGCACTCCTCGATCTGCGAGCGGGGAATGCCGAGGTCACTGAGCTCGTGATTGCTCAAGGACCGCAGCTCCCGGACGGCATGGCGGATCTCGCGCTCCCGTTCACTGGTAATGCTGGCGGGGAGAACACGTTGAAGCAGTTGCCGGAACATTGCGGAGCCTCCGCGGTTAGCTGTCTCGAGGATTGTGCGCATTCTAACCGTTTCTGTTGCACCGCAGCAGAACAGGCGTTTTTCCGCGTGGGCACAGATGGAAGACTCTGCTACCAAGCCGTGGACGAGGGGGCTGCGTGGTCCACGAGTTCTCCGAGGCGGGCCATCGCCGCTTCAGTGTCATCGGTCCACGGTTGTGCGCAGTTGAGCCGGAGGCAGTTCCGGTAACGACCGGTGGGCGAGAAGATCGGCCCCGGTGCTACGCTGATCCCGGCCTCGAGCGCCTGCCGTTGCAGGGCCATGGTGTCCGTGCCCTCAGGGAGTACGACCCAGACCACGAATCCACCCCTTGGCCGTGTAATGCGTGTGCCGGCGGGGAAGTGGCGCGTCACGCGGTTGATCACGTGCTGGACATGGCGCTCGTAGCGGCGGCGTACCTGACGGAGAAAACGGTCATAGCCGCCCTGATCCAGGTAGTCGGCGATGGCGAGGGTGAGCATGGTGGGGGTGGCCTGGCTGGCGGCGTACTTCAGGTAGGTCACGCGGTCGCGGTAGCGGCCGGGCGCCACCCAGCCTACCCGTAAGCCACAGCCGAGGGTCTTGGAGAACGAGCTGCAGTAGAGCACGTCGCCGGTTTGATCATGGGCTTTGGCGGCCCATGGTCGCGGAGCGTCGAAGGGGAGCTCGCCGTAGACGTCGTCCTCGATCAGGGGAATGCCATGGGTCTGCAGCAGTGTGACCAGCTCGGCTTTGCGCGAGGCGGGCGCCAGGTGACCCAGCGGGTTCCCGAAGCTTGGCATCATCACGCAGGCACGCACGGGCCAAGCGGTCAGCGCCCGTTCCAGCGCCTCGGGGAGCATACCCGTCGCCGGATCGGTCGCGACTTCCAACGCACGCATGCCCAGGGATTCGATGGCCTGCAGGATGCCGTAGAAAGCGGGTGACTCGATGGCGACGACGTCGCCGGGCGCCGCGACGGCGCGAAGGCTGACGACGAGCGCTTCCTGGCAGCCGCTGGTGATGACGATGTCGTCAGGGCCGAGGTTACAGCCGGCATGCGCCATGCGCCGTGCTATGTGAACGCGAAGCGCCTCGCTGCCAGGGGGGAAATCGTAAGCGGCGATACGGCGTGGCAGGCGCCGGCGCACCCGGGCGAATGCCCGGTCCAGGGCGGCCGTGGGCAAGAATGCCGCATCCGGCGCGGCGGCGCCGAAGGACGTTACGGATGGGTCATTGTGCGCCTGCACGATTGTCAGGACCTGTTCCTGGCCGGAGACCAGTGACGGGCCGTCCGCGGGCGGACTCGTATCCGGTGCCGAAGGGACGTTGAGCGCGGCGTCGCGCACGTAGAACCCCGAGCGAGGCCGGGCCTCCACGACCTCGCGTTGTTCCAGCAGCTCGCAGGCCGCTTTCGCGGTAGCGATGCTCACGCCGAACTGGCGGCGCAGCGTGCGCACACCGGGCAGGCGGTCGCCCGGTGCGTAGGTGCCTTGCTCGATCTGAGCGACGATCTGTGCCGCGACTTGCTCGTAGAGATACTGGCCCATGCTGCGTCTGATTCCGGGACATCGGTGTCACGGGCGGCCTGGTGTCTCGGGGGGCAGCCCGCGCCGGACCTTTACAGGGTCCGGTTCGGGTTCACAGGTTGCCAGACAAAACTGTAATGGTCTCTATTTGTCATAACTGAATCTGTGTCTTTCCCGCTCTCTGCCCTAGGGTAGCGGGCGGTCGTGGTCGGACGCCGGTCTCCGGGTGATCCCCGGTGCCGGTCAGGGTCCGCCGCTCCCATCGCTGACCACCCGGCGGGGCGGTTCCGCCGGGCGACGGCCAAGCCGTCTACCGATGGGCGGGCAGGCCCGTCGAAGCGCGTCTCCGTCGGGCCGATCGTGACCACGCAATGAGTGAGGAATATTCAATGTCCGCGGTTCTCAATTCCGATAAGGGCAATCAATACCAGCAGTACACGCCGAGCTTTGCCGATTACTGGGACGACCTGGTCGGCTGGGAATCCCGGCTCGCGCGCGAAGGGGCGTTCTACAACCGCCTGCTGAACGCCCACGGCGCCCGTGATGTGCTCGATATCGCCACCGGTACCGGTGTCAACGCCGTTTCTCTGGCCCGCGCAGGCTTTCGGGTGACGGCGGCCGACGGTTCCGAGAACATGATCGCGAAGGCGCAGGAGAACGCGAAGGCCTACGATGTGACGTTTGCCGATACCCACGTCATCGACTGGCTCGCGCTGGACGAGACGCTGGGTACGGAGTGCTACGACGCCGTGGTCTGTCTCGGCAACTCGTTCACCCACCTCTTCGACCATGAAGACCGGCGCGATGCGCTGCGTGCGATCCGTCGCGTGCTGCGTCCGGGCGGCATGCTGGTCATGGATCAGCGCAACTACGACAGCATGCTCGACGAGGGATACAGTTCGAAGCACGAGTTCTGCTATACGGGCGACGGCGTCGACGTCGGACCGGTGGAGCTCACCCGGACGCTGGCGAAGTTCCAGTACGTCTTCGCCGACGGCGCGACGTTCCAGCTGAACATGTATCCCCTGCGCCAGGACTACCTGACCCATCTCCTGGAAGACGCCGGCTTCGTCAACGTCGAGCGTTACGGCGATCTGCGTCGCCCCTATGACCGCGGCGACGTGGATTTCGTCCAGCAGGTGGCGTTTCGGCCGTTGTAAGACGGTGGCCACGTGGAAACGCCGGGCGGCCTGAGCGGGCCGCCCGGCGCCACCTGGTTCCGATCGTCTTCCATCGGCCTGCCGCGTCGTGGTGTCGACCTGGCCGCCGAGACCGGCGTGAATCGATCGAGGGTTCAATCGGTGCGCTCGACCTCGAACGTGAGCATGTCCAGCGCGCGGTGATACTTCTCCAGCAGATCGATTTCGTCGACGCCACCGACGAAGACGTTGGCCAATTCGTAGCTGTAGCTGTCCTCATCTGGCAGATCGCAGAGGCGCTGGCCCGGGCGCACCCGTATCCGGACGCTGGTGCCGGGCATCTCCGCGGATACGTGCCGGAGCTCTTCGTCGCTCGGTACCCGGCGCACTCGAGCGTTGTGGAACACGCGGAGGTGGCAGTTCGCGGCCAACGGGAACGGACCATCGCGGGGGAGCGGAGAGGGGCGGTGGCCGAGCGCAATGTCGAGGACATGTTGATGGTGGGAGACACCGTGAATCAGCTCGAATATCTCTGCGTGGGCCTGTGACAGGCGCGGGTTGATCTCCAGCATCCACACATGATCGATCGACTGGTCCCAGAACAGCTCCGCGTTGAAGCAGGCGTTGTTCAGCCCCGTCCGCCTCACCGCCCGGCACGCGATGTCGGCAATGCGCTGTTGCACGGTGTCGGGTAGCGAGCTGGGATATTGATAGCGGGCGAAGGAAGAGCGGTCACGCTCGCGAATGGAATCGACGATGCCGTAGATGACCGGTTCACCGTCCCAAACGTACCCCTCCGCCGTGCACTGAGCACCCCCAATGAGGCTCTCCGCCAGGCATGTTTCGGGCATGTCCGCGATCTCCGCCGGCATGTCGTAGGCGCGCAGCAGCGCGCGGAACGGTTCGACGATATAACCAGCGTGAGCGCATAGCTGAGCGGAGTACGCGAGAAACTCGGGCTCGTCGTTGACGAGAAAACCCATGTAGGAGCGGTACGATTTGATCGGCTTTATCCAGAATGGCGGCGGCAGGGGCAGTTGCGAGCCAGCGGAGGCACTGCACGGATCGAATACCCGAAAACGTGGTATGTGATCGGGAATCACGGTCCGCTGTTGACGTCGGCTCCAGAATTTGTGCTCGCACTCGAGCACGCTCGGCAAGTCGGGCCCGGAAAGTCCGAATCGCGTGGTGAGTATCGGCACAAAGGTGGAGGCGGGGAAGTCGAAGTAGGCGATCACTCCGGAAGGAGGTCCCATAGCCTGCATCCGTTGCGTTGCCTTGTCGATGAGTGCCGGCAGATCATAATGATCGACGCCGCGGATGTCCCCGAGCTGCAGTGCGGCGCGAAACACGCATTCGGCTGCTGCCGGCAGGCGCCTCAGGTGCGCCAGGTTGGCACCGTCGAGCCCGACGACGAAGACTTTCCGCTTTTCGGAATACATCGGCGATCAAACTCCCGGTCAGTGTCGTGGAACACGCGTTCTTGGTGTTCTCCGCGCACCCGGTAGCTGTAGCGCCAGCGGTGGTTCAGATGTGATCCCGAGGAATCGTCTCGTCCCAGCTCTTGGCGAACGCGCGGGTATCCCCCTCGTAGGCGTCCAGTGTCGCCCGTATTCGGAAGTGCGTGCGGGTCGACGTGAGCACCGTGCGTGTGTGCGTCGCCACCGGCCAGCCCGGACGTTCGAGTGCGCGTAGCGCGGTCACTTCCCCGCGCACGGTGTCGTAGTCGTTGCTGCGGTATGAATAGCGTTCGGTGACCTCCGATCGCAGCGTCAGGTCGATGTCATCCAGGCGGTAGCGTTTGTCATTGTTGGTCACGAGCAAAGCGGCTTCGTTGGTCGCCAGGTTGTATTGGACTTGCCATTCCCGGTGCGCCGGCGCCAGCAGCGTCGTCGAGGGCGGTTCCGCGGCGCGGGCGGTGTCGAACGTCAGTGGGTCGCTGTCCGACGGTTGTGGCCTGTAGACCGGGAGGGTCAGATGACTGCCCCGGGTGTAGAGAGTCAGTGCCGGGGGCTCGGGTGCGGGCCAGGCCAGTGGCCAGTACGAGGTGGATATGGCCACCCGCAGGCGGTGCCCAGCCGGGAAATGCTGGGCGACGTAATTGAGCGGGACCATGACCGCTTCGCGGTGACCGGGTATCAGCGGCTCCGGCGTCTCGTGTCCGAAGCGGTGGGAGAGGTTCAGCAATCCATAAGTGACGCGGTTCACGGCCCCGTCGGGGGCGACGTCCGACAAGCGTATCGCGACCATCGCCTGGGGCTTGTCCGCCGTCAATGTCAGGGTGAGCGACGGCGCGCCGAGGATGTAGAGGTCTTCTTCCAATGGTGCGCTGTCGAGTAGCAGCGAGCCGCCGTCCTCCTCACGCTGGTCGGTGGGCAGATCCGTGGATTCGGCGTAGCTGCACCACTTGCCGGCGAACAGCCCGACGCTGAGTGGGCTGCGCACTTCGAGCGCCTCGTCGGCCACAGTGGTCGCCGACGCTTCGATACACCCGCGTGAAAGCGCGAAACGCTGAGTCCGAACCGACGCGCTCGGCCAGTTCCCCACGGCGATCCAGTGGCCCGGGCTGTCAGTCAGCAAGGGCGAGACGCTGTCCTGCATCCAGACCTGAAGCATCGGCTCGGCGTCCGTGCAGGCGTCACCGTCACCGAGCCAGCGATCCCACCAGCGCACGCACTCGCCCAGGAAGTCCACGCTCGGTCCCGGGCCGCCCAGGTGCGGATACTTGTGCCCCCAGGGCCCGACCAGACCGCGGCGTGGCACCTGCAGGTTCTCCATGAGGTGGAAAACCGTATTGGTGTAACCGTCCGCCCAGCCGCTTACGGCGAACACAGGGCAACGGATGCGCGCGTAGTCCTCGCAGACGGAGCCGTGTTTCCAGAACGCATCCCGGCGCTGGTGGCGCAGCCAGTTGGACAGCCACAGGCCGCTGCGTTCCAGGCGATCCAGCCACAGCGACCGCCATCGATTTCCCACCACGGCCGGGTCCGGAGCGCAGGAATTATAGGCGAACATGGTCGACGCCCAGGAGAGGTTGTCCGTGAGCAGACAGCCGCCCATGTAATGAACGTCAGTGGCGTAACGGTCGTCCGACGAGCACACGGTGATCACCGCGCCCAGCGCGGGAGGCTGCAGCGCGGCAATCTGTAGGGCGTTGAAACCGCCCCAGGACAGACCGAACATCCCCACACGGCCATTGCACCAGGGTTGTTCGGCGAGCCACCGGATCACCGCCAGGCCGTCGTTCAGCTCCTGTGGCAGGTACTCGTCCTGCAGTACACCGTCGGAATCGCCACTGCCGCGCAGGTCGACCCGGACACCGGCGTAGCCGTGAGCGGCGAAGAAGCCATGAATGCCGGCGTCACGCACGGCCTTGAAGTCACGTTTTCGGTAGGGGATGTACTCGAGAATCGCCGGCACCGGTTGCTTTTCGGCGTCGACGGGTAACCAGAGCTTGGCCGCCAGCCGGCAACCGTCGGGCATCGGGATGTCGATGTGCTCGACGACCCGGATGGGGCAGTCGCGGATCATGGCCACTCCTGCACGGTTGGGCACTGGTACCGTGTCGTCTAGTTATAGGTGGCCCGCTGCGGGCTTTCAATCGCTGGTCGCCGGGTTCGTTCAGCGCGCGAGGCGCCGGACGACGCCGATGCCCGCACGGCGTGCCTGGGCGAGGACGGTGCGCCACTGCCGCCGGGGAAGCGAACGGCCGATTCGTTGGGCGCGGCCGCGCTGGGCGAGCTCGAACCGCTGCGCTAGCAGTGCCCAAACGAGCTCGATGTTGTACGCCCGGGATGGTGGGTCGAGACGCGCGGGTACGACGCTTTCGAGGGGCACGGCGAGGTCATCGGCGATTGCTTCCAGCGCCTGGCGAATCGCGCGTGCCTTGTCATCCGCCGGGTTTTCGAGGTCATAGGGCGGTGCCCATTCACGCACCGGCTTGAGGCGGTCGATGTGACTCGCCACGACGATCAGTGGTGGCAGGGCGCGTTCCAGATCCGTGGCGAAGCGCGCACGCACGGCGTCCAGTGCCGCCCGGTCGACTGCCCGGTCGGCCCGGTGAGCCGGGACAACCCAGAGTATACAGTCGCCGTTCACCGCACAGTCGACCACTTCGGTGCTCGTACGGTTGTCGTCGAGGCCCGGCGTATCGATGAGCACGGCCTCGGGGATGCCGTCGAGGTGGAGCTCGTAACCGCTGAATCCGCTCGTTAGTGGTAACGCGTCCACACCGGCAGCCACTTCGCCGAGCAATGTGTTGACAAGGCTCGATTTGCCGGCCTTCGTCTGACCCGCGACAACGATCCGCACGGGGCCCGGCAATTCGGCGAGGTCGACGCCCGGGCCCAGTGATTCCGCTCCGGCGGCGTCGGCGAGCCGGGTGGCGTCGACCCGGAGTCTGCCGGAGTAGAGCTCGATGGCTGCACGGCCGACTTCCTCCACCCAGATCTGGGCACCGCGTCGGCGCAGGTAGGCGCCGGCATCGCCCATGAGTGCGGAGAATATGCGCTCGCGGGCTTCCGCCAGCAGTGCTGCGCCCGGGTTAACGAGTCGGGCGACCCGGTAGATGGCGGTCATGCCGCGGAACAGGCGCACGCCGCGTTCGGCGGCCGGTTTGAATTCCCACAGGCGCAAGAGCTGACCGGCGTGAATCATGTGCGAGCCGGGAACGTGGTCCAGAATCACTTCCCGCAGCCGCGCGCTGACGCGCTCGGTGAGCATCAGCGCTTCCGGGACGGTAAAACGCCAAAGGGGATAGCGTTGCTCCGGATGGTAGTACCTGGCCACGCTCTCGATGGTCGTACGCGCGGTCGCGAGCAGGAGGCGATGGTCGGCCACGATGGCCGGGTCCACCTCGACGGACAGGGCCCGGACCGCCTCCCAGGCGGCCAGCTCTCGTGTAGCCCAATCCTCGTCGGGAGCCGAGACGGGGTCGTCAGGCGCATTGTCCCGCATGTTCGGGTGCGTGCGCCGGGCTCGGTGATGCAGCCACCGGGCGTAGCCGAAACCGGCGATACTGACACCCGCCGCTGTGGCCAGCCACCACAGCAGCCAGCCCTGCTGCCACAGCCACAGGGCGCCCAGTGGCACGAGTGCCACGAACGGCAGTGCGATGGTCATGAATCCGAGCGCCAACGCCCACCAGCGCCACCATTTCGGCAGGCGGACCTTCATGGGGGCACGTCCCCGGCTTCGGTGACGGCCCGCTGACGGCGTCGGAACAGTTCATAGGCCTCCTTGAGGGCGCCGCGATAGGTGTCGGCGACACCTTCGGGATCCCGCCGTCCGAGCCGCATCTGGTCCAGGTAGTAACAGGCCGCCCTTCCGAGCGCGTAGGTCACCGTAGCGCTGGCGAGACCGGCGGCGGCTGCGCCCGCGAGCTGTCCGTAGACGGGGATGAGTTTCGCGAGCTGTCGCGCCGTGAAGCTCGCGCCGATGCCCAGTGCAGTGCCCGAGCCCAGCGATGCGAGGAATTCCCGCAGCGTTCGCCGGTCCCATGCGACGCCGTAAAGCAGCGAGATACTGTGCAGCATCTTGCCCTGGAGGGTGGGGACGGTGACGAACCCCATGACCGGTACGAGGTCGCATACACCGGCGGCGGTGGCGTATCCCAGCAGGTGAGGGTGGGCCCGGGCGAGCCGGGCATCCCGCGCACGGCCGGCGATATCGCGGATGAGTGTGGCATGGCCACGGGAGCAGGCGTCGTCGAGAGTGTCGAGCAGGGCGTCGAGGCCGTATTCCGGATCGGCGAATCCTTCTTCCGGCTGGGTCAGATCCACCGCCACGGTATGCACCGCGCCGTTACCGGGCAGGGCGCGAAAAACCTTCGCCTGGGCCTCCAGGGCGCGCCGGAGGTCATCGAGGTCCGGGGCGGTGGTGAGCTGCGCGTGGGGAGGGTGATCACGCTCGTCGGGGTAGCCTTCATGCAGGCAGGTCTGTACGAGCACGATGGTCCAGTCGGGGTGGCGGCGGCGGATGTCGTATAGAACCTCCACGACCGCGCGTTGCTGGGGGTCCATGGCGCGCGCCACCGCCACGACCACATGCGCATGGCTTTCCAGCATCGCGAGATCGTCCGCCGGATCGTAATCCACCTCGCCCAACCCGCGGGTGTCCAGGAAGCGCACGACTGGTGCTTGCGCGGGGAATTCGTAGAGTCGGGATCGCCGCGTGCAGGCCTTGAAGCCGCTGCCGATTTCGGCGCGTTCTGCGCCGGTGATCGCGCGTACAATTGAAGTCTTGCCGGACTGCACTTTGCCGAGCAGCCAGAGTACCGGCGCCTGCTCCCGGGCGCGTTCGGCGATCTTCTCCGCCATCGCCGGATCGGGTTCGGGGTTGAGTACCGCGTCGACGAGCCTGCGCCAGCCGGGGCCGCGCAGGAATCGAGCAGCGGGCATAGCTGCGCCTCCGCCTGTGCATGCCAAGAGAGATCAGCGGCGGCCGCCCACGCATTCGGCGTGTGGCCGACGAAGCCACCCCACGATGCGCGGGAGCGCGCGTCGCGGGGTGAGTGTGCTGCCAGTGTAAGCCAGGCGGCGCCGCGGTGCCGATATGCGGCGGTGGCGCGTGGCGCTCGTGGGCGCCGGCGCGGGCTGTGACGTCAGCGCGCCGGGGCGGCGCGTCCGGCCGGACGTTGCAGCCGTTTGGCGATGCGCATCAGCAGCCCGCCGAGGCCCAGATACTCTTTTTCCACTTCGACCACCCGCTCGACAACGATTTCTCTCTCGCGCGCCCCGGTGGTGGCGTCCTCGCGCTTCTGGGCATAGGCCCAACCGTGGTCTTCCATGAAGTTGTGGTACGCCGGGTGCGGCTTGACGAGCAGCTCGTAGACTTTCCGGACCTGCGGTGTGGATCGCTCCTCGGCCGGGATTTCATCGAGGAGCTCGCTGTTGGCGAGCATCGGGCTGCGGTCGTGACTCCAGTTCAGATCATCGAAGATGATCCAGCCGCCCGGCTTGAGAAGCCGGTCGACCAGAAGGAATGCGAAGCCGTCCACTGCCCAGGTATGGGCGCCGTCGAGGTAGCAGAAATCGAATCGTGGCCGGGGGTCTTCCTCGAGGAGTTTCATCAGTCGCCACGTGTACGAGCTCGGCTCGTAGCTGACCGTGACGCGGTCGCGCTCGCCGAGCTGTTCGAGCAACTGCTCGATGTTGGGGCTGCGTTCCCGCGCCGCTTCGCGGTCGATGGTCAGGATGTGCCCCCTGCCGAGATGGGAGAGCGCCGCGGCCATGTAGCAGGTGGACACGCCGTGGGCGAAGCCGAGTTCCAGGACGTCCCGGACGCCCTTCTCGGCCATGAAATCGGTGAGCCGTTCGGCCTGGTCGAGATGCATGTGGGGCGTGTCGCCAACGACAGCCTTGACCGCCTGGAGATCGAGTTTCGGCATCGCGCTGTCCTCTCGTGATGTTGCGATACGTCAGTGTTCCGCGCGGTACTAACCTTTTCGACAGTATTGCCAGGTGTCAGCGCCACTGCGCAGTGTCTCGGCAAGGCGCGGGAGCGCCGGCGTGGCGAGGCTCACGTCAAGCGAGCGCAACGCCGCCGAGGCGCCGCGCAGTGGCGCCCTGGGGGTGGCCGTGTGCGCCGCTGTGGACTGCGTTGCTCGTCGCTC
>CAZHBN010000090.1:0-13185 GCA_964530405.1 uncultured Ectothiorhodospiraceae bacterium
CACCACGGTATCCGAGACAACCGGGACTCGGATACATTGGCGCCTCGAAAACCGTCGCAGAGGACGCATGCCCATGTTCGATGCGAAGCCGGTACGCACGCGCGTGAAAGTCTGCTGTATCGCTTCCACCGAAGAAGCAGGGACCGCGATCGCCACCGGCGCCGACGCGCTGGGTCTCGTCGGCGCCATGCCCTCCGGCCCTGGCAGCATCGACGACGCAACCATCGCGTCCGTCGCCGCGCAGGTGCCGCCGCCGGTGGCGAGCTTCCTGCTCACAGCGGAAACCACCGCCGAAGGCATCGCGGAGCACGTCCATCGCACCGGGGCCTCGACGGTTCAGATCGTCAACCACATCGATCCGGCGCAGACCCGTGCACTCGCCCGTACGATACCGTCGACGCGCCGGGTGCAGGTCATCCACGTCGAAGATGAAAACGCCCTCCGACTCATCGACCGTTACGCCGACTCCGTGCATGCCTTTCTCCTCGACTCCGGTCGACCCACTCTGGCGGTACCGGAGCTCGGTGGTACCGGACGGGTTCATGACTGGCACGTGAGCGCCGAGTTCGTTCGCCGCAGCCCGTTACCGGTATTCCTGGCCGGCGGCCTGACGCAGGCGAACGTCGCGAAGGCCATTCAAACCGTCCGCCCGTACGGGCTGGATCTGTGCTCGGGCGTACGCACCGACGGACACCTGGATGCCGAGAAACTATCCGGATTCATGACGGCGGTTCATGAGGCCGACCACCAGCTCGCGAACGACGACTAATCCGCTCACGGGCATGCCACCTAATCAGCGAGCCTGCCGGGCGCTCCCGAACGGCGTGAGAAGCGTGGTGTAGCGAGGTCTATTGGAGCGACGAGTAACACCACCGACAACGGCGGACACGGCCACTGAGGCCTGACATGACTGTCGACAAGGTTTAGTAAGGCCATACGCCGGCTACGAGTATGCCGGCACCGACCAATCCCAGAGCGGCACCGGCAAGACGCCCGAAGAGGCGTCCGCCCGGTGCCAATTTTTCCAGCAGCACGAATCCGGCGATGACTGCGACCCAGGTCAGGTTCATGACACCGGCGGTGAACAGCAGCAGCATCAGCGCCCAGCAACAACCAACGCAGATGAGGCCATGCTCGGCACCCATCCGGAACGCGCCGGCCACGCCCGAGCGCCATCGGAACATGAACAATCGAAGGGGCGAGCGGCACTTGCGCAGGCACGCGTGCTTTAACGGCGACCACTGGTAAAGACCCGCCACCACGAACAATACGCCGGTGAGGACCAGGCTGGCGGATTCCATCGCCGGCATTCTCAGCAACCGCTCGTAGGCCAGCGCGGCCTGCAGCAACGTCGCTCCCAGGCTGAAGGCGGTCCATACCGCGAGATAACCGCCGGTGAATACCCATACGGCGACACGCCCGGGGGCACTATCCCGGCGTTGGGTGGCGATGGCGCTGTAAACGAGGATGGCCGGCGCAGCGCTGGGCACCATCATGCCGACCATCATCACCGCCCACATGACAAACGTCAGCGCCAGAGGCCCCGGGTCCCACACGCGGGCAGCCGCTACCGTCGCCGTCACGCTGTCGGTGGCGCTCATGTGAGCCATGCGGCCGGCGTCGACCCAGAGATAAACCCAGGCGAGCACGGTGAGCCCGCACAGCGCGGCGATCATCACCGCGCGGTCCCGCCGAACCGCCCCCGATGCCGGGTTGGCGACCATGGACTACGCGAATGCCCGCTTGCTGCCGACCCCGCACCTACGCCGTCCAGGAAAACGGCGCGAAATGGCCGTTACGCGTGCCGCTGGAGTCGTCCCAGTCGATTCCGAACGCGTGAAAATGACTATGGGTGGCATTGGCGAGCGCGAGTCGCGACGAGACCGGATGAACCGTGTTCTCCAGGTAAATCGGCTCACCTTCCTTCACCGCGCTGGGTACCCCGGTCAACGCCTGATCCACGAGATCGCCGGCCTTCACGGCGCGAACGAACCCTTCGTCCACCTCGAATTCCACCTTCCGTTTCTCGACGCCCGCGTGTTCACCCACCAGGGGCGCCAGCGCAGCCATCGGCCCGCCGACGGCGCCTGACACGATATCGTTGATCGCCTGCGTCTGAGCATCATCGGCGCGCTCGTCGATGATCAACCCGACCTTCATATTGCCGTCCGCCATCGGGCCCGGCGAATACATCAGGACAACGAGCGCGATGCCATCCAGCACGACCTCATCCTTGCGCCCCGTGTCGATGTACATCGCTATAGCCGCCTTGCAGTCTCCTTCCGTGGGCTTCGCCGCGAGATTGGAGCCAATGCAGGGGCAGATGAACTCACAGTTGCACGTCTCCACGCACTGCCCCTCGATCCACCAGTCCGCCATATCGACACCCTCCCACCGGACATCCGGATACCCGTCGCCTCGGACACCGCGCAGCGGCCGCACCGCAAAAACGCGATGTTCATTCGAGTATAGGCGCCTCACTGCGTATACCCCCCGCGGACAAGTACCGGCGATCAGTCAGGTCCCGATGGTTGCTGCTCATTCGATTTGACTCCGGCACCGAGAGCCGCTGCCCCCCCGGTACCAATCGCGACGGCCCGCGTGGAAACTGGCCGGCGACCCAACAGGGAGCATGAATATTTCACGGAAAAATGTCCCGCTTATCACTAGGCCATTATTCCCGCGCACGGCTGCCGCGGTCGAAAATGGCGGATCAAAAAACGGCCTGGAGAGAGGAATGGTTGCTACCGTTCCACGGACGACTTCGACAGGCTCCGGATTATCAGGCCGAAACCGGAAATGCGCATTTCCGTGGAAGAAAAAACACGTGCCCGTGGCAAAGCATCAGCCGCGTAAGTGGTCTGCCCGCCACTGCTGGATCCGGTCACCACTGCAGGGTCCGGGGCGGTGGTTTTCTCCCTGGGAAAACGATGGTATTGGCAGTGAGCGGCCGTCACCCTTTACCGATACATCAATGCAGTCCGGCCTGCCTCTACCGGATGCCCTTCCAAAGCACGCAGCGTACCCGAAGGGAGCGTCCCGGTCCTGTCAGGGCGGTGTTGCGACTCGTCGCCGCGTCCACTCCTGACAAGATCGGGGCACTCACCAGCGCAACGAACGCGTGTTCCGGGACCCTAGCTGGCGTCCTGCCTCATTGTCTTTATCCGGCGAATGACGTGCAGGATCTCCTCCGCCGACTTGCCTTCGAATTCTTCCTGCAACTCATTGAGCTGGGTCTCGAGCTCCCAGGCGACGCGTGCCTTCTCGAGCTCATCCGGACTGGTCAGAGAATCCAGATCGATAGCGTCGTTCTCGAAGTCCTCACCGAGCACGAGCCATAGCGAATACGGCTTCCATTTTCTGGCGGTAAACTCAATAAAGTCCGCGGTCAACCTGACACGTCCGTTCAGAACATTGACCCACCGCCGGTAGGCGATACCGGACTCTTGGGAGAGATTATGGAGGGTTTCGCCCGAATGCCTCACGATGTACTTGAATCGTTCCTGAATGTCGGACATATGATTGTTCTCCGTGCGCGCGGCGAGCGCATGACACTTCCGAATGCTCGTTATCGAAGCGATGTCGAAAAAATATACTATGCAACAATCCACTGTCGGCATTCAATTGTCATGAACGAACGAACAGTGCAACAAATGCACGCCGGCGTCTTCCGCGAGGACACGGAAAGCGCCGACCGCATGCGATGTCATGGTGAGATCGGAGAAGGGACGAAATCCGCCGCGACGGGGGCGAATTTCCCTCCCCGCGTTGCGGGGAGGGGCAGAGGCGCGGGCACGGTGCCCTCACGGCGCCGTTATCGTGATCGTGGTTCCATCACTGTCGCCGTCCGGATCCTGATTCGCGGCGCTGTCGTACGTGCTCCCGTCGTAGGCGACATTCGTCACCGTCAAAGTCACGCTCTTGATGCCCTGCTTCAATTCGCTCGTGGCCACAGAGCAGGTGCCGCTGAAATCGGTCGTGCAGGACACATCGCCGCTGGCACCGTCACTCCAGGCACCGCTCACGGCCGCCCCCGTCAGCAATTGCGCGGTATCATCATGAACCGTCACGGTCACTTCGGCAGCCCATCGTCCCGGTCGGCCGCTAGTCGCTGCCCCGTCAAGATCCGCGATATGCACGCTCGACGCACCACTCGCCGATCCATCGTAGGCAAGAGCCCCCCGGACATTGAGACGGCCATTGCTGGTCCAGGCCAGGAAATCCTGCCCCAGCGCTCCCGTCTCGTCCGCCCCCGTCTCGAGGCTGGCACGAACGTCGGTGTTCGTCGCCGTCGGACCGAGGTGCGCCCGCACGAGGGCAGCTGCACCGGCCACTACGGGAGAGGCCATCGACGTGCCCGATAGCCATGCGTAGCAATCGATCTGGCCACAGTACTCCTCGGAGATGGTGGAGAAGATCGTGTGGCCGGGAGCGGCCAGGGACACCCAGTCGCTGCCGAAATTGGAAAACGAAGCCAGATTGTCGTGCCAATCGGTCGCCGCCACGGCAATGACCTCGTCGAAGGCGGCGGGATACATGCGCGTCGGCGCGTAGTCATTCGCCGCCGCAGCGACCAGCACCACCCCGTTCGCCGACGCATACCGCGCCGCATCCGCCTCGGCAGCAGACCCCGAAGGACCGGCATAGCTCATGTTCACCACCGCGTACCCCATGTCCGCGGCGTGGATCATGGCCTGCGCGGACGCCGCTGAATCACAAAGCCCGACGACACCGTAGAGGGGGTCCTGGTACTCATAGCAGACCTTCAGTGACGCAAGGCTGGAAGACCAGCCAACCCCGGCAACGCCGTGGTCATTGTTGGTAATGGCGGCGGCGATGCCGGCCACATGCGTACCATGGCCCAGGATGTCGGTGGTTCCGTACTCGCTTGGCCCGAAGTTCGTCTCCTCGACGCACTTACCGGCAAGATCCGGATGATCGCAATCGATGCCGGTATCCAGGACCGCGATCACCTCGGACGGGCTGCCGGTGGTGATGTCCCACGCCTCGGTTGCATCGATATCCGCGTCGATGCTCCCTTCGATGGCGCCCAGCTCGCCGGTGACCTGATCATAGGAGAATGCCTGCCCGGTGTTGTGCAGCCCCCACTGCTCGTTGAAGAAGTCCAGGGTCGTTCCCGGCTGGTAAGGCCAAGGCTCGCTGCCCTCGTCGGGAATGATCACTGGCCGCAGGTAATTGAGCTCCGCGTAACGAACGTTGGGGTTCTGCCGATACGCCACGAGCGCCCGGGTCTCGGTGTCCGCCCCCACTGACACGACCTGGGCCGCGATGGCGTCCATCGTTCGCACCACCTGCGCACCAGCCTGCGCATGTGCCTGCGCCCTGGCGACGGCCGCAGCGCCCGGCGCGAAACCGACCACCAGCTCTCCGGGGACGGATGCAGGAAGTCGCTGCGAATTATTGATGACCGTCGGCGCCGACGCGGCTTGCGCCATCCCCCAGACGAACCCGAGAAGGAAAACCGAAAACAAGCCCCATACACGCATCACGCCACCTCCTCCACTAGTGCACGACTAGCCAGTCACACGCCCCGAGTATGACCCGGCGCACACTTCCTTCCATCGTGAACCGTGATGCGGTTGGTGTTTCCTCGACCGGCGGTAGCTTCACCCTGGACCGCACAGGCGAAAGCAGTGCGCCGTCAGGCGCGTGGGGGAGCACGATGCCACCCGCTGCTGCTGGACTTGCTCGCCCGGAGCGCCAAGCATCCGGAACAGCACGCAGTGACAATGGACGGCCCGAAAACGAAAAAGCCCGGCACATAGTGGCCGGGCTTTTGCGCTTGATCTGTGGTGGCCAGGGAGAGAATCGAACTCCCGACACGGGGATTTTCAATCCCCTGCTCTACCGACTGAGCTACCTGGCCTTGAGGTGCGGTATTCAACCGGATTAGCGGCGGGGCGTCAAGAGGTGGCGAAGACGATCGTGCCGTTCACCTCGGCGCGCTCGAGCGCACCCTGGTGCCAGAGGTGGTTGAGGTGGGCGATGGCCTCGCCCATGGCGAAGAAAAGGCTGTGCGCGTCGAGCTCGCGATCGAATAGGATCGGCAAGGCAGCGGCGGCGGTTAGCGGTTTCTCCCGGGCCGCGGCCAGCAGATCCGCCAGGTGCCGTTCGTGGTGGCTGCGTATCTCGGCGATGCGGTGGCGAATGCCGTAGAACGGGCGTCCGTGGGACGGCAGCACCAGCGTGTCGGCGGGTAATGCCTCCAGAGCAGCGAGCGATGCCAGGTAGGCATCGAGCGGGTCGGCCTCCGGCTCCCGCGGGCTCACGCTGACATTGCTCGTAATCCGCGGCAGCAGCTGGTCGCCGGCGATGAGCACGCTATCGCTCTCGCGGTAGAGGCAGGCGTGCTCCGGCGCATGGCCGCGGCCGACGATGACCCGCCATTGTGCCCCGGCCAGCGGCACTATCGCGTCATGCCGGAGCGTTGTCTCCAAGCTAGGCAGACCGTCCACCAGCGGCCGGTAAGTATTGCCGCGCTCACGAATCCGCGCCGCCGGACCGGCCTCCAGACCATGGGCAGCGAATAGCTCGGCGAGCTCATCACCGGCGTCGGCATCGGCGAGGCCGTAGATGCGCTCGGCAGCAGCCGCCTCGCCACGGGTGGTGACGACCTCGGCGTCGGTGCGCGCTTGCAGCCACCGCGCCAGCCCCATGTGGTCGGGGTGAAAATGGGTGAGGACGATACGCCCGGGCATCCACTCGTCCAGCAGTCGCATCCAGTGCTCGCGGCAGACGTCGGTGGCGATGCCGGTATCCACGAGTACGCTCTCGCCGCCACCGTCGAGCCACCACAGGTTGATGTGGTCGAGCGCGAAAGGCAGCGGCATGCGTAGCCAGCGTACCCCTTCGGCGGCCGCCACCGGCGCACCGTGCGACGGGCGCGGCAAGGGGTAGTGAAGCACCCGGCGACTCACCCCTCGGGATTGTAATCCGGTGGCAGCTCGGAGCCCGCGCCGAAGAAGAACTTCTCCATCTCCTTCTCCAGGAACTCCCGGGCCTTCGGATCCATGGGGGAGAGGCGATACTCGTTGATGAGCATGGTCTGGTGCTGCAGCCACATCTGCCAGGCCTCTTTCGAGATCTGCTCGTAGATGCGCTGCCCGAGCTCGCCCGGATACGGCGGTTTGCTCATGCCCTCGGCCTCACGGCCGAGCTTCACGCAATGCACGGTGCGGGTCATACGCCCTCCAAACCCTCGAGTAATCGGGTGACCGGAGCGGCGAGGCCGCGCCGGTCGCTGGTAGCGGCGTTATACCAGACCTGCCCCGGGCCATCCATGACCGCCCGTGCCGGGCCGGCGACCCGGGCGCGAAGGGGATGTATATCCAGGGCGAAATGAGTGAACACGTGGCGGACGACGTCCCAGTGCTCCACGGTGTCGATGTCCAGACCGAAGCGCTCACGGGCCTCGGCGGCGGGATCGGCATCGAGATCGCATTCCGGCGGGCACCAGAGCCCTCCCCAGATACCCGAGGGCGGGCGGCGGACCAGCAGCACTTCCTCGCCGCGGGTGATGAGCAGCATACGCGTCGCGCGCACCGGCTTGTCGCGTTTCGGCCGCCGCCCCGGGTATTCCGCCTGTCGGCCCTGGGCGCGCGCCTCGCAGCCCGCCGCAACGGGGCAGAGCTCGCAGCGCGGGCGGCTGCGGGTACATACCGTCGCTCCCAGGTCCATCATGGCCTGGTTGTAAGCGGCCGGACGATCACCCGGCGTTTGCTGCTCGGCGAGGTGCCAGAGCGCCCGCGCGACCGGGCTGCGCCCCGGCCAGCCATCCACGGCGTGGTAACGTGCGAGCACGCGCTTGACGTTGCCATCGAGAATCGCATGGCGTTCGCCACGGGAGAGCGAGAGAATCGCGCCGGCGGTGGAACGTCCGATTCCCGGCAGCGCCTGCACCTGCTCCACGTCGCGGGGGAACTCACCGCCGTATTCGGTAACCAGGACGTTGGCGGCCCGGTGGAGGTTGCGTGCCCTCGCGTAGTAGCCGAGGCCCGACCAAAGGTGAAGGACCTCGTCCACCGGCGCCGAGGCGAGTGCGCGCACATCCGGGAAGCGCTCCATGAAGCGCAGGAAATACGGTACCACGGTGGTCACCTGGGTCTGCTGAAGCATGACCTCCGAGACCCAGACACGGTACGGGGTCGCCGGCTGCTGCCAGGGCAGATTGTGCCGGCCGAAGCGGTCATACCAGTCCAGCACCGCCGCTGCGAAATCGATCGTCTTCACCGTCCCGCCGTCCATGCGCATCCCCGCACTCACCGTCCCAGCAATCCCTCTAGCTCGCCCTTGATCCGCTCTTTCACGTCCTCGTCTTCCTCAGGAGCCTTGCCGGACTCGCTGTCCTCCTTGCCCTGTCCGTCACCCTTCGCGCCATCCTCGGCCGCCGCGTCACCATCGTCCGCGCCGCCCAGCCGGCTCTTGAGCTTGCCCATGAGCTCGCCGCGCTTGCGCTCGACCTCCTCCTTGGCCTTCTGCTCCAGGGCCTCCTTCTCCTCGGCGATCCGGGCCCTGGTGGCGTCTTTCATCGCCTCGCCCAGTGCCAGCTCGATCTCCGGCTTCGCGAATGGCCCGCGAATGCGCAGCGGCACGGGAATGCGGCGAAGGTCCCCGAGTCCCGCTCCACCTTGCCCTGCCAACGTGTCGACCACGTTAACAGTGAGGTTGTAGTCCACCGACCGCTCCATGAGGTCGGCACGCCCCTCACCTGTAATTCGCAGCAGCGGCGTCTTCGCCTCGAGGTCTCGGTTGCGCACCGTCGCGCCGGCGAGTTCCAGCGTCCCCGTCAGCGCACTGAAATCCGTGCGCCGCGGCGCGTCGGACTCCGGCACCTGCTCACCGCGAAAACGTGCCACGCCCTGGCGCAGCATCTGCGCGATGTTGAACCCCTTCACCGCGCCATCGCGGAACTCGAACCGGGCCTGACCGTTCATGGCGGCCAGCAGTGCGTCCGTATTCCTGCCCTCGGTCGTCGCCTGGAGCGAGACATCGGCGATCCCGAGCAGCTTGTCGAAATCGGCGACATCGCCCAGCAACGGCTCCGCCTGCACGCCACTGAGTTGCTCATCGACGCGGATACGCGGTGAATCTCCGGTGGCATCCACCTGCACATCCCCGCGGTACCGGCCACCATAGAGTGCCGCGGCGAGCGGGTGAACGCGGATGCGGCCGTCGGCGGCCCGGATCACGACTTCCACGTCGTTGGCACGAGCGCCGCTGACGATGAGCTCATCCACGGTGAGCCGGCCGTCGAGACGCAGCGCCCGCAGGGTGTCGACGGGGATCTCGCCGACACCGGCGGCGGCGCCGCCACCGGGGGTGGCGACCGGCTCCTCGCCCTCCGCCGGCGGTGGCAGATAGCGGTCGACGTCCAGGCGATTCACCGCCAGCTGGAAAACGACGGCCGGGGACGCCGCGGTGAAATCGTTCACTTCGGCATGACCCTCGAGCGTCGTGTCATCGAGCGTGACCTTGAGCGGCTCCACGCGCAACGCACCGTTGGCGAAGCGAAACTCTGCATTGGCGGCGATGCGACCCAGTGCCTCGCTGTCGCGGGTCTCCGGCGGCTCGATGGCGAGCGCCTCGAGCACCGCACGGGGGCTGACCTCCGTCAGCGCCAGGGACGCCGCGGCCACCGGTCCCTGATCGGCGGCTCGGACCTCGGCCTCGCCTGTGAAATGCATTTCGGCGGCGTTCGCCGCGAGGTTGGTCAGGCGGTACACGCCGCCGGCGAGATCGGCGGCCAGCTCCGCGGTGACGGTAACGGTCTGCTCGCCGGCTGGAACAGCCTCGCCGGAGGCGGTTATCGAAAGCTCGATCGCCTCGGCCCGGGCCTGGCGCAATGCCGCGCCTACTTCGATATCACTGGTGAGCGTACCGTCGAGCGCGGGGCCGCCGGCCACCTGGGCCTGCCAGCTCGCTTCCAGGGACACGGGAGCACCGAAACGCACGTCCTCCAGCGTCATGTCGAACGGATCGACGGTTGCGGCCATGCCGGCGGTCTCGTCGCGATAGAGCACCCGCGCGTCGATGACCTCGACACCTGCCAGCCGGGCGTTGCGGATCACCGCTGGAAGCGCAGCGGTGTCACCATCGCGCTGAACCGGATGCAACGCGGCGGGCTGCAACCGCGCCGCGCCCGCCGCCTGCTGCGACGGAGATCCGAACTGCTGCCAGTTTGCCTCGCCCGCGCTGTTGCGAATCAAACGAATCTGCGGCCGGCGAACCGTGACCGTATCGAGCTGCAGATCACCGGAGAGCAACGGCCAGACCGCCACGCCAAGCGTCAGTGATTCCGCGGTCACGAACGGCTCGTCACCGAATCCCGGCGCATCGGCCAGGCTGACATCGCCAACGCTGACGCCGAGGTGCGGAAAAAAGGTCAGATCGAGCTCGCCGTCAATGCTCATCGCCCGCCCGGTCTGGCGCTCGACGGCGGCGGCGATCTCGTCACGATAGTCGTTGGGGTCGACGAACACGACGGCGGCGGCGATCGCGACCGCGACGACGACCACGACGATGGCGATCGCGTAGCCAATCCATTTCAGTACCTTACGCATGGCACGTTCCCTCATGACACGGGGCTCGCCCAGGGTTCCCGGGACGCATTGTATCGGCCGCAGGCGTGCGTCTGCCTACCTTCTATAATGCGGGATGAATACACAATGACCCCAGTATTCTGGGACATGAATTCGTAGTATTTCTGCGTGTCACGGCGCCGCTGTCGCAAGGCGGCGGTGCGAAGGCGTGGTGACTGCCACGCCGAGCGACGCCAACACCGCGACAGCGGTTTCACGGCATGAGGAACAGCGACCAACGTCTGCCAACGGGCACTGGAATCAGGGGCAAAAGACCCCCATATGCGTCCATATCGACTCCATGCACCCGCACACGGCCACCGCAACGGTGGCCTCACACCGGGAGGGGACCATGAGTGTAGTCTGTGTTGTCGCCGCTGAAGGCGCTCGGGCGCGTTTCTTCACCCTGGAACACTCGGAGGTGCCGGAACTCGAAGGTGGCCCCGATCTCATCGAGCACGAATCCCTCGCCAACCCTCGCCACCGCGCCCATCACGAGAAGATATACTCCGACGCCCGCGGCGGCCGCAACCAGGGACCCGCCGGGCAGTCCTTCGGCTACGACGAACACCGCGACGGCTTCCAGGAAGAGCTCGAGGGGCGATTCGCCCGTGACATCGCCGAACAACTCGGCAGGATCTCCGAACGCGACGGTCCCCGGCGGGTGATCCTCTGCGCCGAGAAGCGCATGCTCGGCTTCCTTCGCAGTGCGCTCAACGGCGGTGTCGGCAACGGGGTACGTATTACCGAAGTCCCCAAGGATCTGACCAAGCTGCCAGCGCAGGCGCTCCACGCCCGCCTCGCTGACGAGGGACTGATGCCTGCACGCCGCAGCGGCTCCGGCGGCTCCGGCGCTTGAATGAACGTCGCCGGATCCCAATCGAGGGCATTGGCGCCAAGCGAACACCCGCAAGCTCGCCGATCGCACAATCAACCATTCAAGAGGATCAGCATGGCAGCCGGAAGCGACAGCTATCACGAACCCTTGGAGGAACTCAGCGAAGACACGCGCCTTCATCACCAGGCGCTGGTATCCCTGCAGGAGGAACTCGAAGCGGTGGACTGGTACCGCCAGCGCGCCGACGCCTGCAAGGACGACGAGCTCCGCGAAATCCTTCTCCACAACATGCGCGAGGAACTCGAGCACGCGTGCATGTGCCTGGAGTGGCTGCGACGCCGCTACCCGGATTTCGACAAGCAGATGCGCGAACTCCTGTTCACCGACGGCCCGATCATGGCGCACGAGCACTGATCCGCGCCCACCACGGCGCACCCGACGGCCCGCCACAGGCGGGCCGTTATCTAGCCTTGCAGGAAGTATTGTCAGGGCTCAGTGGCCGTGTGCGCCCGGTAGTCGCGCATCGAAAATTGCCCCACACTGTGGCCATGAAACCGGCCATCGCCCCAACGGGACCATGAGCGACGCCGCCCCCGGTCTGATCTGTGCCTACACGGCCGATGCACGGGGCCGACTGCAACCCGGGGATTGGGAAACGGTACGCCGCTGGCGCCCCGGCGATGGCCACCAGTGGGTGCACCTGGACCGCAACGCCCCCGATGCCCGGCAATGGCTCACGGAGAACGCCGGCCTGCCGCCACTGGTCACCGAAGCACTCCTCGCCGAGGAGACCCGCCCACGCATGGCGACCACGAGCGACGGACTGCTCGTTATCCTGCGCGGCGTGAACCTCAATCCCGGCGCCGCCCCCGAGGACATGGTCTCGGTGCGCTTGTGGCTGGATCGCGAGCGCATCATCAGCCTTCGCGGCCCCCGCCTGCTCGCGGTGGAAGACGTCCGCTCGGGTCTGGAAAGCGACGCACCGCCACGCACCCCCGGCGAGGTATTCACCGCGCTCGCCGCCGCCCTCGTGGCCCGGATGGGACCGGTCATCGGCGAGCTCGATGAACGTCTGGACACGCTCGAAGAGGCGCTCATCGACCACCAGAGCCGGTCACTGCGCCAGCAGCTAATCGTTATCCGCCGCCAGGGCATCATTCTGCGGCGATTCATCGCACCGCAACGGGACGTGATGATGCGCCTGGTGAGTGAGCCATTGCCATGGCTCGCCGACCCCGACCGAGCCCGCCTGCGCGAGACCGCCGACCGCATCACCCGCTACGTGGAAGACCTCGAAGCACTTCGCGACCGCGCCGCCGTCGCCCAGGAAGAGCTCGCCACACGGCTGTCGGACCAAATGAACCGCACCATGTACGTCCTCTCACTGGTCGCCACGCTGTTCCTGCCACTGGGGTTCATCACCGGGCTGCTCGGCGTCAATGTCGCTGGCATTCCAGGAAGCGACGACCCCACGGCATTCGTGGTGCTGTGCCTGATCCTGGTGGGCATAGGTGGACTCGAGATCGCACTCTTCTGGCTGCGTCGATGGCTGTGACCATACGCCCCGGTTCCGCGCCAATGCCAGGCAGGGCCGGCCCCGCCGGCGAGGGAAACGTGCGCCGGAACCACCCGGGCGGTCCGATAACTGACGACACGCCGGAGAAGATTGGTCCCCGGGGGTTTACCCAGGGAGAGTTTCGTCGCACACTCTGCGGCCTTGTCGCAGCGCCGCATTGGCGCTTGGGGTCC
>CAZHBN010000091.1:0-13058 GCA_964530405.1 uncultured Ectothiorhodospiraceae bacterium
ATATAGGCGAGCAGCTCATGGGCGATGCGCGCCATGCGCACCTCCGTATACCGCATGGCCGCAGCGTTGTCGCCGTCGATGGAGCCGAAGTTGCCGTGGCCGTCCACGAGCATGTAGCGCATGGAGAAGTCCTGGGCCATGCGCACGATGGTGTCGTAGACCGCCGAGTCACCGTGGGGGTGGTACTTACCGATGACGTCACCGACCACGCGCGCGGACTTCTTGTACGCCTTGTTCCAATCGTTGCCGAGCTCGCGCATCGCGTAGAGCACGCGACGGTGAACCGGCTTCAGACCGTCACGCACATCCGGCAGGGCGCGGCCCACGATCACGCTCATGGCGTAATCGAGGTACGACTGCCGCATCTCGTCTTCGAGGTTTACCGGCAGTATCTCCTTGGCGACGCTGGACATCGGGTGGTCTCACTCGGGTTGTTCGAAACGCGGATCCCGGCGCTCCGGATGAGGGCCGGAGGCCTCATGAAGCGCCGATTGATTCATCGCGTCCGCGCGCGGGCTATCTTCGGCCAACGGGCGCGGCGCAATAGCGAATGATCAATCAGCGCTGCCTGTTCGGGAACATCGCATCCTAGCACAGATCGGGCGCCCCGCGGGGGGCGCCCCGGTGCCGGATCAGCCGCCGACCCGCTCTGCCGACTCCACCACCACGGTCTCCCGGGGTACGTCGGCCATACCATGGGCGCGGCCCGTCGGCAACGCGGCGATGGCGTCGACCACGTCCATGCCGTCGACCACACGTGCGAACACGGCATAACCGAAACCGCGTTCCCCGTGATCGAGGAAATCGTTGTCGGCAAGGTTGATGAAGAACTGCGAGGTGGCACTGTCCACCGCCTGTGTACGTGCCATGGACAGGGTACCGCGCTCGTTCTCGAGACCGTTGTCCGCCTCGTTCTCGATGGCGTCACGCGTGGGCTTGCGCGTCATGTCCTCGGTGAAACCGCCCCCCTGGATCACGAACCCGGGGACGACACGGTGGAAGATGGTGCCGTCGTAGAACCCGTCGTCCAGGTAGCCGAGAAAATTCTCCACGGTGACCGGGGCCTTCTCCGGATAGAGCTCGATGCGGATATCACCCTTGTTCGTGTGGAAAACGACCTGGGGGTTGTCTGCAGCCGCAGCGCCGCCGGTGACCATACCCGCCAACGCCAGAACCATGAGTGCCTTCTTCATGCTGTCTCCTTGTTGCTCGAACTCCCTTGCGCATTGCCGCCGGCGGCGTGTTGCAGCCGACGAAGCCGCTCGACGTTCGGTGCCTCCACGGCCCCGCGCTCGGTGACCAACACGTCCACCAGCGCGGCGGGGGTAACGTCGAACACCGGATTCCAGGCCCCCGCGCCCTCCGCGGCGATTTTCTGCCCGCCAAACGCGAGCACCTCGTCGCCAGACCGGTACTCGATGGGGATATCAGCGCCACTGGCCATCGCGAAGTCCAGGGTGGAGCTCGGGACCGCGACCATGACGCGCACGCCGTGGGCGCGCGCCGCGAGCGCCAAGGCATACGTGCCGATCTTGTTGGCGACATCGCCGTTCGCCGTCACCCGGTCAGCACCGACGACCAGCCACTGTACGCCACCGCTTCTCATCAACGCGGCAGCGGCACCGTCGGCTATGACGTCCACGGGAATCCCGTCGGCAAGCAGCTCCCATGCCGTCAGCCGCGCGCCCTGCAGCCACGGCCGGGTCTCCGTGGCAAACACGCGCGCCACGTGTCCCGCCGCCCAGCCTGCCCGGATGACACCGAGCGCCGTACCGAAACCGGCCGTCGCAAGCGAGCCGGTGTTGCAGTGAGTGAGCACCCCGCAATCATCGCCCAGGTAGGCGGCACCCAACTCGCCCATGCGCCGATTGGCGGCGAGATCCTCGGCGTGAATGGCACGCGCCTCTTCGAGCAGGCCCGCGGCATCGGCGCCAGCGCCGGCCCGGTCGCGCATGCGCATCACCGCCCAACCCAGGTTCACCGCAGTCGGCCGCGCTGCCGCCAGCGTCTCCAGCCCCTCAGCCAGCGTGCCAGCGCGTGCAGCGAGCACCGCACCATAGGCGGCAGCGATGCCGATCGCCGGCGCACCACGCACGACCATGGCACGTATCGCGTCCGCAACGGCTGCAGCCGTCCGACAACGCTGGTAAACGACGTCCGCGGGCAGACGACGCTGGTCCAGCAGCACCAGCTCACCGGCCGCATCGTCCCATTGAACCGCGCGTACGCGGTCATATCGTTCCAGGCTCAAGGGCGGACCTCCAGCGGTCTTCCGGAGCAGCTACGCAGTACGTCGCTGCTTCGGGGAAACTGACCAACCTTACATGGCGGGTCCGATTGTCGCACACTGTCGCGCATTTGCCGGAGCCTTGACCGGAGGGCTGCATGGACACGGTGGATCTGATCATACACGCCGGCTGGGTCGTGCCCGTGGAGCCGCGGGACGCCTGTCTGGCGGAGCACAGCGTGGTGGTGCACAACGGCCTCATCGAGGCGGTGCTGCCCACCACCGAGGCACGCGCGCGCTACCGTGGCAGCGTCGAGCGCGAACGCCCGGGCGAGGTGATCATGCCCGGCCTGGTCAATACGCACACACACGCGGCCATGAGCCTTTTGCGCGGCCTCGCCGACGACTTGCCGCTGATGACCTGGCTCAACGAACACATCTGGCCCGCCGAGGCCCACCATGTCGGCCCGGAGTACGTGCGCGACGGAACGCGGCTCGCCATCGCCGAAATGCTGCGCGGCGGCACGACGTGCTTCAGTGACATGTACTTCTTCCCGGACGTCGCTGCGCGGGTCGCCCGCCAGGCCGGAATGCGCGCCATGGTGGGAATGATCTTCATCGATTTCCCAACAGCCTGGGCCGCGGACGCCGACGAGTACATCGACAAAGGCCTGGCGGTACACGACCACTGGCGTGACGACCCGCTGATCACCACCGCCTTCGCGCCACATGCGCCATACACCGTGAGCGAGACCAATCTCGCCCGACTGCGCACACTCGCCGACGAGCTCGGTGTTCCCGTGCACATCCATCTTCACGAGACCGCCGACGAGATTCAGCAGAGCCTGGCTTCGAACGGTGAACGCCCGATCGCACGGCTGGACGAGCTGGGGCTGCTATCGCCGAACCTGATCGCCGTGCACATGACCCAGCTGGAACCGGCGGAGATCGACCGCGTGGCGGAAACCGGCGTGCACGTCGTGCACTGCCCCGAATCCAACCTCAAACTCGCCAGCGGCCTCGCACCAATCAGCACCCTCGACACGGCCGGCGTGAACATCGCCATCGGCACGGACGGCGCCGCGAGCAACAATGACCTGGACATGTTCGGCGAGCTACGCACTGCCGCCATGCTCGCCAAGGGTGTTGCCCGGGACCCCGCGGCCTTGCCGGCGGCCCGCGCGCTCGAAGCCGCCACTCTCGGCGGCGCCCGGGCGCTGGGGCTCGACGCCCGCATCGGCAGCGTAGTGCCCGGCAAGGAGGCGGACCTCATCGGCGTGAGCCTGGACGGCCTGGAGAGCGAACCCGTCTATCACCCGATCTCACAGCTCGTCTACGCCACCGGCCGCCATCAGGTCACCGACGCCTGGATAGCAGGCCGCCCCGTGCTCCAGGACGGCGTGCTCACCACGCTGGACACCCAGGAAATCACCGCCCGCGCCCGGGAGTGGCGTGGTAAGATTGCCGCAACATCCGCCTGACACCGGACCCATGCCCCACGCGAGTGATAACGTCCACCCCCACGAGCTCGAGAAGTTCGAGCGCGTCGCCTCACGCTGGTGGGACCCGGAAGGCGAGTTCCGCCCTCTCCATGAGATGAACCCCCTGCGGCTCGATTTCATCGAACATGCCGCCGCCGGCCTGACGGGCCGGACTGTCGTGGACGTCGGCTGCGGCGGTGGCGTACTCGCCGAGGGCATGGCCGCGCGCGGAGCGCGCGTCACCGGTATAGACCTTGCGCCGCAGAGTCTGGAAGTGGCGCGCCTGCATGCCCTCGAAAGCGGCGTCCAGGTAAGCTACAGGGAATGCTCGGCGGAAACGCTGGCTGCCGAGCAACCCGGCGGGTTCGACGTCGTCACCTGCCTGGAAATGCTGGAACACGTACCGGATCCGGCCGCCATCGTGCGGGCATGCGGCGAACTCGTTCGCCCGGGTGGAACCATCGTGTTCTCCACGCTCAACCGCCACCCCAAGGCCTGGGTGCTCGCCGTCGTGGCAGCTGAGTACGTCGCCGGCCTGCTGCCACGCGGCACCCACGACTACCGCCAGTTCATCCGCCCGTCGGAGCTGGCTCAGTGGGCACGGGAGGCAGGGCTGACACTCACCGAGCTCACCGGCGTCCACTACAACCCGCTCACGCGCCGCTTCAGCCGCAGTAAAGACGTGCGGGTTAATTACCTGGCCGCGTTCCACGCGCAACCCTCGTCCGGGCCCGTAGACCGGTACAGCCAATGACCCCACTCGCCCGAGCCGTACTGCTCGACCTCGACGGCACACTGCTCGACACCGCTCCCGACCTGGTCGGCAGCCTCAACGACCTGCGTGCCGAGCTGGACCTGTCGCCGTTACGGCCGGAGCAGCTTGCCACGGTGGTCTCCCACGGCAGCGGCCCGCTCATACGGCGCGGCTTCGACCTGGAGCCCGAGGATGCGCTGTACGAGCCGCTACGACAGCGTCTGCTCGCGATCTATCGCGACCGCGTGCACCGGGAAACCCGCGCCTTCACGGGGATGGATGCGTTGCTGACGGCACTCGACGACCGCCGGGTCCCGTGGGGCATCGTGACCAACAAACCCGGCTGGCTCACACGACCGCTGGTCGAGGAACTCGGTTACGCCAACCGCAGCGCCTGCCTGGTCACCGGCGACGATCTCGCCAAGCGCAAGCCGAACCCTTATCCGGTCTTGCAGGCCTGCCGGGACATGGCCCTCACCCCGGCGGACTGCGTGTTCGTCGGCGACGCCCAGCGTGACGTGGAATCCGGGCGCCGCGCAGGCACCCTCACCCTGGTTGCGCTATTCGGTTACATCCACGCCGAGGACCGGGTGGCCCACTGGGGCGCAGACGGCCTCATCGGCCACCCGTTGGACGTACTCAACTGGCTGGCCGCTCACTAGGTGCGCCCTCGACTTCGGCGGGACGGCACCGTACCTACCTTTGCAGCGGGCATCACCACGCGTCGTCGCTCGAGGTCCGAGCGGCTGTAGCCCTTACGGCACCCGCGGCCGGCGGGTATACTCCGCGCCCGTCACCGTAAGCCACCGGACCCGTCATGCAGCCGCAGCAATACTGCCGGGAAAAGGCGGCCCCCACCGGGTCGAGCCTCCACTACGCGCTGCTCTTCGCCGCCGACGATGCGACCCGGGCCGACCTGCTCGCGGTCAACGCGCTGCACGCCGAGCTCACCGCCATCCCGGCCACCGTCTCTGACCCGGGCGTCGCAGCCGCCAAGCTCGGCTGGTGGCGGGAGGAGATCGAGCGGGCGCTCGACCACCACGAGGCACAACACCCGGTCGCCCAGGCTCTTGCCGCGGCTCATGCTCGCCGTGCACTCGACCGGGAAGACGTGGGCGCCCTGATCGACGGTGTCGCCATGGACCTGGAGTACGGCGCCTACCCGAGCTTCCGCGAGCTCAGCGTCTACTGCCACCGGGTGGGCGGCGCCACGGTGCGCCTCGCGGTGGCCGCCTGCGGGGGAGCACCAGATGAATGCGCCGCCTACGCCCACGATCTGGGCATGGCACTGACACTGCTACGCGTGCTCCGGCGCCTGCGCCCACACCTGGACGCCGGCCGCCTGTATCTGCCGGAAGATGAGCTCGCCGCCGCCGATCTCGACCGCGAACACCTGCTCCGCGCACCGGGCGATCCAACCACCCGGCGCTTTCTCGACGAGCAAGCGGCCCGCGTCGAGGAATTCCTCGCCAACGCACTCGCCCAAATACCGGGCAGTGAACACCGCCGGCTGCTACCCATCACCGTGCACGCCGAGCTCTATCGCCACCTGCTGCGGCGCCTGCGCGCCGATGGCATGCCCGTGCTCACCCGGCGGGACCACCTGACACCTCTGCGCAAGCTCTACCGTGCCTGGCGCATAGCCCGCCGGGAGCGCGCAGCCGATCGTAGAAACGGAGCGCACGCATGAAACCATCCGCCACCACCCCGCTTCCCCCCGTTGACGCCGCGCCGGAGCTCGCCGGCAGACGCATCCTGATCACCGGCGCCGGCAACGGACTCGGTCGCGCCACCGCCCTCGCCGCCGCCGGTGCCGGCGCCACCGTCGTACTGCTGGAGCGGTCAGTACCCGCCGCCGAAGCCGTCTACGACGAAATCGAGGCGGCCGGTGGCCCTCAGCCAGCGATCTACCCGATGGACCTGGCCGGCGCCGGACCGGACGACTACGCGGAGCTCGCCGATCGGCTGCGTGACAGCATCGGGGGACTGGACGCGCTGGTGCTCAACGCCGCGGAGTTGGGCAAACCGGCCCCCCTGCAGCACTATCTGCCCCAGGCATGGCTGCGCACGCTCCACGTCAATGTCAACGCCCCTTTCCTGTTACTGCAGACGTGCCTGCCACTGCTGCAGGCGACGCCGTCACCGCGGGTGCTGTTCATCAGCGACGAGGCCGGGCGCGCCGGCGTGCCCTTCATGGGCGCCTACGGCGTATCCAAGTGGGCACTCGAGGGGTTGATGTTCACGCTCGCCGCGGAGCTCCCCGACGACAGCCCGTTGCGGCTCGCCAGCATCGACCCCGGCCCCATGCACACCATGCTCCGTCGCCAGGCATACGCGGCGGAGGATCCAGGTGGCCTGCCGCTGCCGGAATCGGTGGCACGCCGTCTGCTGCCGCTGCTCGCAGCCGGGGGCGACATCCCCCAGGCAGCCCTGTATGATTGCGCTGGCTGACCCGGCGCAAACTTGAACGCCTTCACAGTCAGAACCGCCCCACCGCACGTATAGTGCGTGCTAATGTCATAGGCCTAAGGACCAGAGGGGAGAGACGCGCACATGGACGCCTCGCGCATTCTCGACGCCATCATCCGCTCGAACTATCGGATGGCGCTGCTCAACAGCAGCGAAAGCGATCGCCTGGTCGCCCTGTTCAAGCGCCTCACCCTGACCACCGGCCGCGCCATCTATCACTGGCGTCCGAATATGGGGCTGTCCCGCCTGGGCGTGGAACACATCCTCATTCCGCGCACTCGCACGCCCGGTGAAGTGCTCTCCTATATCGGCGCGAGCCGGCACTTCGGCGTATACCTCCTGCAGGACTTCGGCAGCGCGCTCCAGCGCACCACCGTTCGCCGCGAGCTGCATCGCATCGACGAGGCCAACGACGGCGTGGACCGTCTGGTGCTGTTCCTGGACACCCAGCTCACCATCCCCGATGATCTGCGCGGGCGGGTAGCCAATATCCGCCATAACGTGCGTCCACGGCAGCGCCAAGCCACCGGCTAGCCACTCTCGTGGCGCGCCTCTGGTGCGACAGCCCGACTATGCGGGCGAGGACGACAATCGGGGACCACTACCCGGCAGGCGTGTCACCGGCGGCGGCGTGGGCGGCCGTGGCGGCTACCCTTGCCGCGCTGCTGCTTCTGCGCTGATGCCGTAGTCGACGCCTCGTCGAGCCCCACCAGGCGGCAGAGCTCACGGACCTCGCCGGGCTTCAAGGCGACATGACGCCCCTGGCGGAGGCCGGGAGGCAGTTGCACGGGGCCGAACTGCACGCGGATGAGACGACTGACCTGAACCCCCTGGGACTCCCACAGGCGCCGCACCTCGCGGCGACGCCCCTCACGCAGGCGCACGCGGTACCACTCGTTGGCGGCGCCATCCTCGGGTGACAGCGGCTCGATACTCTCGAAGGCCGCGCGGCCGTCTTCGAGCGAGACGCCCTGCGTCAAGCGCTTCAGCATCTCGGGCGTCACCTCACCGAATATGCGCACGGCGTAGTCCCGGGGCAACCGATGGCGCGGGTGCATCAGGCCATTAGCCAACTCACCGTCGGTCGTGAAAAGCAATAACCCCGAGGTGTTGACGTCCAGCCGTCCGACCGCGACCCAACGACCGCGCTTGAGGCGCGGCAAGCGGGCGAACACCGTCGGCCGCCCCTCGGGATCGGAGCGCGTCGTTACCTCGCCGGCGGGCTTGTGATAGGCAATGACCTGACGCTCCGGCGCCGCGGCGGTTCGGCGCGCCAGCGGTCGCCCGTCCACGGCGATACGAGCATCACCGGCAACCCGGTCCCCGAGGACGGCCACCCGGCCGTCGACCCGCACCCGCCCGGCCTCGATCCACGCCTCCATCTGCCTGCGGGACCCGAGCCCGGCACGGGCTAGGACCTTCTGCAGCTTCTCTGTCGCTGGCGCCGTTGTCATGACGTCTCTCCGCTGTCGGGCTCTGGCTTGTCGGGCAGGCGCAGATCGAGCTCGGGGTGCTCGTCACCGTCGAGATCTCGCAGCTCCATCAGCGTGGGGAGATCCTCGAGGCTGGTGAGATTGAAATAGTCGAGAAATGCGCGCGTCGTGCCGAACATCGCGGGACGCCCGGGCAAGTCGCGATAGCCGAGCGTGCGAATCCAGTTCCGGTCCTGCAGCGTGCGCATGATCGAGCTCGAGACACTCACACCGCGGATATCCTCTATCTCGCCCCGGGTAATGGGCTGACGGTAGGCGATGATCGCCAGGGTTTCGAGCAGCGCACGGGAATACCGTGCCGGGCGCTCCTCCCACAGGCGGGCGACCCACGGCCCCAGCGCCTCGCGCACCTGCACGCGAAAGCCACTCGCGACCTCCCGCACCTCGATGCCGCGGCCCTCGTAATCCTGTGCCAGCTCTGCCAGTGCCTGGCGCACCTCCCCCGGCGCCGGCACCCGCTCCTGGGGGAAAAGGCCGCGCAGGCGCTCGACAGAGAGCGGCTCGCCAGCCGCCAGCAACGCACCTTCGAGAATGTGCTTGAGTGCCGGCTCAGTCACCCTCGCCCTCTTCCTCCGCGTCGGGGCGGTTCGTATCGTCGCCTCCCCCGCCGGTGGCCCGCACGTGTATCGGTGCATACGGTTCAGTCTGCACGAGCTCCACCAGACCTTCCTTCAGCAGCTCCAGCACCGCCAGGAACGTCACCACGACACCGGCACGGCCCTCCTCGGGCGTGAACAGGCCCGTGAATGCCACGAACCGGTCGCCCGATAGCGAAGCGAGGGTATCGGCCATGCGCTGACGAACCGACAACGCCTCCTCCCGGATTTGATGGTGGCTGTGCATACGCACGCGCTCCATCACGCCGGCAAATGCGGCGAGCAGCTCGCGCAGGCTCACCTCCGGCGGTTGGCGCTCGGTGCGGTATTCCGGTGCCGCGGCCACCGCCGGGAAAATGTCTCGGGCGATGCGCGGCAACTCGTCCAGGTCCTCGGCGGCCTGCTTGAAGCGTTCGTACTCCTGGAGCCGGCGCACCAGCTCCGCGCGCGGGTCGGCCTCTTCCTCCTCGACGGCGGGCGGCCTGGGCAACAGCATGCGCGACTTGATCTCGGCGAGAACCGCGGCCATCACCAGATACTCGGCGGCGAGCTCCAGGCGCATTTCACGCATGAGCTCCACGTACTGCATGTACTGCCGTGTGATCTCGGCGATGGGAATATCGAGGATATTCAGGTTCTGTCGCCGAATGAGATAGAGCAGCAGATCCAGCGGCCCCTCGAAGGCCTCCAGGAACACCTCGAGCGCATCCGGCGGGATATAGAGATCCTGCGGCAGCTGGGTGACGGGCTCGCCACGCACTCGGGCGAGCGCGTCCGCCGTGGTCTCAACGGTCTCCGAAGAGGAGGCCTCCGTCATCGCGTGCCTAATGTCCTGAATCGGGATGTCGTTGCATGTCCGCACGCCCCGGTCTCGCCGGGGCCAGGCGCTGCGACGAATCCCCGGGGCGCCCGCAGTGAGCATGCGCCACAACGCCCCGACAAGGCCGGGGCGCTCGCTTCGTGCGCGTCATGGTACCGCAGCGGCGGGGCAGGCATCGCTGGATGTGGCGCCTGCCACGCCGCGGCGCCACCGCCTTGCAGCAGCGGGGCCATGACGCGCGGAGATACGGCGCAATCCCAGTAAAGGACACCAGGCTACCGGTAATCCAGACCAATGGCCGAACGTACCTCTTTCATGGTCTCACGAGCCACCGAACGCGCGCCGTCGCACCCCTCGTTGACGATATTGCGCACGGTCTCCGGATCGTTCTCGAGCTCCTGCGCGCGCTCGCGAATGGGCGCGAGCTCCGCCTGGATCGCGTCGATCACAGGCCGCTTGCACTCCAGACAACCTATACCCGCCGAACGGCATCCCTCGAGCACCCATTCCTGCGTACGCTGATCCGAGTACACCTTGTGGAAATCCCATACCGGGCACTTGGTGGGCTCGCCGGGATCGCTGCGGCGCACCCGCGCCGGGTCGGTGGGCATGGTCCGGACCTTGCGGTCCACCTCGTCCGGCTCCTCGCGCAGGTAGATGGTGTTGCCGTAGGACTTGGACATCTTTCGCCCGTCAAGCCCGGGCATGCGCGGCGCCGGAGTCAGCAGCGCCTCCGGCTCCGGCAGGATCGTGCGTCCGCCCCCTTCCAGATAGCCGAACAGACGCTCGCGATCGCCCAGCGTGATATTCTGCTGATCGGCGAGCAGCGCCTGAGCCACCTCCAGCGCCTCAGCGTCACCCTGCTCCTGGTAGCGCCGGCGCAGCTCGCGATAGAGCTTGGCGTTCTTCTTGCCCATCTTGCGCACGGCCGCTTCCGCCTTCTCGGCGAAATCCGGCTCGCGGCCGAAGATGTGATTGAACCGTCGCGCCAGCTCGCGGGTGAGCTCCACATGCGAGACCTGATCCTCGCCCACCGGTACCGCGGTCGCCTTGTACATGAGGATATCGGCGCTCTGGAGCACGGGATAACCGAGAAATCCGTAGGTGGCCAGATCCTTCTCGCGCAGGTTCTCGATCTGGTCCTTGTAAGTGGGGACGCGTTCGAGCCAGCCCAGCGGCGCGACCATGGACAGCATCAGGTGCAGCTCGGCATGCTCGATCACCCGGGACTGGATGAATACCTGCGCCAGTGACGGGTTGACGCCGCAGGCGAGCCAGTCGATGACCAGGTGCCAGACGTTGTTCGCGATGATCTCGCGCTCTTCGTAAGCGGTGGTCAACGCATGCCAGTCGGCGACGAAGAAGAAGCACTCGTGCTCGTGCTGCAGCTCCACCCAATTCTTGAGCACACCGTGGTAATGCCCGAGGTGCAGCGGCCCCGTCGGGCGCATGCCCGAGAGCACGCGCGCGCGCCGCGTATCGTGGCTAGTCAACGTCCCTCCTTGCGATACTCGCCTGCCAATGGGGTGACCATGATACCTGTCGCGGCCGCCCCTCGCAGCGCCACTCGGCGACGAGCGTGGCAACCGTCAACGGTTCCGGCCCCCTCAGGCCGCCTCGAACAGGGAGGGGTCCCCCGCGCCGCGTCGCACGATCACCGGCGCACCGCCGGTGAGATCCACCACCGTGCTGGGCTGCATACCGCCCGGGCCACCGTCCACCACGGCATCGACCTGACTGCCGAGACGCTCACGAATGAGCTCGGCATCGGTCATGGGCAACTCCTCGCCGGGCAGCATCAGCGACGTGGAGATCAACGGCTCGCCCACCTCGCCGAGGATGGCCTGAGCGACCCGATGGGCCGGCACGCGAATACCGATGGTCTTTCGCTTGGGATGCTGCAACCGTCGGGGCACCTCGCTGGTAGCCGGCAGCACGAACGTGAAGGGGCCGGGTGTATGTGTCTTCAGCAGCCGAAAGGTGTTGTTCTCGACCCTTGCGTAGACCCCGATGTCGGAGAGATCCCGGCAGACGAGCGTGAGGTTGTGGCGTTCGTCCAGGCGCCGGATCCGGCGAATGCGATCGATGGCGTCCTTCTCGCCCATCCGGCAGGCGAGCGCGTAGGTGGAATCCGTCGGGTAGACGATCACGCCCCCTGCCTGCAGAACCTCCGCGGTACGGCGCACCAGCCGCAGCTGTGGCGTCTCGGAATGGATCTGAAAGAATTGACTCATCGCCCCTCCTGGTCGTCGGGCCGCCGCGGCGCCGCTGGCGGAACGCCACCGACGCACGGCCTTTCACATTGGCTGCCCCCGCAGTGTAATGGCGGGCACGGGCCAGCGTCAGCGATCATGTGCCCACTCGCACGACACGTGCCGGCCCGAGCCATGCGCGGCGCAATCGCGGCCGAGTGGCGAGACGCAAAGTAGCAAGCCGCACCTCGTGTACTGCGGACACGGGTTGCTACTTGGACCTTGGACCTTGCGGCCCGAAACTTGCCACGCATCCAGGCGCCTCGTAGAGTCGGCAGCATTTTCGCGGGAGTGAGTCATGTATTACGCGATCTGGAGCGAAGACGTCGAAGACAGCCTGCCGCTGCGGCAACCGGTACGCAACGATCATCTGGCACGCCTGGAAGCCCTGCGCGAGGAGGGCCGCTTGCTGCTCGCCGGCCCCTTGCCGGCCATCGACAGCACGGATCCGGGCCCGGCCGGTTTCACCGGAAGCCTGGTCATCGCGGAATTCGAGTCCCTGGAGGCGGCTCGCTCCTGGGCCGATGCCGACCCCTACGTGGCCGCCGGCGTCTATCGGTCCGTGACCGTCAAACCGTTCAAACGCGTGCTGCCATGAGCGAAGATCGCCCCACGATGATCGAGAAGCGGTTGCGAACGGCCATGACGGTCGACGACCTGGAGATCATAGACGACAGCCACCGCCACCGCGGCCATGCAGGCGCGCGCGCGGGCGGCGGCCATTTTCGCGTACGCGTGGTCAGCCCGGATTTCGCCGGAAAGGGAACCATTGCCCGGCACCGGATGGTCTACGCGGCCATGGGTGATGCGATGCGCGCCGATGTCATCCACGCCCTGAGCATTCGTGCCCTTACCCCGGCCGAGGCGGACGCCGACGCCGGCGAGGGTTGACCCCAACTGACATCCAATTGATTGGACAGGGAGAGAGCATGAAACGGCATCTCATCGTCGGAGCGAGCCTGGCCC
>CAZHBN010000092.1:0-13021 GCA_964530405.1 uncultured Ectothiorhodospiraceae bacterium
ATTGGACAGGGAGAGAGCATGAAACGGCATCTCATCGTCGGAGCGAGCCTGGCCCTGGCGGCCAGCCTGAGCGGCGTCCAGGCCGCCGACCCCGGCAAGCCGGTGGTCACCGTGAACAAGGAGGTTCTTACCGACACCGAATTCAACCAGGCGCTCAGCGAACGCACCCAGGGGCGCGGCGGTCAGCTGCCGCCGGCGCAGAAGCGCCAGTTCCTCCAGCAGATGGTGGACTTGCAGCTTCTCGCCCAAGCGGCTAAGGAGCAGGGGCTCACCGACGACCCCACGGTTGTCGCCCAGCTTGAGAACACCCGGCGCGCCATTCTCGCCCGTAGCCTGATCCAGAAGATCGCAGAGGAAGGCATTTCCGACGACGCGGTTCAGAAGGCCTACGACGAGCAGTATGCCGAGCAGAGCGGCGGCAAGGAGTTCAAGGCCCGCCATATTCTCGTCGAGGACGAAGACACCGCCAAGGACCTCATCACCCAGCTCGACGAGGGCGGGGACTTCGCCGCGCTCGCCAAGGAGCATTCCACCGGCCCCAGCGGCAAGAAGGGCGGCGATCTCGGCTGGTTCGGACTCGACCAGATGGTTCCGGCCTTCGGCGATGCCCTGAAGACCATGGACAAGGGCGCCCACAGTGGCGAGCCGGTGAAGACCCGCTTTGGCTGGCACGTCATCCAGCTCGAGGACACCCGCGAGGCCGAGCCGCCCAAGCTCGACGAGGTCCGTGGCGACATCGAGAGCCAGCTCACGCGCGAGAAGATCCAGGCACTCGTCGACGACCTGCGCAACGAGGCGGACATCGACTACCAGGCCGACTGGGCCGAGGAGCCTGCCTCCGAGGAGGAAAACGGCGGCGGAGAGGGCTGAAGCACGCCACGTCCGTTGCGCCTAAACGACGACGGCGACCGCAAGGCCGCCGTCGTCGCATGCAGGTCGCCGTGCCGATCAGGCGTCGGCGGCCTCGTCCTCCAGCCGTTCGAGATGCTCACGGGTAAGCTTCTGAAAGCGCGGGGTGAGCCCGGCGTCCGCGTAAATGGGATCGCCCTGCTCGTCTTCGGAGACGACCTCCGAGCCCTGCACGTAGGGAAAGGCCGCCTCGATCTCGTCGAGTGCCGTCGAGAGCAGGTCGGTGATGATCTGCTCCTGTGATCGCCCCGGGTACATCTCCGCCAGTGCCGCCAGCTTGGCGGCATCGTGCACCGGCAACCGCACGCAGTACTGTTGCGGCGTCCGACGCTCGCCAGCGGACTCCTGCCAGGTTTCGAGCAGATCACGCAGCCTCATATAGCTTCCCTCGCGACTCGCGCCAACGTTAACGTATCAAGCTTCCCCATCAACATGGCACCACGGCGGTGCGACTACAAGAGCGTCTATTCGCCGGCCACCGTCATGCCCTCCACCACCAGGGAACCGGTGCGGATACTGCCTCGGGTATCCACGTCCCGGCCCACGGCTGTGATACTGCGATACATATCGGCCAGGTTGCCGGCAATGGTGATCTCCTCCACCGGATAGGCTATTTCGCCGCCCTCGATCCAGAACCCGGCTGCACCGCGCGAATAGTCGCCCGTCACGGTATTCACCCCCTGCCCCATGAGCTGCGTGACCAACAAGCCCTCACCGATGTCGGCAATCAGCTCATCGAGGCCGCGCTCACCCGGCTCCACGGTGAGATTGTGCACGCCCCCGGCATTGGCCGTCGTCTGCATGCCGAGTTTGCGCGCCGAATAGCTGGACAGCACGTAGCCCTGGAGGATGCCGTTGGCGACCAGGTCGCGCTGGCGCGTGGCCACGCCCTCGCCATCGAAAGGCGTACTCCCGAGCGCCCCGGGCAGATGGGGCTCTTCGCGGATCGCGAAACCCTCGGGGAAGACACGCTCGCCGAGGTGATCGACCAGGAAAGAGGCACGACGGTAGAGACTGCCTCCGGAAATCGCTCCCACGAAGTGTCCAATGAGCCCCCGCGCCATGGCCGGGTCGAAGACCACCGGCACGCGCCGCGTCGACAAGCGCCTCGCACCCAGTCGTGCAACCGTACGGCGCCCCGCCTCGCGGCCCACCTCGGCGGCGGCCTGTAACCACTCCGGGGCACGCGCGGCCGTGTACCAGAAGTCCCGCTGCATGGCGTCGCCCTCGCTGCCCAGCACGACACAGCTCAGGCTGTGCTGGCTGGCGGGAAATCCGCCGACGAAACCATGGGAATTGCCGTAAACCCGGACGCCCTCGCCCGACGAGACTTCCGCGCCCTCGGAATTGGTGAGTCGCGTATCCACCGCCAGAGCAGCGGCTTCCGTCTCCCGCGCCAGCTCGATGGCGGCGTCGGCAGACAGCGCCCAGGGGTGATACAGGTCCAGCTCCGGTACGTCCCGGGCCATGAGCTCGGCGTCGGCAAGCCCCGCGCAGGGATCCTCGGACGTGTGCCGCGCAATCTCGCAGGCGGCCTGCACGGTTTCCCCGATCGCTGCGTGAGAGTAGTCGGCGGAGCTGGCCTCGCCCTTTCGTTGACCGAAATACACGCTTACGGCGAGGCCCCGGTCACGCATGTGCTCCAGGGTGTCCACCTCGCCCTGGCGCACTTTGGCGGAAAGGCCCTGGCTGGCCGTGGCGGCCACTTCGGCCGCCGTTGCACCGAGGCGATCCGCCTCGGCGAGCGCGTGCTCCACCAGCGCCGTCAGCTCCGCCACCGATGGCAGTCCGCGGCCGCCGTTCGTCTCCGTCATCTGCCGCTCCTTCATGCCTGCGTTCCCCCCACGGTGAGCGCGTCCACTTTCAGCGTGGGCTGGCCGACGCCGACAGGAACGCTCTGCCCATCTTTGCCACAGGTGCCGATGCCGCCATCCAGTGCCAGATCGTTGCCCACCATGGACACCCGCGTGAGCACATCCGGGCCGTTGCCGATCAGCGTGGCGCCCTTGACCGGGCGCGTCACCTTGCCGCCCTCGATGAGGTAGGCCTCGCTCGCGGAGAAGACGAACTTGCCGGAGGTGATGTCCACCTGGCCGCCACCGAAGTTCACCGCGTAAAGCCCGCGGTCCACGGAGGCGATGATCTCCCCGGGGTCGTGGGGGCCGGCGAGCATGTAAGTGTTGGTCATGCGCGGCATGGGCAGATGCGCGTAGGACTCGCGGCGACCGTTGCCGGTGGGCTCGGCACCCATGAGCCGGGCGTTCAGGCTGTCCTGCATGTAGCCCTTGAGCACACCCCGCTCGATGAGGACGTTGTACTGGCTGGGGTTGCCTTCGTCGTCCACGTTGAGCGAGCCGCGCCGCCCGGGCATCGTGCCGTCGTCCACCACCGTGCACAACGGCGACGCGACGCGCTCGCCGATACGCCCGGAAAACGCGGAGGTACCCTTGCGGTTGAAGTCCCCTTCGAGGCCGTGGCCCACCGCCTCGTGCAGCAGCACCCCGGGCCATCCGGGGCCGAGCACCACCGGCATCGTGCCGGCCGGCGCCTCGACCGCATCGAGTTTGAGCAGCGCCAGACGCACCGCCTCGCGTGCGTGGTAAAGCACCGACTCGTCGTCCAGAAAAACCTCGTAACCGCTGCGGCCACCGCCCCCGGAGCTGCCGCTCTCGCGGCGGCCGTCTTTCTCGGCCAGAACGGTGACATTGAGCCGCACCATGGGCCGGACGTCCGCAGCCAGACGGCCGTCCGCCCCGGCCACCAGGACCACGTCGTGCACGCCGGCGAGGCTGACGATCACCTGCTCGACGCGCGGGTCCTGACGGCGCGCTTCGGCATCGAGGCGGCGCAGCAGATCCACCTTCTCGTCGGCGCTCAGCGTCGCCAACGGGTTGACCGGTTCGTACAACGCCCGGCCGGACGCTGCCTGCCACGCCTGCACCCGCCCGGTCTCACCCTGACGGGCGATGGCGCGGGCGGCATCGGACGCCTCCAGCAACGCCGGCATCACGATCTCGTCGGAGTACGCGAAACCGGTCTGTTCCCCGCTCATGGCGCGTACCCCCACGCCCTGGTCCAGATTCCGGCTGCCCTCCTTGATGATCCCGTCCTCCAGCACCCAGGATTCGCTGCGGCGCTGCTGAAAGTAGAGATCCGCGGCGTCGACGCCCGGCGCCATCAACTGCCCGAAGACCCGATCCAGGTCCCCTTCGGCCAGTCCCGCCGGCTCCAGCAGATGCTGCCGGGCCAGCCCCAGGTTGCGCTCCATGACCTCGGTGCTCATCGTTCACCTCCGCTACCGTCCGGCCACGGGGCCGTCGGCTGGTGTGCCGGGGCGCTGTCGTGGGCTTCGCGCCCTGCGTCCACCGCCCCTTGGTAAATCTCCGGGCGCCGGTGCGCCAGTGCCGGAATCCGCTGCCGCACGTCGGCTGCCGCGTCGGCCTGCCAGTCCGCCAGCACCGGTCCAGGGCCACGGCCTTCGGCCATGACCCGCCCCCAGGGATCCACGATCAGGCTGTGGCCCCAGGTCCGCCGGCCGCCCGGATGCTCACCCACCTGCCCGGGGGCGAGCATCCACACGCCGTTCTCGATGGCGCGGGCGCGGACCAGCGTTTCCCAGTGCGCGGCCCCGGTGGTGGCCGTGAAAGCCGAAGGCAGCGCCACCAGCTCGCAGCCGGCATCCGCCAGTCCCCGAAACAGCTCGGGAAACCGGACATCGTAACAGACCGCCAGCCCCAGCCGACCGCAGGGGGTATCCACGCACACCAGGGCATCCCCCGCCTCGAAAGTCCGCGACTCGCGATAGCCCTCGCCGCCCCCGAGGCTCACGTCGAAGAGATGCAGCTTGTCGTAGCGCGCCCGGCGACGCCCAGCCGGGTCGTGGACAAGACAGGTGGCACGCACCTTCCCCGGTGCGCGAGCCCGTAGCGGTATCGTTCCGCCCACGAGCCACAACCGGTGGCGCGAGGCAGCCGCGGCCAGCCACTGTTGCAACGGGCCCTCCCCGTCGACCTCAGCCACCGCGAGCTTGGCTTGCTCATCGGCGCCGAGAAACGCGAAGTTCTCCGGCAGCACGGCCAACGCGGCGCCGGCGGCAGCCGCGCGAGCCAGCGCCTCGTCAGCGGCGGCAAGGTTGGCAGAGACATCGTCGCCCGACGTCATCTCAACGACGGCCAAGCGGTGATGCGTCATCGTCATTCTCCGTTGCCGGGGCACGTTCCAGACCAAGCGGTTCGACCCTCGGATCGTCGATGGAGCCGGTCACGCGATAGCGATAGCGCGACAGCCTATCGACGCCGCCGCCGAACAACCGCTCGGCGAGGAAGACCAGGATCGCCGTCTGCGGACCGCCGGCGAGGCCGAGCAGCGGCAGTGTCGACGAGATGTTCGGGGTCACTGTCACCGTTTGATCGAGCCGCTCGGCCACCAGATCCACCGACCCGGCCACATCGATACGCCCGGCCGGGCCTTCCAGGAAGAACGCTTCCGGCTGTAGGACCCCGTCATCGGCCCGCAGGTTCGCTACGAGACGGTCGAACACCAACCCCTCATTGGTGACGTCGGAGAAGTCCAGTAACAAGCGCCGCGGCAACAAGGCCACGCTCAACAAACCGAGCAACCGCCCGGCACCGGGCTCCACCGCGGGCAACACCCCATCGGTCACCGTCAACGCCACGCGCCCATCGAGTCCTACCGGCGTGGGCGCCGTCAGGGCGCCCGGCCATGACAGCGTCGCGTTGAGCGTACCGTTGCCGCCGCGAAGCAGATCGGGAAACCCCAGTCGGCCCAGCGCCGCCCCCGCATCCGGGCTCCGGGCCTCGAGCTTCAACCGGCTGCGGCCATCCTCCCTGCGAGCCCCCTCTGCGCTCAGGGAAAGCTCGGGGTTATTGAGCTCGAGCTGCTCCAGGCGCGCCTGCGGCCCGTTGCCACTCGTGCGCAGCGACAGCCGCCCGAGCTCCCGGTCATCCACCCGGACCGATTCCGCCGTCAGCGCCAGCGAGGGCAGGTGGTCCGCGACGGTGGCTTCAGGGTCTTCACCGGCCTCCTGAGCGGCCTGATGCAAATGCACGTACTGAAGGTCCGCCTCCACGACGCCATCCGCGTCGTCGCGCCCCGGCGCCCGCAGCGTGCCAGCAATATCCGGCCCGTTCAGCGCGACCCGCCAGCGGTCGCCCTCGCGCCGGGCGCTGACCGCCACATTCCGTACGCTGTAGCCACCGCGACCTATCCGGTCAACTTTCAGGTCGACTGTGCGCAACGGCGGCAGCCACGCCGCCCCTGCCCCCCGACCACGACCGTCCGCCGCGAGCCAGGCCCACGGCAACCGCTGAAGCTGGCCACGGACGACAATGCCCGCCCCCTGTGACAACTCCGGGGCGGTGACACCCCCGAGTCCGACAGCGAGACGGCGCACTGCCCTGTCGGTCACATCGACACGCAGGTCCACCCGGTCGCCAAGCCTCGCCCGCAGGGGGGCGACCAAACCGCCGCGATCGACGGACGCTTCGATACCCAGTGACAGCGCCTCGTCGGCACCCTTGCCCCAGACGCCAGGCAGATCCAGCGCCAGACCCCGCAGGTCCGAGTCCACATCGATGCGCACAGGGCCGGACCTGCCATGGGGGGGAAACCCGGGCGCATCCACCTGCACCAGCCACTGGGTCCTGCCGTCCACTGCCGCGGTCCGCGCTCCCGCATTCGGCAGAAGATCATCGACGTCCGCGGAGAAGTGGCCATCGACGACGATACGCGCACCATTCTCCCGTTCCTCGGTGCGCGCGCGACTCACCCACGGCTCACCTGCGAACCGGCCACGCAGATCCTCCCAGGCGAACCCGCGCTCGCTGAACGTTACGCGCCCGCCCACCGCCTGGGCACTGTAGGGGTGGCCGTCCAGGGATACTCCGGCACCGTCGAGCGTCACCGTGCCGTCCACCCGGGTGTTCTCCGCGCGTTTCAGCGGAATCTCCAACGCGAGGGACAACGGCGCTTCGTCGTCGATACGCAGGGCATCGAACAAGGGCGGCGCCTTGCGACCGAGCGGGGACTCACGCAGGTATCGCAGCATGTCATCGGTGGGTCCCCGCGCTTGCAGATCGACGCGAAGCTTTGGATCGTGCTCGAGCTCCGCAATGCGCGCCTCGCCGCCGGCCAGCGTCACCCCGAAAATGCGGCCGGCGTCGGCGCGTATATGCATGCTCTCGTTCTCGAACTCGAGCCATCCGCTCGCATCGCTGACCGCCGGCCAGTCAGGGCGGTACGAGAACGGCACCGCTTCAGCGCGACCACGAATATGAAAGTGGCCTTCGCCACCACGGAAGGGGAAACGTCTGGCCGGACCGTAGACCAGTGCCTCGGCATGCGGCGCACGGCCACCGCCAATGGCCTGATCCAGCCAGCGCACGAGCTTGTCGGGCATCACGCCGGCGGGGTAATACCGGCCTGCGTGACGCCCATCGCCGTTGTCGAGCGCCGCCGCGATGTCGAGAAACGGCCCGTCCGGCACCCCGAACCAGAGCGCCACGCGGCCGCGAAGACGGCCATCCGGAGACGCGACGCGCACACTGGGCGCGGCGACACGCCAGAGCCCGTCATCCCGGCGCCGCCATGTACCCGAGGCGGTCAGCCGATCGTAGGGCAACGGCTCGCGGAAGAGCCACGGCAGAGCGAGCGACGCCCCTTTCGCCTCGAGGTCGAAGCGCCCCCCCCGGTCGCCGGCGGTGACGGTGCCACTCAGTGCACCGACCCCGGGCCACTTGCCACGGGGTGTAGTGGCGATGTCCGCCAGTCGCGCCGTCACGCGCCACTGGTCGCCGGCCACGGCCGCACGCACCTGCCGCAGGGCGCCGCCAGCGCGCAAGGCCTCGAGCGGCTGCGCCCATCGGGCCGGCAAGGCGGGCACCGACAAGGCGAGGGCACGCAGCGGCGCGACATCGAGCGCGGGCGCTGCGAACCGCCAGCCGTACTCGTCTCCGGCCACGGCGAGCGCATCGATGCGCCCGACGCTATCGGCTGTGCGCCATTGCCAGTCCCGGACGTCGAGCCGCCATCCCCCGCTCGCCGGACGCCATCGGGCGCGGCCGGACAGGGCGTTCACCGTGACACCGTGCAGAGTCATGTTCTCCGCGCTAACCGCCGCCCGCACGTCCCGCAAACGGCCCTTGCTGTAGCGCGTCCACAGCTCTACGTCCGCGTCGCCCGCCAGTCCCCGGGGGCGCACACGCTCGGGCAACCAGCCGGCCAGTGCGTCGAGCCGCACACGCCGGGCATTCAGATAGCTGCGCCCGGCACTCGCGCCGGTGCCACCCCGGTAACGAATGGTAACGGTGCCTTCGACAACGTCAGGCGCCCTGGCACGGGCGGTGATCGCGATTTCACCGTCGTCATGACGGGTGATATCCGCGTCCACATCCGTGAGCGTCAGGCTGCGACGATCCGGCCCACCGGTCAGCCGCACCACCCCGTTGCGCAGCGCGAAACGCTCGGGCAGGGCCTGCAGGGACAGGCTGGCGCCGGCGTCGCCCGCCCCGGTCCACAGCGCCCCGTCGCCGTGCCGGACCGTGAGCGTGGCGCCTTCGGCGACCAGACGGCCGACGCGCACTGTCGCTGCACGCAACGATGCCCAGGGAGCCACCGTGACGGTGACACGGGGAAGGCTCAGGCGTGCATCACCGGAACCGATGACCACGTCGTGGAGGTCTATCTCCGGTCGCCACCCGCGCATGCGGCCGTCGACGGCGCCGACAACGACCTCGCTGCCGAGGCGTTCGGCGACCATCGCGGTCAGCGGTTCGCGGTAGCGCTCGGCATGGCTGACCGCCCAGCGCAGGCCGAGTCCGGCCACGGCCATGAGTGCGAGGACGATGGCCGAGAGATACAGCGTGAGACTGGCTACACGCTTACCCGACACGAGGCGACCTCCGGCGGCGCTACATCAGGACGACGTCGAACTGCTCCTGGGTGTAGAGCGGTTCGGCCTGGAACTCGATGGGCTTGCCGATGAACTCTTCGAGCTCGGCAAAGCTGTCGCTCTCCTCGTCGAGCAGCAGGTCCACGACCTCCTGCGCGGCCAGGACGAGCAACCGCTGAACGTCATACTGGCGGGCCTCGCGCAGGATCTCGCGCGAGATCTCGTAGCAGACGGTCTCCGCTGTCTTGAGTGTACCGCGACCTTCGCAGGTCGGGCAGGGCTCGCAGAGCACGTGCTCCAGGGATTCGCGGGTGCGCTTGCGGGTCATCTCCACCAGCCCCAGGGCGGAGACACCGCTTATCTGGGTCTTCGCGTGATCACGCTCCAGCGCCTTTTCCAGCGCGCGCAGCACCTGGCGCTTGTGCTCGGCCTCTTCCATATCGATGAAATCGATGATGATGATGCCGCCGAGATTGCGCAGGCGAAGCTGGCGGGCGATGGCCTGGGCCGCCTCCAGGTTGGTCTTGAAGATCGTCTCCTCGAGAGTGCGATGCCCGACGTAGCCACCGGTATTCACGTCGATGGTGGTCATCGCCTCGGTCTGGTCGACGATCAGGTAGCCCCCGGACTTGAGATGCACCCGCCGGTCCAGGGCCTTCTGGATTTCGTCCTCGATGCCATAGAGATCGAAGATCGGTCGCTCGCCGGGGTAGTACTCGATGCAGGGGGCGATCTGCGGCAGGAACTGGCGGGCGAAGCTCACCACCTTCTCGTAGTTCTCGCGGGAGTCCACGCGTACTTTTTCCACGCCGTCGGCGATCAGATCGCGAAGCGCACGCAGCACCAGCGGCAGGTCGCCGTGCACCAGCGTCCCCGGTTGCGCAGTGGCCGAGCGCAGACGGATGGACTGCCAGAGCTTGAGGAGCAGATCGCGATCCCGCCGCAGTGCCTCCTCGCTGGCGCCCTCGGCGGCAGTACGCATGATGAAGCCGTTGCCGCCGGTATCCTCCTCCTCGAGGAAGGATTCACCGATGGCGCGCAGCCGCGTGCGCTCGCCGTCGTCCTCGATGCGCGTGGAAATGCCCACCGTCGGATTGCCCGGCAGCAGCACCATGTAACGCGAAGGGACCGTGATGTGCGTGGTCAGCCGCGCACCCTTGGTACCAATGGGGTCCTTGATGACCTGCACCAGCACCGACTGCTGCTCCTTGAGCAGCCGAGTGATCTCGGGGGCACCCGGTTCCTCCTCCAGCGCCTCGTCGGTACGGGCGATGTCGGAGGCATGCAGGAAGGCGGTGCGGGCCAGCCCGGCGTCGATGAATGCCGCCTGCATCCCGGGCAGCACCCGGGAAACCTGGCCCTTGTAGATATTGCCCACCAGCCCCCGGCGGCGGGCCCGTTCGATGTAGAGCTCCTGTAGCGAGCCGTTTTCCACCAGCCCCACCCGCGTCTCCCGCGGCGTGACGTTGATCAGGATCTCCTGGCTCACGAGTGCCGCCAGCCCGAGAGGTAATCCACCCCGAACTCGCCGAGCAGATCGCCGGTCTCGAACAGCGGCAGCCCCATGACGCCGGAATAACTGCCATCGAGGTGCTCCACGAACACCCCGCCCCGCCCCTGGATGGCGTAGGCGCCGGCCTTGCCCGCCGGTTCGCCGCTGGCCCAATAGGCCTCGCGCTCCTCCTGGGCCACGTTGCGGAAGGTCACGTGGCTCACCGACAGCCGGGTCGCCTCCTGCTCGTCGCTCACCAGTGCGACCCCGGTTAGCACCCGGTGGCACTGGCCGGACAACCGCTCGAGCATGTCCAGCGCTTCACCTTCATCGCCCGGCTTGCCGAGTACCTCCTCGTCGAGCACCACCACGGTGTCCGCCCCCAGCACGGGGCGGTCGCCCGGCGAATTGGCGAATCCGGCGCGCGCTTTCTCCAGTGCCAGGCGCAGGACGAAAACCTCGGGGCTCTCGCCGGGCTCCAGTACCTCGTCGACGTCCTGGGAAACGGTGTCGTAACGCACGCCCAGCTGGTCGAGCAGCTCGCGTCGGCGTGGTGATTCGGATGCCAGATAGATCGCGGCGTTGGCCTGCGGCTCCATGCCCATCCTCTCCGGTTGTGGTTTGCTACCGCGGCGCATCGCGGGGCGCCGGGGCGAACCCGGCGCGGCCACACGGCACACCCCTTTCAATCACGATGATAGGGATGATTCCTGATAACCGTCCAGGCGCGGTAAAGCTGTTCGGCCAGGATCACGCGCACGAGCATGTGGGGATAAGTCAACGGTGACAGCGACCACACGAGCTCTGCGCGCTGGCGGCACGCGCGGGAGAGACCGTCGGCACCGCCCACGAGCAGGGCAACGTCACGCCCATCCATCATCCACCCGTCGAGCCGCTCCGCCAGCGCCCGCGTGGCAAGGCTGCGCCCGCCCTCGTCCAGCGCGACTATGCGCGCCTCACCGGCGGCCGTAAGCAGGCGCTCCCCCTCTTCGTCGCGGGCCCTGGCGACGTCGCCGGCACGCCGGGCGCGGCTCGCGGCGATCTCGACGAGCTCCAGGGGCAACTCCCGGGGCATCCGGCCCGCGAACTCCCGGTAGCCGTCCGCGATCCAGGCGGGCATGCGCTGCCCCACCGCGATGATGCGGAGCTTCATGGCGGCAGAACCTCAGCGCGTCATTCGGCGGTATCCGCCTCGTCATCGTCGTCCACCGCCCAGATGTGCTCCAGGCGATAGAAATCCCGCACCTCCGGCAGCATGACATGCACCACCGCGTCGCCGAGATCGACGAGAATCCAGCCCGAGCTGTCCTCACCCTCGACCCCCAGGGGCTGGAGATCGGCAGCCTTGGCGAATTCCACGACACGGTCGGCGATACTGCGCAGGTGGCGCCGGGATGTACCACTGGCGAAGACCATGAAGTCGGTGATGGCGGTGCGCCCACGCACGTCGAGGACGGTCACCGCCTCGGCCTTCATGTCCTCCACCGCGTCCACCACGAGCTGGCGGACGGCCTCCGGTTGCAACGGCTGTTCGGACATGGGTCTGTCGTCGTCCTCCTCTCCCCACGGGGAGCGTTGTCTGTACAGCGCCGCCCGGCGCCGCATCATACCTGCGGGTAGCCGTACCAGCCCCTTCCGGCCAGTTCCCGCCACGCGCGCTCCGGCATGAGGCAGCGTGCGGACTCGCCACGCGCCAGAAGCCGGCGTACACCGGTGGCGGAAATATCCAGTTGCGTGACAGGAAGGAAATACACGAGGCCCGCCGGGCGTGCGCGCAAGTCATGGGGGTCACGGGTGCGGTGTGCCTCCAGCCACCGCTCGAACGCGCCGGAGACCCGCGTCGGATGACCGGGCCGCTCCATGACCACCAGGTGCGCGTAATCGATGAGTGCTTCCCAACGATGCCAGCGTGGCAGGCCGAGAAACGCGTCCGTGCCGAGAGCGAAGCACAGCGGGCGATCGCCGAGCTCCTCGCGCAGACTGGCAAGCGTGTCCACCGTGAACGAGGGACCATCACGGTGGAGCTCACGGTCGTCCACACGCAGGCCGGGCAACTCGGCCACGGCCTCGCGCAACACGGCGAGCCGCTGGCCGGGCCCGACCCGCGGCGGCGGTCGGTGGGGCGGCACGCGCCCCGGCACCAGGCGCACCTCGGCGAGGCCCAGGTGCTGGAGCAACTCGACCGCCGGACGCAGGTGGCCGAAATGGACGGGATCGAACGTCCCGCCCAGGATGCCGATGGGCGCCTGCCGGGGCATCATTCGCGAATATGGCCGTCGCCGAAGACCACGTACTTCTCCGTGGTGAGCCCTTCCAGACCAACGGGGCCACGGGCATGGAGCTTGTCCGTGCTGATGCCGATCTCGGCCCCAAGGCCGTACTCCCCGCCGTCGCTGAAGCGGGTCGAGCAGTTGACCATCACGTTGGCGGAATCGACCGCCGTGACGAAGGCGTCGGCGGTGAGGGTGTTGGCGGTGAGGATGGCGTCGGTGTGCTTCGAGCCGTGCCGGTGGATGTGATCGAGCGCCTCGTCCATCGAGCCGACGACGCGGATGGCCACGGTCTTGTCGAGGTACTCCGTGTCCCAGTCTTCCTCGGTGGCGGGGGCGAGGCGGTCGCCGGCCACGATGCCCCGGAGACGCTTCACGGTCTGCTCGCAGCCGCGGATCTGCACCCCGGCTTCATCGAGGCGGCGGGCGACCTGCTCGAGG
>CAZHBN010000093.1:0-12983 GCA_964530405.1 uncultured Ectothiorhodospiraceae bacterium
CTCGGCGGTGCGAGACATGCGGTCGACCTCCGTAATGGATGGATTCGTCGTCGCTCAATAAAGCACGGACCGTGCCATCGTTACACACACACCCACAATGCCCGTATAACGCGGAACAGCGAGAGGAGGTGAGCACCAGAGAGGGGCGCGACTGCACCATTAAAGTGCATGCACCCGCGAGCATGCACCAAACTAGTGCCGTGTACGGGGACCGGGAACCGGCGTTCCTTCGGTGTAGGTCTCCAGGCGGCGCCGTGCGTGGCGGGAATCCAGACTGAAGGCTCGTTCCGCCGCCTCCAGCGGCTCCATGGGATCGGTCCGCGGGTCGTCACGAATCGCCCGAAGGACATCGGTCATTGGCACGAACGCGCGCGCGAGGGCACGGAAAAGCGCTTCGCTGTCACCGGGCATTCCGGTGGCCGCCTCGTCATAGGCACTGGTACCGAGATCCACGAAGTACGACAGGGTCACCCGGCGGCGGTCAGCGAGCTGCGGAAACAGGCCGGCGACGATCAGGCACTGATCGCCCACATCGCGCAGGCTCTCGCGTCGGCGCCCGCCGGCCTGCTCGAGTGCCTCGAGAAAGCCCAGGGCGAGCGCTCGTCGTGCCACACCGCGACATCGCAAGTAGCGCATGAGCAGGAACACGAGGTAGCTCTCGCAGCCTTCCTCGAGCACCGAGTCGGTGCGGGTCTCTGCCTCCACCACCAGGCGGTGCCAGCTCGCCGTCGCGTTCGGCTCCAGAATCCAGTCCTGCATGGTCGGTCCTCATTACCGTCCTTCCCCTTTTAATAGACCACGCGAACCGGCAGGGGAACGGTAGCAATGCCCGCCGGGCCGCCACGCTGGGACACGGGGTCTAGGCCACGGTATACTCTGCGGTTTTCCTCGCGGGTGTTCTCGGGGGCAACCCACGCCGATGAAGATCGGATGCCAGAGACTATGATGACCTTTCAGCAGCTCATCCTCGCCCTGCAGGGCTATTGGGCCGACCGCGGCTGCGTCGTGCTGCAGCCACTCGACATGGAGGTGGGAGCGGGCACATTCCACCCGGCCACTTTCCTGCGCTCCATCGGGCCGGAGCCATGGCATGCGGCATACGTGCAGCCCTCGCGGCGCCCCACCGACGGTCGTTACGGCGAGAACCCCAATCGCCTGCAGCACTATTACCAGTTCCAGGTAGTGCTGAAGCCGTCCCCGCTGGACATTCAGGACCAGTATCTCGGCTCGCTGGAGGCGCTGGGTATCGATCCGCTGGTGCACGACATCCGCTTCGTGGAGGACAACTGGGAATCGCCCACGCTGGGTGCCTGGGGGCTGGGCTGGGAAGTCTGGCTGAATGGCATGGAGATCACCCAGTTCACCTACTTCCAGCAGGCCGGTGGCCTCGACTGCCACCCGGTGACCGGCGAGCTCACCTACGGACTCGAGCGCATCGCGATGTACCTCCAGGACAAGGAGAGCGTCTACGACCTGGTCTGGACCGAAGGCCCCGCCGGGACGGTCACCTACGGCGACGTTTTCCTCCAGAACGAACGCGAGCAGTCAGCCTACAACTTCGAGCAAGCGGACGTGACGAGCCTGTTTGCGTGGTTCGATACTTGCGAGCGCGAAAGCCAGCGGCTGGTCGCCGAAGGCCTGCCCCTGCCCGCTTACGAGCAGGCGCTGAAAGCCTCGCATACCTTCAATCTCCTGGACGCGCGTCACGCCATTTCCGTGACCGAGCGCCAGGCCTACATCCTGCGAGTCCGCGCCCTCGCCCGAGCGGTGGCCGAGGCGTATTACGCCAGCCGCGAGGCGCTCGGCTTCCCCATGATCAACAGCGCAGAGGACCGTTCCGCATGACCGTCGCCCGAGACGATCTGCTCATCGAGCTGGGCACCGAAGAGCTGCCGCCCACGGCACTGCGGCAGCTGATGACGCGCTTCGCCGAGGAGATTGCGGCGGGCCTCGATCAGGCCGACGTCGCTCACGCCACAGTTCATCCATATGCCACGCCCCGGCGGCTGGCGGTGCTCGTCGAAGCCGTTGCCGCCGGCCAGCCCGATCGCCATATCGAGCGTAAGGGCCCCGCGGTGACGGCGGCGTTCGATGCCGACGGCACCCCCACGAAGGCGGCGGAAGGGTTTGCGCGTTCCTGCGGCGTGTCCGTGGACGCCCTGGAGCGGCTCACCAATGACAAGGGCGAATGGCTCGCCTATCGCGGTATCGAACCGGGGCAGACGACCGCCGCGCTGCTGCCAGGCATCATCGAACAGGCGCTCGGCCGCTTGCCCATTCCCAAGCGCATGCGCTGGGGTGACTCCGATGTGACGTTCGTGCGCCCTGCGCACTGGCTGGTGATCAAGCATGGCGACAGCGTCGTACCCGCGGAGATCCTGGCCCTTGTCAGTGGCGAGCACACACGCGGCCACCGCTTCCACCATCCCGACCCCATCGCCATCGACCGACCCGCCGAGTACGCCGCTCTGCTGCGTGATTGCGGTCACGTGATCGCTGACTTCGACGAACGCCGCGAGCGTATCCGCGAGCAGGTGATCGCAGCGGGCGAACGCGTAGGCGGCGAAGCCGTCATCACCGATGCGCTGCTCGACGAGGTCACCGCCCTGGTGGAGTGGCCGGTGGCCCACGCCGGCAGCTTCGACGAGGATTTCCTGCGGGTACCGGAGGAAGCCCTGGTTTCGAGCATGGAAAGCCACCAGAAGTACTTCCCGGTCCGCGGCGCCAACGGCCGGTTGCTGCCGCGATTCATCACGGTGGCGAACATCGAAAGCCGTGATCCGGCGCAGGTCATCGGCGGCAACGAGCGGGTGATCCGCCCCCGCCTGGCCGATGCGGCATTCTTCTGGGACCAGGATCGGCGCACACCACTGGCCTCACGCCTGGAGGGGCTGCAGGAAGTACTCTTCCAGAAGCGTCTCGGCAGCCTCTACGACAAGAGCGCGCGCGTCGCCGGTCTCGCCGGCCGGTTCGCCGGCGACTTCGGTGTGGACGCCGGTGACGCCGAACGCGCGGCGTGGCTCGCCAAGACCGACCTGGTGACCGAGATGGTCGGCGAGTTCCCGGAGCTCCAGGGCGTGATGGGGCGCTACTACGCCCGCGAGGATGGCGAGCCGGAAGCGGTCGCACGCGCCCTGGACGAGATCTATCAGCCGCGGTTCGCCGCCGACGCAATCCCTGCTTCCGCACTCGGCCGCCTGCTCGCCGTCGCCGAACGCGCCGATACGCTGATGGGCATTTTTGCCATCGGCAAGGCACCCAGCGGCACCAAGGATCCTTTTGCCCTGCGCCGCGCCGCTCTCGGTGTGGTACGAATCCTCATCGAGGGAGGGCACGCGGTGGACCTGCGCGGCGTTCTCGCCGCTGCCGGCGAAGCGCTGCCGGAGGGGCTCGACGGCAGCATCCAGGTGGAACCGGTATTCGACTTCTGCCTCGACCGGTTGCGTGCGCTCTACCAGGACAACGGTGTTCCAGTGGAGGTTTTCGAAGCCGTGCGTGCCGTGGAAGACGACGGCATCACCATCGCCGACCTGCACGACTTCGATCGCCGCGTGCAGGCCTGCCGCGACTTCCTGGAACGCCCGGAGGCGGCGAGCCTGGCCGCGGCGAACAAACGCATCCGCAACATTCTGCGCAAATCCGAGGCCGGGACGCTACCGGCACACCCGGATCCGGCACGTTTCGAGCACGACGAAGAGCATGCGCTGTACGAGGCGATCACCGAGCTCGAAGCGGAGGTGGATCGGCTCGCCACTGCCGGCGACTATGCCGACGCACTGGCCCGCCTCGCCAGCCTGAAGGAGCCGGTGGACCGGTTCTTCGACGCGGTGCTGGTGATGGCGGAAGACGAGACGGCGCGCAGCAACCGCTTGGCGTTGCTCCAGGGCCTGGCACGGCTGTTCCTGCGGGTCGCGGACGTCTCGCAGCTGCCGTCCGGGGAGTAGGGCGCCATGACGGGGCTGGTCATGCTCGACCGTGACGGCGTCATCAATGCGGACTCCCCGGACTACATCCGGGGCCCCCAGCATTGGGAGCCAATACCGGGTAGCCTCGAGGCCATCGCCCGCCTCAACCGAGCCGGTTTTGATGTCGTCGTCTGCACCAATCAGTCGGGGATCGCCCGGGGGCTGCTCAACGAAGACGATCTCGCGGCGATCCATGCGCGCATGCGCGAAGCGATTCGCGATGCAGGCGGCGATCTGCGCGGCGTCTTCGTCTGCCCCCACGGGCCGGAGGACGGCTGTGATTGCCGCAAACCGGCACCGGGACTGCTTCATCAGGTCGCCCGCCGACTCGGCCGCCCCGTGCTCGGTGCCTGGTTCATCGGTGACAGTGAGCGTGACCTCGCCGCCGCCCGTGCCGCCGGGGCAAGGCCGGTTCTGGTGCGAACCGGTAACGGTGCCGAAACCGAAGCATCCGGCAAAGCAGGGGATGCGATGGTGTTCGCGGACCTCGCGAATGCGGCGGAAGCGCTGATCGTCCGCTCCTTGGAGAGCGCTGGTGCGCAGTAGCGAGCGTGGAAGCCTCACCCGTGGCCTTGTCTTCCAGGCGGGCCTCGTGCTGTCGGTGGTGGTCTGGGGGACCCTCAGTCTTGCCACGGCGCCCTTGCCCTATCGCTGGCGGTACTGGTTCGTCAGCCGTTGGTGCAGCTGGATGGAGCTGTGGCTCCGCATTGCCGCCGGCATTACCCACGAGATCGAGGGCTTTGAGCACGTGCGGGGACAACCCGGCGTCGTCATGGCGAAGCACCAGAGCACCTGGGAGACCGTCAGCCTGGTGCGCTGGTTCTACCCCCAGACCTGGGTGCTCAAGCGCGAGCTCATATGGCTGCCGCTTTTCGGTTGGGCACTGGGACTACTGGAGCCAATTGCCATCGATCGTCGCGCTGGCCGGGATGCCGTCAGGCAGGTCGTGGATCAGGGGTGCCAGCGACTCGCAGCCGGACGATGGGTCGTGGTGTTTCCGGAGGGTACGCGGGTGCCCGCCGGCCAGAAGGGGCGCTACCGCATGGGCGGCGCGGTGCTTGCCTGCCGTGCGGGCGTCCCCGTGATTCCCGTCGCTCATAATGCCGGCGAGCACTGGCCCCGTGACGGGATCCGTATCCGGCCCGGTCATATCCGCGTACAGATCGGCGAACCGATTGATACGCAGGGAAAAACACCCGACGAGGTGTCGCGCGAGGTAGAGAGCTGGATCGAGCAGCGCATGCCTTCGCTCTCCCGACTCGGCTACCCCGGCACCGTGTTCGACCGTCGGAAACAGGCGCACGGCAGGCGTTGAGCGCGCACCATTCCCGCCTCCCGGGAGCTCCGTCACGCTTACCCTGAGGGGGCAAAGCACGTCGATCGTGCCTTGCGCCACCATTGCGCATACGGCTCCGGTGCACTGCCATCGAGAAGCTGGCCGGGCTCCAGAAACGTGTAATATTCGCTCACCGGACCCACTTCGCCGGCACCCAGGTGGCGACACACGTGCGCTGGGCGTAATTCCCCGGGGTGCCGCAATCCGGCGGTGGCCACGATCTCCATCAACGCGTGAACGGTATTGCGCTGAAAGTTCGTGACCCGTTGAGCCTTGTCGGGAACCACCAGAGCCCGTTGGCGCTTGGCGTCCTGGGTTGCGACACCGGTAGGGCAGCGGTCATTGTGGCAGCTCAGCGATTGGACGCAGCCAAGCGCGAACATGAATCCCCGTGCCGAATAACACCAGTCGGCACCAAGCGCGATATTCGAGGCCAGCCAGTATCCGGACGTAACCTTGCCGCTCGCTGCAATCCGGATCTTATCGCGCAGACCCGCACCGACGAGAATATTTTGGGTGATGATCAGCCCTTCCCGCAGCGGCGTTCCGACGCGATTGGATAGCTCCAACGGGGCCGAGCCCGTCCCGCCTTCCGCACCGTCGACCACGATGAAATCCGGGTAGATGCCCGTATCGACGATTGCCTTCGCGATCGCCATGAGCTCGCCCGGTTGTCCCACACACAACTTGAAGCCAACGGGCTTGCCTCCCGATAGCATGCGCAGCTCCGCGATGAACTCCAGCAGCCCTATGGGCGTATCGAATGCCGGATGGCTCGCCGGCGAGATACAGTCGACACCGACCTGAACGCCGCGCGCCCTGGCGATTTCCTGGGTAACCTTGGGCCCTGGAAGAATGCCGCCATGACCGGGCTTGGCGCCTTGGGACAGCTTGACCTCGATCATCGATATCTGGTCGCTGGTAGCGGTTTCGGCGAATCGATCGGGGTCGAAATTCCCGTCGGGAGAGCGACACCCGAAGTACCCGCTTGCGATTTGCCAGACGAGATCACCACCGCCGTCGCGATGATAACGGGATACCCCGCCTTCCCCGGTGTTGTGGGCGAACCCTCCGGCACGGGCACCGCGATTCAAGGCCCGTATGGCATTGGCGGAAAGCGCACCGAAGCTCATTGCGGAAATATTCAGTCGCGAGGCGTTATAAGGGCGTTCACACTGCGGACCGCCGACCCGCACGGTGTCCGCATGTTCGGCAGCGGGCAGGGGCGTCATTGAGTGGCCGATCCATTCGTAACCGGGTTCGGAAAGGTCGTAGAGCGTACCAAAAGGATTCTTGTCGTTGACTGCCTTCGCTCGGCGATAGACAAGAGAGCGTTGCTCCCGGGAAAACGGGCGACCATCCGTATCGCTTTCGAACAGATATTGCCTGAGCTCCGGCCTTATCGCTTCGAACATCCACCGAAAGCGCGAGATTATCGGGTAGTTGCGCCAGAGGTTATGGCGAGTCTGGGTCAGGTCGTAGGTCCCGATTACCGTAAGCAGCGCGAGCGGCAGGAATAGCCCGAGGACGGGCGGGTAGAACGCACTGGTGATTAGGGATACCAGCGTGAGACCACAGATGACGAAGTAGGCGAGGTAGCGCATCAATCAGCCCTGGTTGCCTGGTAGTCGCGGGATTCGGGGCCATCGCTGCGTTCAGCGTTGCCCATACGGTTCCGCAAGTCGCGGACTCATGATGCCGCCTCGGTTGGTAGGGCGTCACGGAATTCACCCGGCCGTAGCGGAAGTGGGAACGGCAGGCGCTGTACGGGCTGTCTCGCGCTTCCAGGCGCTCTGGCAGACCTTAGGGGTATCGGAAAGAGCAAGGGCCCCGGAGAGGCGCGCTCCGTCGGTGCAGGGAAGGCTAGCGGCGATGCCTTAGGGCGTGATGCCCCGGTCTCGTCAAAGCGTTAACCGTAGCTGCTTGCACGAGACCGGGCCCACGCTCGATTGGGGTAGCCATTGCCCCGAAGACTAAACGTCGAGATTGCTGGCCTGCAGGGCGTTTTTCTCGATGAAGTCCCGGCGGGGCTCGACGTGATCCCCCATCAGAGTCGTAAAGATCTCATCGGAGGCGACGACGTCTTCGATACGCACCTGGAGAAGACGGCGCGTGTCCGGATCCATCGTCGTCTCCCAAAGCTGGTCGGGATTCATCTCGCCGAGACCTTTGTAACGCTGGACGGTAAGGCCACGTTTGGCTTCCTCAAGGAGCCACAGTACGGCGTCCCGGAACGTGTCGATAGCGGTACCACGTTCGCCACGGCGCACCTCGGCATCGCCATAGAGCAAGCCCTGCATTGCCGCACTCAACCCACGCAGCGTTTCATATTCCTGGGAGAGGAAGAACTGCGCGGGGAACGTATAGGGATACAGGATGCCATGCATGCGCTTGGTGACTACCGCGTCATGGAATCCGCCATCGGCACCGGCATGAACCTGTACACGATAGTCGGTGCCGGCAGGTTGATCATCATTGAGCTCGGTGACCAGCGTCTCGAACCAGGCGCGCATGGAGTCACCGTTGGCGAGTTCGTCCTCACTCAACGGCGGCAGGTTCGTCATGGTGCGCAGGATGGCGGGATCGCTACGACGGCCGAGGTGATCGATCATGTCCATGGTGCGCAGGTACTGCCGGATCAGCCTCTCGAGTCCGTCAGCGCCGATCGGCGGTGCACCACCACCGGGTAACAATTGGGCGTTGTTCAGCGCTATCTGCAGGAGATATTCCGTAAGTTCTTGATCATCCTTGACATAATGCTCCTGCTTACCGCGTTTGACTTTGTAAAGCGGCGGTTGGGCGATGTAGATGTGCCCACGTTCGACCAACGCCGACATCTGACGATAGAAGAACGTTAAAAGGAGTGTCCGGATGTGGGACCCGTCAACGTCGGCATCCGTCATGATGATGATTCGGTGATAGCGAAGCTTGTCCGGATCGAATTCTTCCTTGCCGATACCGCAGCCCAATGCGGTGATCAGAGTTCCTACCTCGGCGGAAGACAGCATCTTGTCGAAGCGCGCCTTCTCCACGTTCAGGATTTTACCCTTGAGAGGAAGTATGGCCTGGGTTCGACGGTCGCGACCCTGCTTGGCGGATCCGCCGGCGGAATCGCCCTCGACGAGGTAGAGCTCGGAAGCTGCGGGGTCACGCTCCTGGCAGTCGGCGAGTTTGCCGGGGAGGCCGGCGACGTCCAGCGCACCCTTGCGGCGAGTCATCTCACGGGCGCGCCGCGCCGCTTCGCGCGCGCGGGAGGCGTCGATGACTTTCTCCACGATGGCACGGGCATCGTTGGGATGCTCATAGAGAAACTCGTGCAATGCGCTCGCCAGTGTGGATTCGACGGTGCCCTTGACCTCCGAGGAGACCAGCTTGTCCTTGGTCTGGGAGGAGAACTTGGGATCCGGTACCTTCACGGATACCACCGCCGTCAGCCCCTCACGGATATCGTCTCCGGAAGGCGTGACCTTCAGCTTCTTCGCGTACCCCTCGGTCTCGATGTAGGCGTTGATCGTCCTTGTCATGGCGGCGCGGAACCCGGCCATGTGCGTACCACCGTCCCGTTGGGGAATGTTGTTGGTGAAGCAGAAGATTGCCTCTTGGTAGGAGTCGTTCCACTGCATCGCCACTTCGACATGGATGTCGTCGCGGGTTGTAGTCAGGTGAAAGACGGTCGCATGTAGCGGATGCTTGTTCTTGTTGAGGTGCTCGACGAACGCACGGATTCCGCCGGCGTACTCGAAAACGTCCTCTTTGCCGCTGCGCTCGTCCTTGAGGGCTATCCGCACGCCGGGGTTGAGAAATGAGAGCTCGCGGAAGCGCTTTGCGAGTATGTCGTAGTTGAAATCGATGTTCGTGAAGATGGCCGGACTGGGACTAAAGGTGATCTGGGTTCCGGTCTCGTCGGATTCGCCGACGATTTTCAACGGGGCGAGCGGTTCACCCTGCCGGTATTCCTGAACGTGTATGTGGCCATGCTTCTTGATGACGAGCTTGAGTCGTTCCGAGAGTGCGTTGACGACGGAGACGCCGACACCGTGAAGGCCTCCGGAGACCTTGTAGGAGTTGTTGTCGAACTTGCCGCCGGCATGGAGCACGGTCATGATGACTTCGGCGGCGGAACGATCCTCCTCGGGGTGGATATCCACCGGGACGCCGCGCCCGTTGTCGGTGACTGTGATCGAGTTGTCGGCATGGATGACGATGCCGATTTCGCTGCAGTAGCCGGCAAGTGCCTCGTCGATGGAGTTGTCAGCGACCTCGAAGACCATGTGGTGCAGGCCGGTTCCGTCATCGGTATCGCCGATGTACATTCCGGGCCGTTTGCGGACGGCGTCGAGTCCACGCAATACCTTGATCTGGGCGGAATCGTATTCGGTCTGTGCGGTCATACGGCATTTCCTGCGGTTAATCCGCGCATTATACCACCTCTCGATACCGGCCCTGTTCCACGTGGAACACGCGGGTGGCGTCGGGGAGACGGTTGAGGTCGCTTCGCTGAATCGCGGTTAAGAAGAGCTGGGCACCATTTTCAAACAATGCGTTCAGGACTGCGGCTCGATGTGTCTGGTCGAGCTCCGCGGGTAGATCGTCCACCAAAAGCGTGGGGGTGCGTCCGACGCCGGAACGTAGTACCTGCATCTGAGCGAGGCGTAGTGCAATGACTGCGAGCTTCTGCTGGCCGCGCGACAAACTGTGATGGGCGTCCCGGCCGTGGGCTAGGAGCCGAAGATCGGCACGGTGCGGACCACTCAAGGTGTACCCAAGGTCGAGTTCCTGGTCGCGGCGGTCGGAAAGGATGGTCTCCAACGACCGCTCGTGTGTCCAACCTCGGGTGTAGCGCCATGTAAGGCTCTCGGTAGGTAGCCAGGCCGCGGCGAGTTGCTTCCATACCGGGATGAGACGATCGACATAGCTGTGGCGAAGGCGATCGATTTTGTCGCCTAGATCGGCCAACTGTGGTTCCCACGCGGCGGCTTCACGAAGAAGGCCGGTACGAAGCGCGGCGTTGCGTTGTCGAAGCGCACGGCGGTAGTGACGCCATACGTCCCCGAACCCTGGTTCCACGTGGAACACTCCCCAGTTCAGAAGTGCACGACGTGTTTCCGGTCCATCCGTCAGCAACCGCTGACTCTCCGTGTTCAAAACCTGCACCGGCAGTAGCGTACTCACCGCAGATAGGCTTCGAACCTCTTGAGCATCCACGCGAAGTTCCGTATGTCCCCCGAGGCGACGAACTACAATCGGCCTCGGATCGTTACCGCCACATTCGATGAGTCCGCGCAGGAGAAATCCGTCTGATTCGTGACTGATAAGCTGATCAATGCTCGTCCCCCGGAAGCTACGCGCAGTAGAAAGGCAATAAATTGCTTCCAGGAGGCTTGTTTTGCCAGCTGCGTTGTCACCGGTAATTAGATTTATTGACGGCGACGGGCTGATATCGACGTTCCGAAGATTACGGAAATGCTCGATGTGGAGGCCACGAAGTGACATGAATAGCCGCCCGGTCTAGCGATGGACTGTCCACGTCCGTCGTTGGGGACTTGGTGGGACTGGGCGGGTGCACGCTTTAGCGTGCCCCGAACCCTGGCATCATATCGGCGTGCTGTCACAGCCGCATCGGCATTACGACGTAGCGTGCATCCTGCTGACCTTCGCCCGTCATGAGTGCGCTGGCATTCGCATCCGTGACGTACACGGCAACGCTCGGTTGCTCAATCGCGCCCAACGCGTCCAGTAAGTAGCTGGCGTTGAATCCGATTTCGAGCGCATCACCATCGTAGTCAACGCCAATGTTCTCCTCGGCGCTCTCCTGCTCGGGATTCTCGGATCGAATACTGAGCCGGTTGTCTTCGAGCATCAGCCGGATGCCACGGTACTTGTCATTGGAAAGAATCGATGCACGCACGAGAGCCTGCCGGAATGCTTCCCGCTCCACTAGCACGCGGTGACCACTTCCATCGGGAATAACCCGTTGATAATCGGGAAAACGTCCGTCGATCAGCTTCGATGTAAACCGAATGTCCGGCAGTAATGCGCGAATGTGGTTTTCGCCGAGTTGGATGCGAACGGGCTCGTCTGAATGCTCAAGCAGGCGCAAGAGTTCCTGAATGCCCTTGCGGGGAACGATCACCTGGCGTGGTTGTTCGATTTCCACACCAGTGGATAGCTCCGCGAGTGCGAGGCGATGCCCGTCCGTTGCGACTGCTCGCAAGTGATCCGGTTCCATCTCGATGAGTAGACCGTTCAGGTAATAGCGAACGTCCTGCAGTGCCATCGAGAAATGCGTCTTGTCCACCAGCCATCTGAGGTGTGCTTGACTGAGTGTGAGCGTCTCGGCGGTACCAATGTCCTCGACGCTGGGAAAGTCTCCGGCCGGCAGGGTCGCCAGCGTGAATTGACTCTGACCGGACTTCAGAACCGCACGATCCTGATTCAGGTGCAGCGTGATCGTGCTCTCTTCCGGAAGATTCCGGACGATGTCCATGAGCTTGCGCGCGGGCAACGTAATCTGCCCGGTCTCCCCCACGTCGACGCTGACGTTCGCCTGAAGCTCGACTTCGAGATCTGTGGCGGTAAGAGAAATCCCTTCCTCGTCGGCGACCATGAGCACGTTGGCGAGTACCGGTAGGGTTTGGCGTCGTTCCACCACACCGATCACGGACTGCAGGGGCTTGAGCAGGGCTTCGCGTTGAATCTCGAACTGCATGACGCGTCCTGAATTAACTATTCTGTGTATAAACCTATAAGCCTGTTGTATTTATTGGGCCCGGCAAAGTCTGTGGATACTCGGCGATTTCCCTTGCATTTCAGAAAGTTGGCCTCTTTACAAGTTGTGGACTTCGTCGCCCCTTCCGGTGTCGGGCGATGTGTGTAGATTGTGGATAACTCATCGCCGCTGCTCACTCCCTCGCCTGCGCACAGGTTATCCACATCATGTGGAGAGTGTTCTCAACAGGTTGCCGAAATCCTCGTCGATGCGGAGGTCTTCTTCGCGCAACTGTTCCACCTTGCGGCAGGCGTGGAGAACGGTTGTGTGATCGCGTCCTCCGAACGCGTCGCCTATTTCCGGCAGGGAATGGCTCGTGAGCTCCTTCGCAAGCGCCATGGCGACCTGACGGGGTCGCGTGATTGAGCGGCTGCGACGCTTGGACAGCAGATCCGCGACGCGAACCTTGTAGTATTCCGCCACCGTTTTCTGAATGTTCTCTATGGTTACCAGCTTGTCCTGCAATGCGAGCAGGTCGCGTAGCGCGCTCTTGGTGAAATCCACGGTGATCGGCTGTCCAGTGAACTGGGCGTTGGCCAGCACGCGCCGTAGCGCGCCTTCGAGCTCGCGAATGTTGGAACGGATACGTTTGGCGATGAAGAACGCGACCTCGTCGGGTAGCTCCACGCCCTCCTGAGACGCCTTGCTCATCAGGATCGCCACCCGCGTCTCGAGCTCCGGGGGCTCGATGGCGATCGTCAGCCCCCAGCCGAAACGCGACTTCAGCCGTTCCTCGAGTCCGTTGACCTCCTTGGGATAGCGATCGCAGGTCATCACGATCTGCTGTTGTCCCTCGAGCAGGGCATTGAAGGTGTGGAAAAACTCTTCCTGCGAAAGTTCCTTGCCTGCTAATTACTTGATTTCGTATATGATTTGAGCATTGACTATGTGTTATTGGGTCTTGTTCTTGTTG
>CAZHBN010000094.1:0-12910 GCA_964530405.1 uncultured Ectothiorhodospiraceae bacterium
TGGACTGCGTTGCTCGTCGCTCATGTAGACCTTGCTACACCACACTCCTCGCGCCTTGCCACAGCGGCGCACACGGCCACTGAAACCTGGCAATACTGTCGCAAAGGTTAGTAACCCCATGGCTGGGCGAGCGTCGCTGTTCACCGGGGTGTGCTCGGCGCTGTGCATGGCAGGTATGCCTCCCCTCCTGCTGTTGTCGGGACGGGGTTGTCTGCCCCCGTTTCTTGTCGTGGTCGCTCGGGATATTGGTCTGACCACTGCGCAGAGTATAGGCGGGAAGGCCCCGTCGGATGCAACCCCGAATTCTTTCCCGATGAGAACGGCGCTGCGCACCGGCGCACCAGAGACGCTGGCGGTCAGCGCCCGGGGGCCGGCTCCAGGGCCGTCTCGCAGTCGATGGCGGTCACTTCTCCGCCGTTGTCCAACCGCACCGCAGTGAGCGAGCCGCCCCAAAGGCAGCCCGTATCGAGGGAGAGTATTTCCGGCGTATTGACCAGGCCCAGGGTGGACCAGTGTCCGAAAACGACCCGCACTCCCTCATGGGCCAGGGGCCGGTCGGAGAGCTCGAACCAGGGACGGTAGCCGTCGGGTGCCGCCGTCGGGTCGCCCTTGTAGTCCATCAGCAGCCGCCCATCGGGGGCGCAATAGCGCATCCGGGTAAAGGCGTTGGTGATGTAACGCAGGCGGTCCCACCCGTCCAGCGTGGGATGCCACCTGGCGGGATGGTCGCCGTAGAGGTGATACAGGAATTCCCGGTGGCGAGGCCCGCGCAACTGTGCTTCCACTTCGCGTGCTGCCGTGCGGGCCGTGGCGAGGTCCCAAGGCGGTGCGATACCGGCGTGGGCGAGAACGATCCCGGGCAGCTCCTCGGATTCGTGGAGAAGAGGGCGGCGACGAAGCCAGTCCAGCAATTCCTCGCCATCGTCTGCGGCGAGGATTTCGGTCACTGTGTCCGTGCGCTTGGCGCGCACGTGACCCGCAGCCACGGTGAGCAGGTGCAGGTCGTGATTGCCGAGCACGGTGTCCGCCGCGGGCCCTAGCTCGCGTACGAAACGCAGTACCTCCAGGGACTGGGGGCCCCGGTTGACTAGGTCGCCGGTGAGCCAGAGTCGATCACGGGCCGGATCGAAGTCGATCCGGTCGAGCAGTCGTCGCAGCGGTTCGTAGCACCCCTGGATATCGCCGATCGCGTACGTCGCCACACTCTCCTCCCGAAGGGCGGCAAAAGGTCGGGCGTTGCGGTCCGAGCCTCAGTGTTGCAGAGCAGCACCGAAAGGTGAACCCATAGTCGCCTAGGAGGTTGCGCTCAAGGCCTTGCGGCGTTCTTCCAGCGTCTCGAGCAGGTGCCGGTAACTCTGCTCGAATGCACTGACCCCCTCGTGCTCCAGCCGTTCGGTGATGGCGTCGATAACGATACCGGCATCGGCAAGGCCGCGCAGCACGTCGTCGGCCTCTTCCATGGCGGTGGTGAGCGTTTCCTCGGCACGGCCGTGATCGCGGAATGCCTCCAGTGTGGCCGGCGGCAGTGTGGTCACCGTCTGGGCGCCGGCGAGTCCTTCCACGTAAAGAACGTCGCTGTAGTCGGGATTCTTGGTGGCGGTGGACGCCCATAGCAGGCGTTGGGGCTGGGCGCCGGCGGCGGCGAGCCGGGCGAAGCGCTTGCTCGCGATAGTCGCCTGGAAATGGCGGTAGGCCACCGCTGCATTGGCGATGGCGGCGCGGCCGCGAAGCGCTTCGAACGTGCCCGGGTCGGTGGCTTCGAGCTCACGGTCGACCGCGGCATCCACGCGGCTGACGAAGAAGCTCGCCACCGAGGCGATGCCTTCCACCTCCAGCCCGCGATCCAGCCGGGACTCCAGTCCGCGCAGCCAGTGCTCGACGACCTCGCGATAGCGCTCGACGGCGAACAGCAGGGTGACATTGACGTTTACGCCCTGAGCGACCAGAGCCTCTATAGCGGGCAGGCCGGCGCGGGTGGCCGGTACCTTTACCATCAGGTTGTCCCGGTCGATGTGCTCGACGAGCCACAGTGCCTGGGCAACGGTGGCGTCGGCATCGTGGGCGAGCGTGGGGGAGACCTCCAGGCTCACGAAACCGTCACGACCCTCGCTGGCTTCGTAGGCCGGGCGCAGTGCGTCGGCGGCGTCGCGGATATCGTCCATGGCGAGCGCAAAGAACAGTGTCTCGGTATCCGCGTCCGGTTGCGCCTCGACTAGCGCGGCGAGGCGTGCATCGTAGCGGTGGCCGTCCGCGAGCGCCTTGTCGAAGATCGTCGGGTTGGAGGTGACGCCGGTGAGTGCATCGTTACGGACGTGGGCGGCGAGTCCGCCGTCTTCGATCAGGCCGCGGTCGATGTAGTCGAGCCATACGCTCTGGCCCAGGCGGCTGAGTTTGCTAAGGGGGTTGTGCACCGTGACTGCTCCGGTTGCGGCCGCCGGACTGGTGGTTCGGCGGCTCGTGTGTGTTACCCTGCGGCTCAGCCCGACCCGGGCTGCCCGCCAAGGGGCCAGTGTCAGAGCATCCCGCGGGTCAAGGGGGGAAGGCAACCTTGAGACGGTCTATGCGCAAGCCCGATCTGCTGGCGTCGCTGACGATCACTGTCGTCATCGCCGTCGCAGCGTCGATACTCGTACCGTATCTCTGAACGCGCGACGGCGCGTTCAGAGATTACGGGCATCAAATCGAATATATCGTGAGAGGCGGCCGGTCTCGTCGCGGCTCGCCAGTGTTGCAACCTCGTGCTGGGATTTTGCCAGTCGCCTCTAGAGGCGCACCGCGAGAACATCGCAGGGCGCGCCGTGAAGTACGGCGTTGGCCGTGGACCCCAGCAGTAGTGCCAGGCCGTGGCGACTGTGACTGCCGACGACGATCAGGTCCACCCCGTTATCCTCGGCGTGCTCGATGATCTCCCGCTTGGTCTGGCCGACACGCACTTCGTGGTCCCCGTCGGCGACGTCCAGGCGAGTGGCCAGGTCCCGCAGGCGGCGCTCTGCGTTGTTGAGCAGCTCCTGCTCGACATTCGCAGTGGGAGGAATCATCAGCTCGTTACCCGGCTCCACGGGCATGTTCTCCACGACGTGAAGTAGGCTGAGTCGGGCCTCGTAGCGGCTGGCGAGTTCTTTCGCTCGCTCGGCGACGCGTGCGCTGTCGTCCTGGAAATCGGCGGCCAGGAGAATGTGCTGATACCCCGTCATGTCCGTTTGCCTCCCCGTTGGCTGGACATCATCAGCGTAATCCACTGCCGCCCATCGGGGAATGGGGCGCATGCGTACGCTGACTGCAATACGGGCAACGCCCGACGGAAGATGGCCTCCGTTTCACGTCATCTTCCCGGCAGGCGGGGCTAGCGGCCGAGTGCGCGCGCGAGTGCGGCGAAGTCCTCGAGGGTGAGCTGTTCCGGTCGGAGTGTCGGGTCGATGCCCGCTTGCTCGACGGCAGCGGGGGCAAGCAGTCCCTTCAGGGTGTTGCGCACGGTCTTGCGCCGCTGGGCGAAGGCCCGGGTGACCACGGCGTTGAGCGTCGCCTCGTCGGGAACGCTCACGGGCGGTTCGGTGTGGGGTACCAGCCGGACGAACGTGGATGTCACTTTCGGCGGCGGGTTGAAGGCGCCCGGGGGAACATGGAACTGCGGCTCCACCCGGCAACGGTACTGGACCATGACCGACAATCGGCCGTAGGTGCCGTCACCCGGCGGTGCAGCCATTCGCTCGACCACTTCGCGTTGCAGCAGCAGGTGGAGGTCAGCCACCGGCACACTCGCTTCGGTCAGGTGGAAGAGCAGCGGTGTGGAGATGTTGTATGGCAGGTTGCCTACCAGCCGCAACGGGCCGTCATTGGCTAGGGTGGTGAAGTCCGTCTCCAGGGCGTCGCCCTGGACAATCCGTAGCCGTTCTCCGTGTTCGGCGGAGAGCCGTTCCAGGCCGTCTATCAGGTCGCGGTCGAGCTCCACCACCGAGAGCGCGGCAACGCGCTCCAGCAGCGGCGCCGTAAGGGCACCCCGTCCTGGCCCGATCTCGACGATGCGGTCCTCCGCGCGCGGCCGGATGACCGCGATCATGCGCGCGATCACGTTGCGGTCGTGGAGGAAGTTCTGGCCGAAGCGTTTTCGCGGGCGATGGTTCATGCAGTTGGGGCCGCGCGACCGCGACGGGCGAGAGCGGCGGCCTGGTCGACGGCCGCACGCAGGCTGCCGTCACGCGCCTGGCCACTGCCGGCGAGATCGAGTGCGGTACCGTGATCCACGGACGTGCGCACGATGGGCAATCCCAGGGTGACATTGACGGCTTCGCCGAAGCCCGCATGCTTGAGCACGGGAAGGCCCTGATCGTGGTACATGGCGAGCACGGCGTCGGCGTGTTCGAGATGCTGCGGGGTGAACAGGGTATCCGCCGGCAGCGGACCCACGAGGTCCAACCCCTCGCGGCGGAGTTCCTCGAGCACCGGTTCGATGATCTGCGACTCCTCGTGGCCAAGGTGGCCGCCTTCCCCGGCGTGAGGGTTCAGCCCGGCGACGAGTATCCGCGGCCGGACGATGCCGAAACGGGTGCGCAGATCGGCGTCCAGGATACGCGCGACGCGTTCCAGGCGCTCCCGAGTCAGCGCGTCGGCCACGGTCCGCAGGGGCAGGTGGGTGGTGGCCAGTGCCACGCGCAACGCCCCGGCGACCAGCATCATCACCGGCAGAGCGCCACCGGTGCGCTCGGCGAAATACTCCGTGTGTCCACTGAACGTGATGCCGGCGTCATTGATGACGCCCTTGTGTACCGGTGCGGTCACCACGGCATCGTAGCGGCCCGTCAGACAGCCGTCGGCGGCTTCGTTCAGGGTGGCGAGCACGCTCGCGGCATTGGCTGGATCGAGGCGTCCGGCGTAGACGGCCCGCTCCGTGGGCACTGCGACGATTTCGATGCCCCGTCTGGGTGCGGCGCGTTGCGGCGCGAAATCGGTCAACGGCGCGTCCACGCCCTGCGCAGCGGCTCGTGACTCGACCACGGTGGGGTCGCCGATTGCCACGAGCCGGCAACCCCGGGGCGGATCCGCGGCGATCATGGCGGTCAGGTCCGGGCCGATGCCTGCGGGTTCGCCGACGGTCAGCGCCAGGATCGGGGTAGCAGCGTCGCTCATGTGCTACCGGTCGCCTCCAGCCTATAGTCCACGTATGCCTCTTCGCGTAGCTGGCGTAGCCATAGCTCCAGCTCCTCTTCCTCCTTGCGCTGGCGGAGCTGCTGGGCCGCCTGGTTGCGGCGATAGGTCTCGGTGGTGTCCTGCTCGCGGCGCTCGCGTACCTGAACGATATGCCAGCCGAATCGGGAACGGAAAGGCTGGCTTATCGCGCCCGGATCGAGCCGTTGCATGACGCGTTCGAATTCCGGTGCCATGCTCCCGGGGGTGATCCAGCCGAGGCTGCCGCCTTCGGCGGCTGACCCCTTGTCGTCCGAGTTGGCCCGCGCGAGCTCGGCGAAGGATTCGCCGGACAGCACGCGCTGGCGCAGCGCAGTGAGCCGGCGCCGGGCGTCCTCGTCACTGACGACCTCGTTGGTCCGGATCAATATGTGGCGAGCCCGGGTCTGGGTGACGACGTGGCGCTCGGCATCGCGGCGGTCTTCCACCTTGAACAGGTGAAAGCCGGAAGGCGTGCGCAGGACGTCACTCACGTCGCCGGGCTCGAGGTCGCTCAGCTGCCCGGCGACCACTGCGGGAAGCTCGCCCGCGCGGCGCCAGCCGAGATCGCCGCCTTCGAGGGCGTTGCGACCGTCCGAGTGGGTGGCCGCCAGGGTGGCGAAGTTGGCGCCGCCGTCGGTGAGCTCACGCCGCAGGCCTTCGGCTTTCTCGCGTGCGGACTCGATCGCCTCCGGCGAGGCGGCTTCCGGCAGGGCGACCAGCAGATGACGGAGGTGATATTCCACCTCGCGCTCTGCGATCTGGCTCTGGAACTGGTCGACTTCCTGGGGCGTGATATTGATGCGCTGGTCCATGGCGCTGCGGCGCAGGCGTCGAAGCGTGATCTCGCGCCGCAGCCGCTCGCGAAAGCCCGCCATGGTCATGCCTTCGCGTTGCAGGGCATCCCGGAAGCCCGGCAGGTCAAGGTCATTCTGCCGCGCCACCTGGCGCACGGCGGCGTCCAGGGTCGCCTCGTCCACGCGGATGCCGGCACGTTCGGCGGCATCGAGCTGCAGGCGCTGCATGACCAGGCGGTCCAGCACCTGGCGGCGGAGCTGGTCTTCGGGTGGCGCCTGGATATCGCGCTGGGCGAGCTGGGCACGGGCGGTGGCGAGCTCGTCGCGGAACTCCGAGAGCAGGACCACGTCGTCGTTGACCACGGCGACGACGCGGTCGAGCAGCTCGGCCGTCGCCGGCCCGGCGAGCGTGACCACGAGCACCGTGGCGGTGATCCAGCGCGAGAGGGTCTTGAACAACACGTCGTGCACCTCGGATGCTGTGTGCGTTGCGTACCGGACTAGTAGGTCGGAGCGCGGTAGCCGGGCACGCTGTCCTCGAAGAATCGTGGAATTGTATCACCGAGCCCGCCGAGGCCCTTGAGAACGAACTGCAGCATCACCTGCGTCTGGAGGTCGTCGCCGGGGTCCGAACCCTGGCGGGCGCGATGCACGGCGCGCAACGCGTAGCAGCAGCTGTCGTACTCCACGCCCACGAAACGCTCGGCGGTACGGTTGTCGTCGAGGTCCCAGCGCCACCCGCCAAGCAGTGTCCAGCGCTGGCTCGCCGCCCATGCAAAACTGGTTTCCGCCTGTTCCAGCCGGGTGCGGTCGTCGCCGCGGCGGTCACGGTAAGTGAGATTGAGCACGCGGCTCGGCCCGCCACGCCATCGGACACGCCCGTAGAGGTCGCGGTTCCCCGCGTCGTGCGGATCCCAGTTGAAGTTGAGTGTGGTGGACAGGCCCGCGGGCAGGTTGGCGCGGAGCTCGGTGACGTAATCCGAGCGGGAGTCGGTCTCCGGCTCACCGTCGAGAGTGACCTCGCGGTCGTCGAAATAGAGGATCTGCCCGGCGGAGAATCGCAGGCGGCTGGCGCCGGTATCGCGGTCGATAAAGCGCGTGCTGACGCCGACGGTGAGCTGGTTGGCGTCGCCGACCCGGTCAGCGCCGGTAAAGCGATTGGCGCGGAAGAGCTGGCCGTAGGTGAGCGCGGCCTCGCCGGTGTCGAACAGTGGTAGCGAGGATTGCGAGCGTTCCGGCACGCGCAGGTAGAACAGCCTCGGCTCCAGGGTCTGAGTCACCGGATCGCCGAAGAAGCTGGCCTCGCGGACGAAATTCACCCCTGCGTCAACGCTGTAGATGGGTACGTGGCGCTGAGGCGTCTCGTCGCCGGCGTCCGGACGGTCCAGCCGATACCCGGTGTAGCGGTAGGCGACCGCGGGCTCGACGTGGTACGCCAGGCTCCGCAACGGCAGCGACAGGCGAGGGCGCAGGTCATAACGCTGTCCGGTGGTGCGCAGATCCGGGTGCGGATGGGCGAAATCCACAGCCTCGGCAGCGAGGCTGAAGTCCACCGGCAGGTCCGTTACCAGCGGCCGGTAATCGAAGCTGAGGCGGGGCTGGCGGGCATAGGGTTCCCGCGCGCGCGGCAACAACGGGTCTACCGTCTGCCAATCCTGCGCATCCGCTGCGATGGTCCAGTCGGGTTCGCTCCAGCCGACGCGCGCGTAGCTCTCCAGGTTGCGTTCCGCGCTGTCGAATGCGTCGTCGCCGAAGGGGGTGTCGAAATCGTCGAGGAAGTCGCTGTCGCTCACCCGGCGCTGGACGAGCTCGCCGCTGAAGTGGTCGTTCACGGCGAAACGGTGTCGCTGGTGCAGCGACCAGCGGTCGTCTCCGAATGCGTCGTCGCCCGGAAGGTACTGCCCCCGTATCTCGCCGCCGGCGTGGGCTTCGAGGTAGCGGAACTCGCCGCCCAGCATGATCCCGCGGTCGGTGTGCAGCGTTGGGGTCAGGGTCGCGTCGCGATTAGGGGCGATATTCCAGTACCACGGTGTCGACAGTGCGGCGCCGCCTTCGCTGTCGTATCCGAGTGAAGGGGCGAGAAATCCCGTGAGGCGTTCGCTGCCCACCGGGAATCGCAACCACGGTGTATAGAGAATGGGCACGTTTGCCACGGATACTGCCGCATTGCGGGCGATGCCCTGGCGAGCCCCACGGTCGATGGTGAGCTCCTCGGCACTGAGCCACCAGAGCTCTTCGCCCGGGTTGCAGGTGGACAGGCGCACATCGCGGTATCGACTGCGGGACTCGTCGATCATCCGAGCTTCGTCGGCATGGCCCTGGAGGTGGCCTGCGTCCACACGATAGGCGACCTTTGAAAAGTGCCCCGAGTCGTCGTCCAGGTCCACGGCGGCATCGTCGGCGGTCAACAGGACCCCCGCTTCCTGGTAACGCACGTTGCCTTCGGCCGTTATGCGTTGCTCGCGGTCGGCGAATGTCAGTCGGTCGGCGCTGATGCGGCGGTCGGCGCGTTGTACGCGCGGCGCGTCGGTGAGGATGTAGCGTTCACCGTCGAAGCGCGCCGAGCCCGCCTCGACCTGGGTTGGCGTGTCGGGGTTGTCACGGGCAGCCGGGTCGCCAAGGGGCGCCGGGGTCAGCGCGGGGCCGCACAATGCCCAGGGGCTCTCCGCCGCCTGTACCGTTGGCGTGCCGGCTGCGAGCGAGGCGGCGAGGGTCAGGGCGGATAGGCGGCTGCGAGGCGTCAACGCTGACTCTCCTGCTGAATGGTACACGGCGTCCCGGTGCGCCAGCGCGCCGGGCGCGGGCTACCATCGCACAGCTCCCCGGGGGCCGCAAATGGGCGCGGGTTGCGTATCATGTCCCTGCCCGGCGGCGCACGGGCTTCGAACGCATGTTACTGCCGACCAGGAGTGGGACAGGTGTGATGACCGCCGATACGCCGGGGCCGCCGGTGCCCCGGACCGAGGAGATCGATGATTGGCTGGCGCGCGAGATGGGGCCGGGACGGGGGGAACTGACGCCCATTGCCGGCGATGCCGGTCCACGGCGCTACTTCCGTGTCGGTCATGCCGACGGCACCCGCGTGGTCATGGATGCCGTGCCCGGTGCGGACGAAGTGCACCGGTTCCTGCGCACGGGAGAGCTGTTACGTGCCGCCGGCCTGCATGCGCCTGCGGTGTTCGCCGCGGCGCCGGACCGTGGGCTCGTCCTGCTGGAGGATCTCGGTGAGCGGGACTATCTGGCGGGCTTCGCCTGTGGGCAAGGCGACTGCCTCATGCCTGCGGCGCTTCGAGGGCTGGTGCGCTGGCAGGCGGCGTCGCGTCCCGGGGTTCTGCCGCCTTACGATGAGGCGCTGCTGCGCCGTGAGCTCGGGTTGTTTCCCGAGTGGTACCTGGAACGGCATCGCGGAATCCGTCTGGATGCTCACGACCTCGGTGCCTGGGAGCGTGTCTGTGACGCGCTGGTCGCGCGAGCGCTTGCCCAGCCGCGGGTATATGTCCATCGCGATTACATGGCCCGCAACCTGATGGTCTGCGAGGGGCTCCCCGGTGTCATCGACCACCAGGATGCGGTGTGCGGGCCGCTCGCCTATGACCTGGCCGCCCTGCTGAGGGATGCATTCTGGGAGTGGTCGGCCCCGACGGAGGACCACTGGATCGGTTTCTACCTCGCCGAGGCGCGCGCCGCGAACCTGCCTGTGCCCGCCGACGACGCTTTTCGTCAGGATTTCGATTGGATAGCTGTGCAGCGCCACCTGAAGATTCTCGGGCTTTTCGCCAGGCTCTGCTATCGCGACGGTAAGTCCCGGTATCTGCCTGAGCTGCCGCGGTTCGCCCGCTATATCCGTCGCGAGGCCGCGCCATGGCCGGCGCTATCGCCACTGCTGAACCTGTTCGACCGCCACGGCGTGGGCGAGGAGGGCACGTGCGGGCGATGATCCTCGCCGCCGGGCGTGGCGAACGCATGCGCCCGCTCACCGACGACCGCCCCAAACCGTTGCTGCCCGTCGGCGGTCGAGCGCTGATCGACTGGCACCTGGAGGCCCTCGCGGCGGCCGGTGTGGTCGAAGTGATCGTGAACGTCGCCTGGCAGGCCGAGGCGCTCATCGATCATCTGGGGGACGGTCGCCGTTGGGGGGTGTCGATCCGGATTTCCGACGAACGTCCCCGGGCATTGGAGACGGGCGGTGGCATTCTCCGCGCTCTGCCGTTGCTCGGGGATGCACCCTTCTGCGTGGTCAATGGCGACATCTGGTCGGATTTCGATTTCCGCCGTTTGCCAGCGGTGCCCGATGGCGACGCGCATCTGGTGCTCGTGGACAACCCCGCCCATCATCCCGGCGGTGACTTCACCTTCCGGAATGGACAGGTAGGCGGCGAGGGCGCGCGCCTGACCTTCTCGGGAATCGGGGTCTATCACCCCCGGCTGTTAGCCGGCTGTGAGCCCGGGGGGTTCCGGCTTGCACCGTTGCTGCACGCCGCCGCGGCACGCGGCACGGTTACCGCGACGTATCACGACGGCTTCTGGTGTGACGTGGGCACGCCCGAGCGCCTGCGTGCCCTGGATGCCAAGCTCGGACCGAGGTGATGGCGTTGACTGACGAGGCTCGGGCAGGTTTTCACCGTCGGCTGCGTGACGACACCCTCGCCCTGCGTGAGGCACTTGCCGATGGCAGCGCCCGTGCGGCAGAGCGAGCGCTGTCGCTGACACTTCCCGTGTGGTGCCGTCATACCGGTGGCTGGCAGGTGGCGCACGTGCAGCGTGGTTGCGACGAATGGGGGGCGCAGGCCTTCACGCAGCTCGCCGAGGGCCTCGGTGGCGCGGTCGGTGGCGGTCTGGCGCTGACGGCTCTCCCCGGGCTTCCGGCGGCTGTCGCTGTCGACGAGCCCGATCCCGAGGAAGTTGCCGCCCGACGTGCGCTTTCGACCGCGATGGCGGCCACCCCGGGGCTGCCGTCGGCTCCGTTCTCGCGGCTTTTCCCCTTGCGCGTGTGTCTGCCACTGGAGCCGAGGCGGGCAGCGGATCCGTACAACGCGGCGGTGGCCGCTTCGTCCCTGGTGGTGGCGGTCGGTGGCGGACTCCCCGAGCGTCTTGGCGACCGGGTAATGGCCGATGCCGCCGTGGCGAGCCTGTCTGCCTTGCGGTTCGGCAGTGGCGAGGTCCGGCAGCCGCGAGCAGGGCTCGGGGCCGGCTATGGCCGTGACGACCTCTACTGGCAGTTCGTGGAAAATCGGCAGCATTACCCGATGCTCGCCGGCATGGAAACGGCGGCGCCGGCGGGCGCATACGCCGCATTGTGCTATCACGACGCCACGGTCTGGCGCTGGCAACGGGCAAGGGTGGCGATCCTGGGCGAGGTGGATGTGCGCTACGCGCTGGAGACTCGGCTATTGGCGCCGGGGCCGACGGTCGCCGACACGGTTGCGCTCGTCGCGTTCTGGGTGGGGCTCGTTCATGGCCTGATGGATCAGCACCCTCCCGCCCGACTGGTATTCGACGATGCCGAGGCCAACTTCCGCACGGCCGTGCACCGGGGGTTGGCCGGGCGGGTGTCGTGGTTCGGGCGCGAGCGTCTTTTGGCCGACGCGGTGCTTGAAGCGGCCGAGGGGCCGGCGAACACGGGGCTGGCACGCCTCGGGATCGCGCAGGCGGAGCGCCGTGAATGGTTGGGCATCATCGCCGAGCGGGCGCGAACCGGACGGGGTCTGCGCGACTGGTTCGGTGTCAGGCCGCGTGACGAGTGGCTGGAAGCCCTGTCTGGGCAGGTCGCCACGGGAGCACCGGTGCATACTTGGCGACAGGGGTACTGATCCGGTCACAGGTCGTGCTGCGTGTCGGCGAGCCGGTGGTGGTGGCGTTCCGCCCTCGGCGCTGACGCGCTATGACACGTCACCGTGTCGCCACTGGCCCGTGACCGATCCCGGACGCTAATGCTGCGTCGTGGATGGGCCCGGACCGGTGGGGTCGGTGAGCAATTGCTCCACGTCCACCGGATCGAATCGATACGCTTCGTTGCAGAAGTCGCAATGCACCTCGACCAGGCCGTGCTCGGCCACTATGTCACGCACCTCGGCTTCGCCGAGGGAGGCGACCATCGCACCCACGCTCTCGCGGGAGCAGCGACAGCGAAAACGCAGCGGCATTGGATCGAACAGGCGGATGTCCTCTTCGTGAAAGAGCCGGCGCAGGATCTCGGAGACATCGAGGTTCAGCAGCTCGCGTACGGTGAGCGTTTCCGCGAGATGGCTCGCACGTTCCCAGGCGTCGACGTCCTCGGTGGCGTTGCCGGGCAGGCGCTGGAGCAGCATGCCGCCGGCCCGCCCCTCGGCGGCGGAGAGCCACACGCGGGTGTCGAGCTGCTCGGAGTCGCGGAAGTACTTCTCCAGCGCAGCGGCAAGGCTGCCTGCCGCAAGATCGACGATGCCCTGGTAGCGCTCGGTCTCGTCTTCGGGGTCGACGGTGATGGCAAGCGCACCGCCACTTGCCTGCCGGTTCAGCGCGGCGTCGGGCACTTCGGCGTTGTAGCGCGCCATTGCCCGCAGTGCGCCATCGCTGGTGACCTGGACCACGAGCATGGTCAGCGGGCCGTTCGCCTGGATCTGGAGCACGAGCCGCCCGCGGAATTTCAGCGTTGCGGTGAGCAATGCGGCGGCGGCCATCGCCTCGCCGATCAGGCGCGCGATCACCGGCGGATAGTCAGCGCGGCGAATGACGTCTCGGTAGACATCGTCGAGCTGCACGAGCTCGCCGCGAACGTCGGCGTTCTCGAAGAGGAAGCGGTAGAGGCGATCGCTCATGGGCCCCGTCTCACGGTGGTTGTCATCAGCGCCCGGCGGGTGCGAGGCACCCGCCGTCGGTCGGATGATAGCAGTTCCGGCGGGTCAGGCCCTCGGGTCAGCCGTCGAGCTTGCGCTTGAGGATCTCGTTGACCTGCTGCGGGTTCGCCTTGCCGC
>CAZHBN010000095.1:0-12752 GCA_964530405.1 uncultured Ectothiorhodospiraceae bacterium
CAGGACGCCAGCTTCACGATCAACGAAGGCGAGATCTTCGTGATCATGGGGCTGTCGGGGTCGGGCAAGTCGACCATGGTGCGAATGCTCAACCGCCTGATCGAGCCGACCAGAGGCAAGGTCTACGTGGACGGGCAGGATGTTACGGGGATGAGCAAGAAGGATCTCATCAACCTGCGCCGCCACGACATGAGCATGGTCTTTCAGTCGTTCGCGCTCATGCCGCACCGTACCGTTCTCGAGAATGCCGCCTTCGGTCTGGAGGTCGCTGGCGTCGAGCGCGAGCAGCGCGAGAAACGCGCCCTCGAGGCGCTCGCCCAGGTCGGGCTGAAAGCCAACGCGAACAGCTACCCGGACGAGCTCTCCGGTGGCATGCAGCAGCGAGTCGGACTCGCCCGCGCGCTCGCCGCGGATCCGACGATCATGCTCATGGACGAAGCCTTCTCGGCACTCGACCCCCTCATCCGTACGGAGATGCAGGACGAACTCGTCGCTCTCCAGCAGGAGCATGCCCGCACCGTGGTGTTCATCTCCCATGACCTCGACGAAGCCATGCGCATCGGTGACCGTATCGCGATCATGCAGGGCGGCAGCGTCGTGCAGGTCGGCACGCCCGAGGAGATCGTGAGCAATCCGGCGAACGAATACGTGCGTTCGTTCTTCTACGGCGTCGACGTCAGCCAGGTCTACTCGGCCGGCGATATCGCCACCCGCAAGCAGGTGACGGTGATCGAGCGTCCGGGCGTGAGCGTGCACTCCGCGATGGAGCGCCTGCGACAGCATGACCGCGACTTCGCGGTGGTGATCAGCAAGGATCGCGTCTATCAGGGCACGGTGAGCATCGACACCCTCAACGAGCAGTTGCAGAAGGCCAACCCGGAGCCCAGCTACTCCGAAGCGTTTCTCAAGGAAGTCGAGGCGGTCCCCCACGACATGTCCATGCACGAGGTGCTCGGACGGGTCGCCGCGAGCCGCTGGCCGGTGCCGGTGGTCGACGACGAGGGCCGCTATGTCGGGAGTATCTCCAAGACCGCCATTCTGCAGACGCTGGACCGGACGGGGTAGGACAACATGGCCATATTTTCCGAGAGCTTCGATCTGCCCATCGGCGAATACGTCGAGATGGGCGTCGACTGGGTTCAGGATAATCTCACACCGTTGCTCGACACCTTTGCCGCCATCGTCGGTTTCGTGGCGGACGGCCTCGAGGACATCCTGATGTTCCTGCCGCCGGTGCTGCTGGCGCTGGTTCTAGTGGGCATCGCATGGTGGCGCGTGAGCTGGAAGTTCGCGGTATTCACGCTCGCCGCCATGGCGCTGCTGCTGGGCATGAACCTGTGGCAGGAGACCGTCGAGACACTCGCGCTGGTGCTGGCATCGAGTATCGTCGCACTGGTGATCGGCATCCCGTTGGGGATCGCCATGGCGCGAAATGACATCGTCGAGCACATAATACGGCCGGTGCTGGATTTCATGCAGACAATGCCGGCGTTCGTCTATCTCATCCCCGCGGCGATCTTCTTTGGCCTCGGCAAGGTGCCGGGGACTATCGCGACGGTCATTTTCTCCATGCCGCCGGTGGTGCGCCTGACCAATCTGGGCATCCGACAGGTGAGCAAGGAGAAGATCGAGGCCGGCCTTTCGTTCGGCTGTACCGACAGCCAGTTGCTGTTCAAGGTCCAGATTCCGCTGGCGATGCCCTCGATCATGGCCGGCATCAACCAGACCATCATGCTCGCGCTGTCCATGGTGGTGATCGCCTCCATGATCGGTGCCGGCGGTCTTGGTAATACCGTGCTTACCGGTATCCAGCGCCTCAACGTCGGCCTGGGCTTCGAAGGCGGGCTCGGTGTGGTCATCCTGGCGATCCTGCTCGACCGGATTACCCAGAGCTTCGGCCAGCGCAAGCGCGGCAAGTCGTAACCGATCTCACTCGCACGCGACCGCAGACGCGGTCGCGATCTGACTGCATGGAAAAGCAAAAGAGGAGAGCGCTAATGCTCAACAAAGCCTCGAAGTTCATGGTCTCCGCTGTTCTGGGACTGGGCATGGTCGCCAACGCCAATGCTCAGTCCGACGGGCCGGTTCGTATCGGCTGGACGGCCTGGTCCGATGCCGAGTTCGTCACCAAGCTCGCCGAGAAGGTGATCGAGGACCGGTTCGATCGCGAGGTCGAGCTCGTGCAGACGGACATCGCGCCGCAGTACCAGGGGGTAGGCAAGGGCGATATCGACGTCATGCTGATGTCCTGGCAGCCGGGCACTCATGCCGACTATCTGGACAAGGTGAACAGCGACGGCGTCAAGGCCATCAACCTGGGCCTGCTCTATGGCAATGCGAAGCTGGGCTGGGTGGTTCCGTCGTACGTTCCCGAGAGCGAGCTCAGCTCCATCGAGGATCTCAAGAAGGACAGCGTCCGCGAGAAGCTCGACGGCACCATCACCGGTATCGATCCGGGTGCCGGCCTGATGCGGCTGTCCAATAAGGCGGTCGAGGACTACGGGCTGGATGGCTACAACCTGCAGTCCTCCAGCGGTGCGGGCATGACCGCCGCGCTCGAGCGTGCCATTGATCGCGACGAGTGGATCGTGGCCACTGCCTGGAATCCGCACTGGATGTTCGGTGCTTACGATCTGCGTTACCTGGAGGATCCGAAGGGCACGCTGGGCAAGGCGGAGCGCATTCACGCGTTCGCCCACGTGGGCTTCTACCAGGATAACGTGGACGTCGCCATGTTCCTCTCCCGCATGCAGCTCCCGCTGGATGAGCTCGAGGCGGCGATGAACAATGCCCAGCAGAGCTCCTACGAGGAAGCCGTCAACCAGTACATCCAGGAGCATCAGGCCCGGATCGACTACTGGGTGACCGGCGACATCAAGTAAGTCGCACGCTCAGCGTCGCGATACAAGGCCCCGCCCCTGTGGCGGGGTTTTTTTGTGCCATCTGCGCTCATTCGAGGCGATTGGCCCGCACAGCGGCGACGAATGCCGGAATGTCCAGAAGGGAGCGTTGGCGCGTAGACTTGGTCGTGTTGGAAACACATGGACACTGGAGGATCCGGTAATGGTTACAGCGATCGTGCTCTTGAACGCGGCGCGCGGGCGCGTGAACGAGGTCGCAGGCACTCTGGCCGACATCGACGGCGTCTCGGAAGTGTATTCGGTGGGCGGGCGCTACGATCTGGTGGTGATTATCCGGGTGCCGAGCAACGAGGCTCTGGCCGAGCTCGTGACCGAGAAGATGCAGAACCTGCCGGACATCGAAGATACGGAGACACTGATCGCCTTCAGGGCCCAGAGCCGCCACGACCTCGAAAGCATGTTCAGCATCGGGCTATAGGTTCCTGAATCGGCGTCCCCGCGCATCATGCCGTCGCCGCTTCTCCAGGCGGCGGCGCGCCGGACGTCTCCCGCTTTCTCCGCCGTGCCGTCGCTTCGATATCCCGCCGTCGTCCGCCGAATGCCATGACAGTCGCTGCATCGCGGCGAGCGCGTCGACGGACGTGGATTCTTCCTCTCATTCCCATGCGTGTGCCCATTGGCCACATCCGCGGTTCGTGTTCAGTGCATTGAATCGGTCCCTACCTTTTGTGCTTCGCATCGTGCTTTTTCGCCATAAGGACGCTAATTGGTTCTTTTACGGCTTGAAAAGGTGTTGTTAATGTTCTATCAATAGGCTCACGTTCGACTGATCTGATACAGGGAACATTCCGTTAACGGTGTTTGGTCTCGTATTGGGCCAGGAGGTGTAGGCACGACAGACGAACAGCAAGGGACGATTCGAAGGAGAGAACGGTGGCCGGGACGAGGTGGACGCCACCGTCACGGACGAGACAAAGGAGTGAGAGCGATGCGAGTGCTACGCTATTCGCTGTGTCTGGCGGCGCTGCTGGGTGCTCAGCAGGGCATGGCCGCGGACTGCAAGCCCAAGGGGCTCTACGACAGCCCCAACGCCGATCCCAATTACTGTGCCGTGTATGACGGCGACGGACGGGAGGTCCTGGGCAACGATCACGGCCGGCGTATCATCGGCTATTTCACCAGTTGGCGAAATGGCAAGAACGGCCTGCCGGCCTACCTTGTCGACGATATCCCCTGGGACAAGGTCACCCACATCAACTACGCGTTCGCTTCGGTCGGTGATGACAACCGCATATCCATCGGCGACCGCTCGGCCCCGGACAATCCCGCTGTGGGTATGACATGGCCGTCGACGCCGGGTGCCGAAATGGATCCGGAGCTGCCGTACCAGGGTCACTTCAATCTGCTGACCCGTTACAAGCGAGATCACCCCGGAGTGAAGACGCTCATCTCCGTCGGCGGTTGGGCGGAGAGCACCGGGTTCTACGAGATGACCACCAATGCCGACGGCAGCATCAATCACCAGGGCATCGAGACGTTCGCCGATTCGGTGGTGGCGTTCCTGCGGACCTACGGGTTCGACGGGGTGGACATCGACTACGAATACCCCACGTCGATGTCGAAAGCCGGCAATCCGGCGGATTTCGATCTGTCCGAGCCGCGGCGGGGTGCGCTCTGGGCCTCCTACGAGGTGCTGATGCGGACGCTGCGTGAGCGTCTCGACGCTGCCGGCGAAGCGGATTCGACCCACTACATGCTCACCGTGGCGGCGCCGGCGTCGGGCTATCTCCTGCGGGGCATGGAAACCTTCCAGGTGGCCCGCTACCTGGACTACATCAACATCATGTCGTATGACCTCCATGGTGCCTGGAACCGTTTCGTCGGCCACAACGCACCGTTGTACGACACGGGTGAAGACGCCGAGCTGAAGGAGTGGAACGTCTACTCCACCTCACAGTACGGGGGTATCGGCTATCTCAACACCGACTGGGCCGTTCACTATTTCCAGGGGGCGGTGGCTCCGGGGCGGATCAATATCGGCATCCCGTACTACACACGCGGCTGGCAGGGCGTCTCCGGCGGCCAGAACGGGTTGTGGGGCGAGGCACCGCATCCGGACACCAACGAGTGTGCAGAGGGTCTCGACAAATGCGGCTGGGGGGCCGTGGGCATCGACAACCTCTGGCATGACAAGGACGCTGCCGGTGAAGAGATCGGTGCCGGCTCCAACCCGTTGTGGCATGCCAAGAATCTGGAGGAGGGCATCGAGCCCGCCTACCTCACCGACTGGGGGCTGACGCCATCCTCCGACCCTGCCGACGTGCTCAGCGGTGACTACGCGCGGTATTACGACGAGGTCGCCAAGGTGCCGTGGCTGTGGAACGCCGAGAAGAACGTCTTCCTGTCCCTGGAAGACGAGACCTCGATGGCGGAGAAGGTGGACTACGTCAAGCGCAATGGCCTCGGCGGCGTAATGATGTGGGAGCTTGCCGGGGACTATGCCTGGCACGAGGACCGCGGCGAGTATTACTTCGGCGAGACTCTCACCACCCTCGCGTACGAGCAGTTCGTCACGGCGTCGCCGTACGCTGCCGAACACGCAAACCGTCCCGATCCCGCGGAAGCGGTGGCCATCGACGTGGAGCTCATCGACTTCGCACTGGGCGACAACAATTACCCCATCAGCCCCACGCTGCGCGTAACCAACAACACCGCGGTCACGCTGCCTGGCGGTACGGTCTTCGAGTTCGATGTGCCGACCTCCACGAGCGGTGACATCGCTGACCAGAGCGGCGCAGGGCTGGCGGTTACCGAGGACGGGAGCAACCCCTCGGGCAACAATGTCGGCGGTCTGCTCAACGATTTTCACCGGGTGCGCTTCAGCATTCCCAGCTGGAAGTCGGTTGCACCGGGTGAGTCCCTGGATGTGACCGTTCGGTACTATCTGCCCATCGCCGGCCCGAGTCATTACACCGTGCGCATAGGTGGCACCGATTACGCCCTCGCCAGCGAGTTTCCGGGCAAGCCCCTGGCACAGCTCGATGACGGTGACACTGGCGATGGCGGCGGCGGTGCCGGCAGTTGCGCCGACCAGGGCATCGAGACCGACGGTGTCAGCGCCTACCCGGACTGGCCGCGTACCGACTGGCAGGGCAATCCGTCCCACGCCAAGGGTGGCGACCGGCTCATCCATGACGGTGTTCTCTGGGAAGCTAAATGGTGGACCCAGAGCGAGCCGGGTACCGGTAACAGCTGGAAGGAGATCTGCACACTCCAATAGGCCACGGCCATGGGCGGCGCCCCCGGGGCGCCGCCCACTCACTTGCCCTCCGGACAGGGTCGCGATCCCGTGACCGCGGCTGGTCACATCGGCGGCGGAAAGGCACAATCACACGATTGCGGAAGGGGGCGGTGTCGCGGCCCCTTCGACCCCGTCGTAGTGGATGACCGTGATCCGAGCGGGAGAGTGGATGCTGTTACAACGATTTCGCCGTCCGCGCTGGCAACATTCCGACCCGGCGGTTCGCCGCGAGGCGGTGGCGCGGCTGGATGTGGAAGATCCGGAGCAAGCAGGCACGCTCGCGCGCCTGGCCGTCGAGGATGACGACCCGGGGGTGCGTGCCACGGCGATTCGCCGTGTCCACGACCTTTCGCTGCTCCAGCGGCGGATCGACGAGGACCAGGCCGCCACGGTGCGCGAGAGCGCGCGTGCGCGCTACTGTCAGTTGCTTGCCGGTGGTGACCGGCTTGACGAAAGTACCCGCCAGGCGGCGATCTCCGGCTGCGACGATGCCCAGGTCATTGCCCACGTCGCGCGCAACGCACGTGAAGAGACGCTGCGAACGGCAGCGTTGGAGCGCGTGCGTGATTCCGGCGTGCTGGCGGAAGCCGCGTTGCACGATCCGGTGGCGAGGGTCCGGCGCTATGCCCTGGAGCGGATAACCGACGAAACCGTATTGCTGGATCTTGCCGAACGTGGCCGCCGCTTCGACCGGCGTGTCGCCCGTGTCGCGCGCGAACGCCTCGACGCGGCGGCGCAGCGGCGGCGTGAACGTCTGGCGCGGGAGCGTGAGCTCGTCGAGCTGTGCGAGCGGCTGGAAGCCCTGGCGGACGCCCGGCCCGGCGCCGAAGCGGACGCCGAGCGTCAGCGTATCGTCAATCGCCGTGAAGTCCTGGGCGATATTGCCAATCAGGCGCTCGTCGAGCGATACCATGACCTGCTAGCGCGTGTTGACCGGCATCTTGCCGAGGCAGCCCGGGTGCCGCCCCCGGCGCCTGCTGCCGAGGCGGTTCCCGCGGAGCCGGATAGCGCCCTCGAGGATGTCATCGCCGAGCTCGAACGTGCCGATGCCCCCACCGTGGAGCTACTCAACCGGCTGCAGGCAGCGCTCGACGATGACACCGAGGCAGGCGGGCGGTTGCGTGGCCGGCTGTGGCTGGAAGCCGGCAGGCGCTACCTGACACTGGCCGGACAGATCGCGGACGTCGACGATGACCTGCATTCGCTGACGGAGCTCGACGAACGCCTGGATTGGCCCGGCGATCTGCCAGTGCCGAAGGCCGTCGCGGCGTTACGTGAGCGTATCGCGCAGTGGCGCCGCCGGGAGAGCGAGCAACAGGCCGACGACGCCGCTGCGCGTGAAGCCGAGCGCCGGGCCGCGCTGGCGGCGCTCGACGAGGCGCTGGACAGTGCCGAGCGGGCGCTGGAGGCCGGTGAGCTGCGGCGTTCTCGGCGAGCCGTGGCCCGGTTGCGACGCACCGTCGCACAGGTTCCCGGTTCCCTGGATCCGGGCCGCGAGCACCGCGTCGCCCGGGCCAGGGCCCAGCTCGCGGAATTGCGCGACTGGCGGCAGTTCGCCGTGGCACCCAAGCAGGAATCCCTGTGTGAGGAAATGGAGCGCCTCGGTGAGGGGGACGGCTTTACCCCCGAAGCGCGCCTGACGCGTATTCGCGAGCTTCACGAGGCCTGGAAGCAGACCGGTGGGTCGGATTCGGCAAGAACGCGTGCACTGTGGCAGCGCTTTCAGACGGCGACGGAACATGCTCGCGAGAGTTGCCAGGACTGGCTGGAACAGGAGGCCGCCCGGCGCGAGCGCAACCGCGAGGGCCGCGAGACCGTATGCACGCAACTCGCGGAGTTCATGGCGAATGCCGACCGGGACGCCATGGAAACACGGGAGCTCGACCGTATCCGGCGTACGGCACGCAAGGACTGGCAGAACTTCACGCCGGTGGATACACGAGCGACCCGGGAGTTGACGCGGCGATTCGAGGGGCTGATGGACGAGCTCTCCGGAGTGATCGATCAGCGACGCGATGAGGCGCGCGTGGCCAAGGAGGGGTTGGTGGAGGAAGCGCGGGGGCTAGCCGCGGCCGACGACCCCGAGCAGGCGGCCCAGGAGGCCAAGGCCCTGCAACGACGGTGGAAGGAGGCCGGGCCGGCGCGGCCCGGGCCCGAACGAGCGCTGTGGAAGCGTTTCCGCGAGGCCTGTGACGAGATTTTCGCACGGCGGGACGAGGCGCGTGCCGCCCGGCGTGCCCGTGGCAACGAACGCGTGGCGGAAGCCGAGGCGCTGTGCGCGGAGCTCGAGCAGTACGCCGACGAGGGCGGGCAGACTTCCAGTGACACCTTGACCGCGGCCGTGGAGGCCGCACGCCGCCACTTCGATACCATCACGTTGCCTGACGATCGCGTCGGCCACGGCGTCGCGCGGCGTTTCGAGCGTGCCTGCCGCGCCGCCGATGAGCGCGCCCGCACGCTCCGGGCGGAGGAGGGCGTCGCGGTGCTCGACAGTGTCAGGGAAGCGGCCACGGCGTGTCGGGACGCACTGGAACGGGGAGCGCCGGAGACCGTGGATCTTGGTCGTTGGCTCCCCGATGACGGGCGCCTCGCCCCGGTGTTCGATGCGCTGCAGTCGCGGCTCGAGAGAGGCGACGGGGCATCCGTGGATGGTGAGTTCCTGCGAAGCCTGTGCGTCCGTATGGAGATACTCGGTGGCGTGGATTCGCCGGCGGAGGATAGTGCGCGGCGAATGGAGCTGCAGGTGGAGCGACTCTCCCAGGGACTGTCGCAACGCCAGCCCTCGGAGGGCCCCGACGCCGGCCTTTGGGACCTCGTCGCCGAATGGTATGGCGCCCCCGGCCAGCCGGGGGCGTTCGAAGAACGCTTCCATGCCGCCGCCCGGGCGGCATTGCGTCAGGCGAGCGGCAGCCCCGACAGCTCGTAGTGGCCGGAGCGGCAGCGCAGGACGCTGCCCTGCTCGTACCAGTCACCGAGCACGATACGCTGCGCGGGGGAGCCGTCGAGCTCGAAATCATGCACCGCCGGCCTGTGGGTGTGCCCGTGGATCAGCCGGCGTACGGCGTGGCGCCGCATGACTGCGGTGACCTCGTCCGCATTCACGTCCATCAGGTAGTCGTCGATACTCTGGTTGCGTTCGCTGCTTTCGGTGCGGGCTCGGGCGGCGTAAGCCTTGCGCTCCTCGACGCTCATGGCGAGAAAGTTTTTCTGCCACTGCGGGTCACGGACGGTGGCTCGAAAGCGCTGATAGTCGTGATCGTCAGTGCACAACGCATCCCCGTGGGAGAGCAGCACGGGCTCGCCATCGATGACGACGATGGAAGGGTCGGGGAGCAGCTGCGCGCCGGTGGCCCGCGCGAAATCCGCGCCAAGGAGAAAATCCCGGTTGCCGCGCATGACCCACAGTGGAACACCGGCGTCGGCGAGTGCCCGCATGGCCTGGAGCACGGGATGGTCCGCCGGCACCGCGTCGTCGCCGATCCACGCCTCGAACAGGTCGCCAAGGATGTACAACGCGTCGGCCCCGCGTGCCTCGCCGGCCAGGAACTCCATGAACAATTGCGTGATCCTGGGGCGTTCCGGATCGAGGTGCAGATCGGAAATGAACAGAACGGGGGCGCTGTGGCTGTCGTGCTGATTGGGCATGGTCTCAGGGCCTCGAGATTGTCGTGAAGGCCGGCGCGCGAGCACCGGGCGCCGGCCGTGCTGTGGATGCCGACTGTACCAACTGTCGGCCCCCGCGAGGCAGAGCGCCGCGCGCCTCTTGTCCGAAGGAGCGACGCTGGGTACCGTGTCCATCGTCCCCAGGCAAGCGCACGGAGCAGCAACGCATGAGCAAGGCCACCACTGACCTCTCTGATGCCTATGGCGATCGCCTCCGGATTCTCGCGCCGATGTTCCTGGACTACGGTGGCCGTCGGGCCTTTTCCGGGCCGGTGGTGACGGTCAAGGTTTTCGAGGACAACACGCGGGTGCGCGAGGCGCTTTCGGAGAGCGGCGACGGGCGCGTGCTGGTGGTCGACGGAGGCGGGTCGCTGCGTTGTGCGTTGCTTGGCGACAACCTCGCGGCAATGGCACGGGACAATGGCTGGAGTGGCATCGTCGTCTACGGTTGCATCCGGGACTCCGGGGAAATTCGGGAGCTCGACATCGGCGTCAAGGCCCTGAACGTCCACCCCCGGCGCAGCGAGAAACGTGGAGAGGGCGAGCGCGATGTCGCGGTTACTTTCGCCGGCGTGACCATCCGACCGGGTGAGTGGCTGTACGCTGACGACGACGGTGTGGTGGTCACACGAGAGGCACTCGACTGAACGCTGGCGTCTGCCTATATACTTATCAGGGAGCGTTATACGCACAGGGAACATCTCGTCGGGGAGGATTGGCCATGCGGCAACCGGTCAGTGGTATTCTGCGGCAGAAGCCGTCTCAGCTGCATGCGCTCGGGCCGGAGTCGAGCGTGGACGACGCCGTGCGGCTGATGAATCGTTACAACGTGGGCGCAGTGCTCGTGCTGGATCCGGAGCAGCGTCTGCTGGGCATTTTCACCGAACGGGACGTCTTGCGCCGGGTGATTGACGGTCGTCTCGACTACGAGGGAACGTTGCTCGCCGACGTGATGACCTCGAAAGTGCTGACAATTACGCCGGAAACCACGGTGGAGGACGCGCTCACCATCGTTGACCGGCACGCGTGCCGTCACCTGCCGGTAACCAGGGGTGACGAGGTGGTCGGCATGATCTCGCTACGCGATCTCACCGGGGCACTGGTCGCCGATCGGGAAAGCGAAATCCAGCAGCTTACCGGTTACATCGCTGGCCGCTACTGAGGGAAGACCTGACGGGAGCGATATGGCCAACGCCGATACCGATGCCGGCGTGCGTCTCGACAAGTGGTTGTGGGCCGCACGTTTTTTCAAAACACGCCGGCTTGCCACCGAGGCGATAAAGGGCGGCAAGGTCGACGTGGACGGTGTCCGTGCCAAGCCCGCCCGCGAGGTGCACGTCGGGCAGGAGATACGCGTGACCAAGGGGGCCTATGTCTTCGAGGTCACTGTCGAGGCGCTCTCCGACAAGCGCGGGCCGGCGCCCCAGGCTCGCGAACTCTACACCGAATCCGAGGAAAGCGTACGCCGTCGCGAGCGGGTGCGAACGGAGCAACGGGCGGCGGCCGCCGCCATGCCCCAGGTTCAGCATCGCCCCGATCGACGGGATCGTCGTCGCCTGGCCGCTTTCAAGCGCGGCCAGGGCTGAAAGGCGGTGGGCGCACCCGATGGCGGGCGCGCCCGGGGTGGTCTAGTCGATTGCCGGCGTCAGCGGCGTGAAATCCGTGCGTTCGGCCAGAAATTCGGGCCGGTGCTTGCTCGCCGCGTAGGGAGCTGTCGGCACGTTACGGACGCTGTTGTAGACGAAGAATACATTGCTACGCGGATCCGGCGACATGTTCGCGTTGGAGCCATGTAGCGTGTTGCATTCGAACATCAGCAACGACCCCGCCGGGCCGGTGGCGGCCTCGATGCCGCTGTCCCGGCTCAGTGCCGCGATGCTCGCTTCGTCCGGAACACCCGCCTGCTGCACCTTCAGCGATGTCTTGTAGTTGTCTTCCGGGGTGAGGCCTACGCAAGGCACGAAGTACCGGTGCGAGCCCGGAATGAGCATCAGGGGGCCGTTGAATTCGTGGTTGTCCGTGAGGATGATCGAGCAGCTCACGGCGCGCATCCTCGGCATGCCGTCTTCCGTGTGCCACGTCTCGAAGTCGGAATGCCAACTGAATCCCTTGCCCTTGAAACCAGGCTTGTAATTGATCCGCGACTGGTGGATGTAGACGTCGCTCGCCAATAGCTGCTGCGCGCGTTCGAGCAACCGCGGATCGCGGGCGAGGCGGGCGAGCCGGGCGGAGATCTCCGGCTTGTGAATCTGGAAGACCGAACGGACCTCGTCGCTATCGGGTTCGCGGATGACGCCTTCCCAGTCGCGAAGCCCGTCGTCGGCTTCAAGGTGGCGAAGCTCTTCGCGGAACTCAGCCACCTCCTCGGGGCTGAAGAATCCTTCGAACAGCAGATAGCCGTCGCGCTCGAAGCGCTCCAGCTCCTCGTCGCTGAGCGGACCGCTCCAGCGCCGGTCGTGGTCGGTGTGAATGACCGGATCCAGGCGCGGGATCATGGGCACGCGCTCAGCGGTACGGGATGGATACAGATCCTTGCTGTTAAGCATGGTCGACGCCTCCCTATTGCCTACGATCCAGAAGGAACATGTTCAGCCGGGTGCCTTCGGTCGCGGCAGGCAGGCGCGAGCGCTCCGGCACCCGGTCCGCCACGCGCTACGTTGCGAATCTGGTCTGCCTACGAAGCGTCGTGGCGACGAGCCGTATTGTCAGTCATGTTCAGTACGCCCATGCGGGGCACCGGCAGCTATGCCGCCGGAAAATCGAGCGTACGGTTGAAATGCGTTCACGATGCTATCAGCTCCCGGCGCCCCGCGTCACGTATCCGGACACCTGTCGCTGATACCTATGGAAATGGGGATCGACCTGCCTTTCGACAAGTCCCGCTATGGCGCCGTGCCTGGCATGCGGGCTCGGCGGCAAAGTGTATA
>CAZHBN010000096.1:0-12723 GCA_964530405.1 uncultured Ectothiorhodospiraceae bacterium
GCCGAAGCTGCGCGAGGTGAACCGCGAGCTGCTGCGCGCGTTGCTGTAGCGGGTGTCCGCCCGGCTGTAGCTCGAGGCGAAGACACCGCCGCCGCTACCACCGTTGCTCGAGTAAACGGACTTGAAACGGCTGGGGTCGTCACGGACGTAGCGCTGGTCGCTCACCCTGCGGTAAGCCTTGCGATAGGCACCCGGGATTCGCGCATAGTGCCCCTTGTACTTGTGCTTGGCGTCTACGAGATCGTCCAGCCCATCGATGAGCGCCGAGAACAGGGCGTACTGGCCGTACCAGGCCCAGAAGGAATTGCCCGAGGCGTCCTCACGGTATTCACCGAATGCCGGGTTGCCGCGCAACTCCTCGGCAGTGAGGCGTTCCAGCGGCGGAACTTCCGGCAACTCACCATCGGAGAACGCCGCCAGCGTGTTGGCGTTGTCCCGCAGCTCCGCCTCGTAGTTGCGCACATCCGCCTCCACGGCGTATAGCGCATCCATCTGGCCGTTGGTGGATCGATACCGATCCGGAATCTGACGCAGGCGCTGCTTGAGCTGACGAATATAGGCATTACCGGCGCGGGTGCGCGCCAGCGCGCCGCGCGCGAAATCCGCGTGCTCGGGCCGATGGCGGATCACCCAGTTGGCGTAACCTTCGAGCAGCGTGGCATAGAGCAGCTCACCGCCGTGGAGATCGGCGTTGAGCACTTCGATCTCCGCATCGACCTGCGCAGCCTTCTTGCCGACCACGTCGTTCCCGCAGCCGGCCACCAGCAGTAGCGCGGCGATCAAAGCCGCCCACCACAACGGCAAACGTGCCGTCCTTCGCATGCCCCCTCCCTCATGTTTCGAGTCAATCCCCGGATCCCAGCCGCCACGCGCGCAAAGGCCTAAATGGCGACGGGCGATTTGGTCGGGTGAGCTTAGGGCAGTTGCGCTTGCGTCGCCACCGTCGGACGAAGATGGGCCGTCCCGCCGTATCGGTGCCCACCGTTTGGCCGGTTGTCCCCGGCGCCCGACCGGTGTGCCTCGGCGGACGCCACCGCCGCCCTTTCGCGCTGTGGGGGCGTTCGTAGGGTTTTACCCCCCGGCGACGGTGGACCGCCGTTGGGTGCCGCCGCAGGCATTCATCCGCGGATCGCTTGCAAGTATTCGCCGGAAATGCCCGGCATACTGTCCGGAAAACTCGTCATACCACTGTGCGCCCCGGCTGTCGTGACCGACCCACTGGTCCACGATGCTCCCGACATCCAGCGCGATGCCGCCACGGGCCTTGATCACGTCGCAATAGATTTTTCCGAGAAACCCGGCAGCCACGAAGAATACCTCGCCCGGGTACGCCACCTCGACGCTCTCGCATATACGTTCAAACGCATGCGGGTAATGACTCGGCCGCCTTTCGTGATCCCGGCTGAACATCTCCCGCCAGCGGAATTCGGCGGGCACTTGGTATACCCGGTCGACCTCGACACCGTAACGTGCCCGCATGACGTCTTCGATGTCGTCGTGACAGGTTATGAACGAGCATCGCTGACAATACTCGAAAATGAGCTCGTACAGCCCCCAGAAAGCGAGATCGTAGTGCAGGTGAGCCGTCGTGACGCACCGGCCACCATAGGCGTCAGCGGGCTCCGCCGTGGAATACTCGATTTCACCCAACCTGTCCACGGCATTCAGAATACCCCGCTGGGCCGGCATCAGCGTGTCCGAACGAATGAACTCTTGCGCGGTGATCAGAAAGCGCCACATGAAATCAGGCACACCGAGGATGTCAGCACGGCTTAGGGCCCCAAGGTATGTGCCGCGCAACCGCTGCCACTCGTGCGCGCTAATTCGTACGCTTCCCCACCACAGTTTCTGTACCTCTTCGCGATCACTCGCCTCGAACTCGGACCACTCCGGGCGATAGTCCAGGAAATTCCCTTCACCGTCCCCTATCCGAATCAGTGACATCGGCACACCGACCGAAATGCACTGAAGCACCTTCACCACGGTTTCGTAGGCTTGCATCGGACAGATCGATGCATCCGTATAGTCATTATCGAAATGATCGGCGATACCCGAGATTCGACGCGCAATCTCATTGAGACGAGGATTGAGCCGGGCGTGGTCGGGCTGTCGTGTCCGGTAGCGGCTCAGTCGCTGATACGCATCCGCCTTCCAGCCGGAAAACGCGTGCTCGAAATCCCGGTAATCACTTGCTTCCACGAGCCGGCGCACACCGTCGACCCGCTCGCGTAGCGTGAAACACCGAAGCTGGGCACCGAATACGTCGGCGCTATCCCCGCGAATATCCAGGAACTCCGTCAGCTTCGCCCAGGCCTGACCATACGAGCCACGCCTGACGCACACGCTCGCATACCACTCGTAGAGTGTCGGCCACTGTTTGCCCTGCCGGAACCAGTGATCCAGGCAATCCTCGCTTCGGTCGATATCACCGTCGTGGCTCAACACACGCAGATAGGCGCGCGCGAACTGCTCTTCCCTTTGGGCATCGACATGGGGCTCAATCCACTCCAGCAGCGAGCGAGCGTCGTCATAGGCACCGACGTTGAGGTAATTCAGGGCCAACCGCAGTGCTATCGCCACGTCCGATGGCCAACGGTCGGCAGCCTCTTGCAGTGACCGGATACTCTCGCGGTACTCGAACAGGCGCTCGTGCAACGAGGCTTCCACGAGGAAAAGGTTCGGCGAATGTGGCAACCTGCGCTTGCCTTCGGCGATACACTCCAGTGCCGTGTCGTACGCCTTCATCGCCATGAGGGCCCTGACCCTCGCGAGCCACGCTCTGCTGTCGTCGGGGAATCGATCCAGCGCGGTCCGTGATACCTCTGCGGCGAGCGCATCGTTGCCACGCCCCGTGGCCACATCGATCAGCACGAAGTAAGCGATGGGCTTGTCGGAACGCTGCGCCACCGTCCGCCTCAACAGAGACTCCGCCTCCCGGGCGTGGCCGAGCTTCCACAACGATCTCGCCTCGCCCACCTGAAATCGCACATTGCCCGGAAAGCGCGACAGGGCGGCTCGCCAGCGTTCCAGCGCGGACGCCCAGTCCTTCTGACGCATCGCAACTTCCGCGCGACCCAGATACGCGGTGGGCTTGTTCGGGTGGCCTTCCACCAACCGTTCGAATGCCCATTCAGCCTCGCCCAACCTGCCGAGCCCGAGCAGTGCCCAGGCCTTGCCCTTCTGCGCCTCGAAATCGTCGGGCGTGGCAGTCAACTGGCGCTCACAGGCGTCCAGCACCGTCTGGTGATCGCCAGTCTGCCGGCTAATCGATGCAGCGTTGCCGGACTGGCCACCCCACGTGGGCGCTGGCGGGTTAGCGGTACTCTCGCGATTGCCGGACTGCCATCGCCGAGGACGGGCACGCTGGAACAGGCGCTGAATAGTTGCTATGGGAAACAAGACACACCTCACTGTTCCCTGTGGAGTGATCGCTAGCGCCCCTTTTCTGGCACCGTGCCGGAACGCAGGATGGAATTTCGGTCCGGCTCGACATCGGCACTGGCGACTGACACCCGGCCCGCCTGGCCGGTTGCCTGGACGCCCTAGAGTGCCCCGCGGCCACACGGGGAGGCAGCGTGCTGCGGGTGATGCCTGGGTGACGGACGCTTAGCATACTAACGCAGCGAAGGGGACTGCCACATCCCAGCGCATCCGGGTGCCTGCCCGCGACTGCGAACGGCGCCGTTCATGGCTGTTACACCGTCGCCCGAACACGCCCGAGACCTCGTCACCACCTGCCTGGGCGGATAGCAACGCTGCTACAGTCCGCCATTGGTGTACTGTCCGGTCACAGGTAGTGCCACGTGGCGGTACCGTAACCGGATCGGTATACAAAACATGGATGGAACGAGGAGGCCTCACGATGCCACAGCCGGTCATCTATCCACTCTACGGTGGCTGCGACTGCGGTCGCGTGCGCTACCGACTGGAATCGCCGCCGCTTTTCGTTCACTGCTGCCACTGCCGGTGGTGCCAGCGCGAGAGTGGTGCGGCATTCGCCGTGAATGCTCTGATCGAGGCAGACCGGGTGATTTCCCTGGACGACACACCGGAGATCGTCGTCACGCCGTCGGCCAGTGGCAGGGGGCAGCGAATCGCGCGGTGCCCGCACTGCCGTATTGCCGTGTGGAGCAACTACGCCGGCTCGGGGGAGCGGATCCGCTTCGTTCGCGTGGGGAGCCTGGATGAGCCGGATCATCTGCCGCCCGACATCCATATCTTCACGGCGTACAAGCAGCGCTGGGTTCCCCTGCCCGCAGACGTTCCAGCCGTGGCGGAATACTACGACCGTGACCACTACTGGCCCGCTGAAAGCCTCGCGCGCCGCGACGCCGTGATGGCGGAAGACACTGCACGCTGAACCCCCACGGACACTAGTCCGCCGCCACTCCATCGCGCGGCGACGCGTTGGCCATGGCTGGGAGTGGGAGTGGCCAATGTGCCGATGAATCCCGCAGATCATTCGGTTACTATCGGCGTTCCGCGCCGACCCATGACCGAATATGACCGTGCTTATCGACATCCCGACAGCCGTGGACGCCGACGCCCCTTTCCGCCATGCAGCCGCCACGACCGAGAGGTCGCACAGGCCGGTGCGCGAGCCATGATCACGGATCCGTTCTTCTACGGCATCGCTGCGGTGGCAGTGCTCATCGTGGGCATCTCCAAGGGTGGATTCGGTGGCGGTCTCGGTGTCGTGGGCGTGCCGCTGATGTCGCTCGCCATCCCGCCGTTGCAGGCCGCGGCCATCCTGCTGCCGATACTCTGTGTCATGGACCTGGTGGGACTCTGGGCGTTTCGCGGCCGCGTCGACACCCGTAACCTGCGCATCATCCTGCCGGGTGCGACCCTCGGTATCGTCGTCGCCACGTTCACCTTCGGCTACGTCAGCGAGGCGGCGATTCGCGTGGGCCTCGGACTCATCGCGGTGGTTTTCGGCGCCCTGTACTACCTGACTCCCGCTCCACCGGCGCGCCCGGTAAGCCACCTGCGCGGCGGCATCTGGTCGGCGGTATCCGGGTTCACGAGCTTCGTCGCCCACGCCGGGGGGCCGCCACTGAACTTCTACCTGCTGCCCCAGCGCCTCGACCGCACGCTGTATGCGGGTACGACCATCGTGTTCTTCGCCGTGGTCAACTATCTCAAGCTGATCCCGTATACGATGCTCGGCGAGTTCGACACCACGAACCTGACCAGCGCGGCGATCCTGCTGCCACTCGCGCCGGTGGGCGTGCTTCTCGGCGCGTGGCTTCATCGCCGCGTCTCACAACCCGTGTTCTACGGGCTGTGCTATGGATTCCTGATCGTCACCGGCATGCGCCTGCTCTGGGTGGGTGGCCGCGGCATGTTGGGCGCCTAGTCGTGTCCTATCGGCGCCAGATAGGGCTGCTCTCGCTGGCCCAGGCCGTCATGATGACCAGCTCGTCGCTGTTCATCACGGCCGCGGCGCTGGTGGGGGAACTGCTCGCGCCGACACCCGCGCTCGCGACACTGCCAGTGGCGCTGCAGTTTCTCACCATGATGGCCGGCGGCGTGGGCATGTCGGTGCTCATGGCGCGTATCGGGCGACGCGCCGGTTTCCTAACCGGTCTCGCCTGCGCCGCGGCGGGTGCGGGACTCGCCACCGCGGCGATTCTCGCCGACGACTTCCTGGCATTCTGCCTGGCATCGATGCTGCTCGGCCTGTTCAACTCCAGCGGCCAGTACTATCGCTTCGCCGCCGCGGAGGCTGCCCCGGAGAGCTACCGTGCCCGCGCCATCTCCCTGGTGCTCGCCGGCGGCGTTGCCGCCGCCCTCATCGGCCCCAACCTGGCCACGGCAACGCGGACACTGCTCGAGCGTCCGTTCGCCGCGAGCTTCGCCGCGCTGCTCGTGGTCTACGCCGTCGGGTTTGCCGCGGTCGCCTGCATGCGCCTGCCCGACGTACGCACCCGCACGGCGGGCGGCGAGGCCCGGCCGTTCAGCGCCATCGCCCGTCAGCCGGTGTTCGTGGTGGCCGTGGTCTGCGCCGTGGTGGGCTGGTGCGCGATGAACTTCGTCATGTCGGCGACGCCACTTGCCATGCGTCACCACGACCACACCATGGCGAGCACGGCGTTCGTCATCCAGAGCCACGTGCTGGGAATGTTCGCGCCGTCGTTCGTCACCGGCCACCTCATCCACCGCCTGGGACTGATGCGCGTGCTGTGGGCAGGTGTCGTGCTCCTCGCGGGTGCCGTCGCGGTCAACCTGTCGGGCACCAGCGTCACGCACTTCTGGATCGGGCTGGTGTTTCTCGGTGTCGGCTGGAACTTTCTTTTCATCGGCGGCACCGACCTCCTCACCTACGCCTATCGTCCCGCGGAGCGAGCCCGCGTACAGGCGGTGAACGAGTTCCTGATATTCGGCTCGGTGACCGCCGCGAGCCTTGCCTCGGGCGCCGTGGAGACGGGACTGGGCTGGGCGGCGGTCAACCTGCTGCCGGTGCCACTACTGGCGGCGGCCGCGACCGCACTGCTGTGGCTGAGCCGCCGCCGGGTCACGAGCCCCGCCACGGTAATGGGTGGCAGCGTTTGAGGCCTTCCCCCCTCAGACCGGCGGGCACCCTGACAAGGCCGACGGCACCGCTGCCAGCGATCCGCGCCAACACGCCCGACCTGCCGACTCCCGCACTGCCGAAGCTCGGATGACAGCGGCCGGACAGCCAGGGCTTTCCCGGCCAGAACGGACAAACATCAATGCGGCGACGTGCCTGTCGCCGACATCATGGATGGGTGAAGTGGTACCCTTTCGGCGCCACTTGTCACTCTCCGGGGCCCGCACGGGCCCGACCCGGGAAATCACGCACGCAGCAGAACGACAACCGTGCTGGAAGCCACTGACCTCATCATCGCCCGCGGCGAACGGCTGCTCATAGACGGCCTCGACGTCCGGGTCCGCGCCGGCGAAGTGCTCCACGTCACCGGCCCCAACGGCAGCGGCAAGACCACGCTGCTGCGCACGCTCGCCGGTCTGACCCTTCCGGAGGAAGGGACCGTGTGCTGGCATGGCGAGAACATTCGACGCGACGGCGGCACATTTCGCGCGGCACTGCTGTGGGTCGGGCACCAGCCCGGTATCAAGCTCGAGCTGACCCCAACTGAGAACCTGCGGGTTTTCGCCCGCCTGCACGGCAGCCCCTCGCTGGCACCGGAAGAGGCTCTCGCGCGCATAGGCCTCGGCGAGCGACTGACACTGCCATGCCGTCACCTCTCCGCCGGGCAACGCCGGCGTGTAGCCCTCGCCCGGCTGCTGTGCGAGCCCGCGGAGGCGTGGGTTCTCGACGAGCCGTTCACCGCGCTGGACCGCCGCGCCGTGGCAGCGCTTGAGGCGCGGCTCGCGGAACACGCCAGCGCCGGCGGCATCACCGTGCTCACCTCGCACCAGCCGGTGCAGCTCGACGGCCTCACCGTACGCCACCTGGAGCTCGGGAATGGGTGACATTCCACTGTTTGGCGCGTTTTTCGCTGTCCTGCGCCGCGATCTCGCGCTCGCACTCCGCGCTCCCGGCGAGCTCGCCAACCCGGTCATATTCTTCCTGATGATCGCCTCGCTGTTCCCCCTCGGAGTGAGCGCGGCCCCCGAGACCCTCCGCCAGATCGCCCCGGGCGTCATCTGGGTGGCGGCTCTACTGGCCTCGCTCATTTCCATGGAGCAACTGTTCCGCGGAGACTTCGAAGACGGGACGCTGGAGCAGTTCGCCCTGGCCCCTCAACCGCTCGCCTGGCTCGTGCTCGCGAAACTCATCGCTCACTGGTTGGTGACCGGTCTGCCACTGGTGCTCGTATCGCCGCTGCTCGCGCTGTTCATGAACTATCCGTGGACCGCTGTCCCACAACTCATGGCGGGACTCGCCCTGGGCACACCGGTGCTCGGAGCGCTGGGAGCGGTAGGCCTGGCACTGACCGTGGGAGTACGCCGCGGTGGCCTCCTGCTCGCGCTGCTGGTGCTGCCGCTGTACATTCCCGTGCTGATCTTCGGCGCCGGCTCCGCCGACGCCGCTGCGAGCGGCCTGCCGGTCACCGGTCAGCTCGAGCTCCTTGGCGCAATGAGCATGCTCGCGCTGACTCTAGCCCCCATCGCCGCCGCCGCGGGGTTACGCATCAGCCTGGACTGAGGTGGAAAATCCAATAAAAAGTTGAACGTTTCAGGTTACAAGCACGATCAGCCACTGCGGGGCCTTGACCATTGGGGGCGTACTGTAGGCTCCGGCCTGGGGTCGCACCCCCATGGCGTGGCCGCGCGAGACTTGAAACGTTCACTTGGGACCCGGAGCGCGTCAGATCGCGGTCACGAACGCCCATGCTGCGATACCCGCCCCCGAGACGAGCGTCGAGGCGCCCACCAACGCGGCAGGCGCAGCCAGGTCGTGACCCAGCGCCCGGCTCAAGGCGACGACGTTGGCGGCCACGGGCAGCAGGCAGAGCAGAACGAGCGCCTGCCACTCCACGGGTGAAAAGACACCCTGAAGCAGCCATAACGCGCCTATGCCCACGACGACAGAAGCGGCAAGCCGGCTGACCGAGAACATCACGGCATCACGCCACCCCGCGTGCGGCACGCGTGCGAGGCCGATACCGATGAGCGCCATACCGAGCATCGACATCGCCTCCCTGGCGGCGACGATCACCGGCTCGAACGCCTCCCACGGCAACATCCCGAATTGCCGGTCCACGAGTCCCAGCACGAATGCATAGAGCGGCGGCAATGCGAGTACCCGGCGCATACCGCCGATAACGCCCTCGCCGGCGAGCGCGCCGAGACAGACGCTGTTGCCGAACAGCAATCCGCCCATGTAGGCCGATGCCATGACAGGCACGGCCGGCGGGCCAAGCAGCAGATGAGCTAGCGGTATGCCGAGCCAGCCGATGTTGTAGTACGCGAACGCGGCGAACCGCAGGGACGGTCGAACGCGCAGCGGCAACATCAGACCCACCACGCCCATGACCGTAGATAGCGCGACGGCGAAGCCGAGGATCTTGGCCACGCTGCCCTGCCATGTCGCGATGGCGTGCACGATTACCAAGGGCACGAATACGAAGAGCAGCAGTCGCGCGATGGGGACATCGAGTCGCCGGAAGCGGCGCCCGAGCAACGCCGCTACCGGGATCACACCTAGCACCGCAATGAACTGGATCATGTGAACGTCCTTGTTGAATGCCGGTCTTGACTACCGGCGCCGGTCGATCACCAGTTCCACGGCCCCCTCGGCATTCACCGTAATCGGGCCGATCTGCCCTTCCAGGTCCCCTGGCGACGGGGTCGGCTGCCCGGAGCGCGAGACACGGGCGATGAGCTCGACTTCCTCAACGTCCGCCAGCGATCGGCCCGCCATCGCCATGGAATCGTCCAATGTCACGCGGGTGGGAAGCTCGCCCAGTGTGAGACGCCGGGCGGCAACGGGCATGGGGGGGCCGTTCGGCACGCGCGCGAACACGAACACCGTGGTGTCCGCCGGCAGGTCGGCGGCCAGTGCGTCATCCACGCGGACCCGCACCGCGACCCGTGCCGCGGGATCGGCATCCGCCCCCGATCCACTCGCGCCGCCACCGAGCTGCTCGATCGCGGTGGACAGACGCTCGGCGGCGTCGCTGCCCTGCGGCATCTCCGTGAGCAACCGCTGCCACAGCGTTCGCGCCCGCGCGGTGTCACCCGCCTGGACAGCGGCCAGGCCACCGAACCACAACGCATCCGGGTAGGCTGGCGCACGCTCCAGGGCTCGCTCCAGCAATGCCCGCGCCTCACCGGTAAAACGGCCCTGGTCGGCCAGGGCCAGCGCCCGCGCCCGATCCACCAGCAACACCGGCTCTTCGCCGGCTCGCTCCATGATACGGGCAAGCTCCGAAGCTGCCTCGCCCGGGCGATCCAGAACCAGGTACGCGCGCGCGAGCATGCGCGCCGCCTCCACATCCTCAGGACGCTGCTCGACACGCCGCTGCAGCTCCGGGAGGTTGTCTTCGATGAATGCCCGGCTGCGCTCGGGAGATTGCTGGCCCGCAGCCATCTGCGGCTGTGGCGTCGACGGCGGCCAGACGGCTTCGGGCCGTCCTGCGAGGAGGTAAACGCCGACCGCGAAAACCGGTACGATCACACCGGCGACGACGGCCATGGCCCGACCGCCGCGCCGCCCGCGGCCCCCCTCCGCCGTCTCGACGCCTTCGAGAAGCTGCCGCTCGAGCTCCTCGTGAGCCTCACGATACTCCGCCTCACTGAGGTTGCCCGCCTCGCGGTCCGCCTCCAGCTCCACGAAACGGGCGCGATGCGCGGCCAGCTCGGCCTGGCGCTCGCTGACGGCCTCCGCATGGCGCCGGCGCAGCAGTGGCGTGACCACGAACGCGACCGCCACCAGTGCCGCGACCGTCATTGCCAAGACATAAATGACACCGCTCATTCGCCGCGCCCCCCGGACTCCGGCTCGTCGCCGCGCAGCAGACGCTTCGCGCGCTCGTGCTCCGCTTCCGTCAGACCGGCGGGTTTACCGCGGGCACGGTGGCGGCGCACGGCGACGACCATCGCCGCTGCCGCTGTGACGATAAGCGCGAACGGACCGAACCACAGCAGCCAGGTACGCGCGTCCACCGGCGGGCGGTAAAGGACGAAGTCGCCGTAGCGGTCGGTCATGTAGTCGACGATGGCCTCGTCCTCCTCGCCGGCCTGAATGAGCTCGTGGACCTTCCCGCGCAGATCCTTGGCGAGGTCCGCGTTGGACTCGGCGATGCTCTGGCCCTGGCACACCAGGCAGCGGAGCTGGTGAATGAGCGTGGTGTAACGCTCGCGCTCCGCCGGCGTGTCAAACTCGTAGACGGTCCCGGCGGCGAGCGCGGCGCCCGCCACCGCCAGCAACGATGCCAACACCATAGCGATGACAAGCCGACTCATGCTCCGGCCTCCTCGCGCAGACGCTCGATGCGCGGCAGGATCTCCTCGTCCATGGCCTTCTGGGTGATCGCGCCGATGTGCTTGTAACGAATGGTTCCGCGGGCATCCAGCAGGAAGGTCTCGGGAACCCCGTACACGCCCCAGTCCAGCCCGATGGCGCCGTCTCCGTCGAACACGCTCGCGGTATACGGATTGCCGTAGCGCTTCAGCCATGCCTTCGCGGCCGGACGTTCGTCCTTGTAGTTGAGCCCGTAGATCGGCACACCGCGTTCGGCGAGGGCCGAGACGAAGGCGTGCTCGTCCAGGCAGGCCGCACACCAGCTCGCCCACACGTTGACCAGCACGACGTCGCCACGCAGATCCGCCAGGGTCAGGCGGTCGTCCGGCTGCAACAGGCGGGGGCCGTCGATCGCCGGAGCCGCCTTGCCCACCAGCGGCGAGGGCACCTCCGAGTTGTTCCCGCCGAGGCTGACGTACAGCATCGCGGCGAGGGCCGCGAAGACGGCAAGCGGAATCACCCCCCATTTCATGCGGCTGCCACCTCACCACCGGCAGCACGCCGTGTCTGCTGTTCCCGGGCACGCAAGCGCCGGTAGCGCGGATCGCTGACGCCCAGCAAGCCGCCGAGGGCCATCAGCATCGCGCCACCCCAGATCCAGCGCAGCAGCGGCTTGTACTGCACACGCAATGTCCAGCTCCCATCGGGGAGGGATTCGCCCAGTGCCACGAAGAGATCGCGGGTGAGCCCGCCGTCGATGCCGGCCTCGGTCATGACGCTGCCCTGCACCGGGTAGCGGCGCTTCTGGGGGTACAGGGTGGTCACCGGCTCACCGTCGCGGAGGATGGTCACCTCGCCTTCCTTGGCCGTATAGTTCGGGCCCTGCACGTCCCGCACCGCCTCCAGCCGCCAGGTATAGCCAGCCGCGCTGTAGGCCTCGCCGGGTGCGAGCCGCAGATCCGCCTGCACGTCGAAGTTGCCCACAGCGCTCACGCCGAGCACGAACACCGCGACGCCCATGTGGGCGAGACTCATGCCCCAGAACCCGCGTGGGATGGCGCGCAGTGCCCGCCACGGATCGCGACGGCCACGCACGCGTTCGGCGATGGCCTGAACGCTCGTCCAGAGCATCCACACCCCCAGGGCAATACCGATCACGCCCAATGGATGCAGACCGCCGAGCCACCATGCTGCGACCACGCCGGCGACGACAGTGGCGAGCAACCCCCATCGCAGAGTGCGCGCCAGCGCACTGCTTTCGTGACGTTTCCACCGGATCAGCACGCCGATGCCCATGAGCGCGAGCAGCGGCAGCATCAAGGGCACGAATACGGTATCGAAGTACGGCGGCCCCACCGAAATCTTGCCGAGCCCGAGGGCGTCGGTGGCCAGCGGATAGAGGGTGCCGGCGAGCACGGTGGCGGCGGCCACGGTGAGCACAGCGTTGTTGAGCAGCAGCGTCGTCTCACGCGAGACGAGGTCGAAGCGGCCGCCACCGGCCAACCGCGGCGCCCGCCAGGCGTAGATCGCGAGCGAGCCGCCCACCACGACGGCGAGCAGGGCCAGGATGAACAGCCCGCGCTGCGGGTCGGTCGCGAAGGCGTGCACGGAATTGAGCACACCGGAGCGCACCAGGAAGGTGCCGAGCAGCGACAGGGAGAAGGCGAAGATCGCCAGCAACACCGTCCAGCTCCGGAATGCGCCGCGCTTCTCCGTGACCGCCAGCGAGTGGATCAATGCCGTGCCCACCAGCCAGGGCATGAACGAGGCGTTCTCCACCGGGTCCCAGAACCACCAGCCGCCCCAGCCGAGCTCGTAGTAGGCCCACC
>CAZHBN010000097.1:0-12679 GCA_964530405.1 uncultured Ectothiorhodospiraceae bacterium
CCGAGCCGCCGCGCAGTGGCGCTGAGACCTGACAATATTTCCTGCAAGGTTAGTACCGGTAGCCAATGCCCAACCGAGAGGGCCCGGGGATGCCGCAACGATCCTTGACGGTACACGTCGAGTGCCATTCCGGCTACCGCGCCGACGAGAGCCCGCGCCGCTTCCACATCGGCGAGCGTACGGTGGAGGTGGTCGAGGTCATCGACCGCTGGCTCGCCCCCGGGCGACGCTACTTCAAGCTGCGCGGCGACGACGACGGCATCTATATCCTCTGCCAGGACGAAACCGGCGACTGGGAGATGACGCTCTACGACAGCGGCCGCCACCCACCGACGCGCCTGTCATCGACCTGACCCTTCCGGGCACCTCGCCCGTACGCTCACGCGCATCGCTGCAACCCGGCAAAAGCCGTGCTAAACGAGTGGCAATAGCCCGCCATAAGAGCGGGACCACAGGGAACGACAACGACACGACCAGGGAGGAGCACATCATGCCCGGCCAAATCCGCCGTTGGGCCGCACTCGTTCTGGCAGCGGTACTGCTGCTCGTCGCGGTTGCCTCATCCGCAGCACCCCGTGGCTATACAGCCACCCGCTATCCCATCGTCCTGGTGCACGGGCTGCTGGGGTTCGACACGATCGGCCCCCTTGCCTACTGGCACGGCATTCCCAGTGCGCTGCGCGCCGACGGTGCGGAGGTCTTCGTCACCCAGGTCGCTGCGGCCAACGCCACCGAAGTCCGCGGTGAGCAGCTGCTCGCCCAGGTCGAGGAAATCGTGGCCATAACCGGCGATGCCAGAGTGAACCTCATCGGCCACAGTCACGGCGCGCTCACGGCCCGCTACGTCGCCGGCGTGCGGCCGGATCTGGTGGCCTCGGTGACCAGCGTCGGCGGCGTCAACAAGGGCTCGCCGGTAGCGGACGCGCTGGCCGAGCTCAACGCCGACGACCCGGAGGTGGGCGGCGCAATCGCCCGCGTGGTCGACGGCCTGGCGCTGCTCATCGACGCTCTCTCCGGCGGTGACCTGGAACAACGGTCACTCGCCGCCATGGCATCGCTGACCACCGCCGGTGCGGCGGATTTCAACCGCCGCTTCCCGGCGGGCATTCCCGAAGACTGCGGCGACGGGGAGCACGTGGTCGATGGCGTACGCTACTATTCCTGGACCGGCACCCGCCCGTTCACCAACCCCCTCGACGTGACCGACGTCGCACTGGCGCTCACCAGTCATGCCTTCGAGACGGCGAACGACGGCCTCGTGAGCCGCTGCAGCGCCCATCTCGGCATGGTCATCCGCGACGACTATCACCAGAATCACCTCGACGAAGTCAATCAGCTCTTCGGGCTGACCGCACCGGACGCGGCCGACCCCGTCTCGCTCTACCGCCAGCACGCCAATCGCCTCAAGCGCGCCGGCCTGTAGCGATGTGGCGGTGGCTGTCACTGACGGCAGCGGTGGCCGCGGTCTGGTATGCCGGCTGGCTGCTCATGGCACCGGCGTCCGTGCCGGGCACGCGCGCCGCGGCGGACGCCGGAAGCCGTGCACCGCGAGTCACCGCGGATCCGCCGGCGTCCGCCCCGCCGGCACGACCGCCGACGAAGGCGGTGACGCCGTCGGCGTCTCACCGGGGCACCGCCATGGACGGCCACGTCCGTATCGGCAATGACGGACGCGTAAAGGTGACGCTGGGCCTGCGCCGACGGTTCGACTATGTCCTCACCGCCCGGCCCCGGCCGGGGGCACCTGACGCGCGGCAATTGCTTGCACGCTCGCTTCGTCGCGAAGATCTCGATGGCAGCGTCGTGACGCGGACCCTGGCACTGTTCGACCGCTACGTACGCTACCGGCGTGCCGTTGCCGAACTGCCGGGCTCACCGCGTTCCGTTGAGCGCCTCCAGGAGGCGTTCCAGCGGCGGCGTGCATTGCGGCAACGCATCCTGGGGCCGGCAATGGCGGCTGCGTTCTTCGGCCACGAAGCGCCACTGGAACGCCACGCCATCGCGCTTCGCCGCTGGCTGGACTCGGATAGCGCCCCCGAGCGCGCCCGGCAGCCGCCCGACAGACTCAGGCAGCAACTGCCCTCCGGTTTGCGGCGAGCACACCAGCGCAGCCGGCTGGCGTTGACCCTGCGCGAGCGTGTGCAACGCCTGCGCCGTAAGGGGGCCGACCGGGCTCGCATACACGCGGTGCGTGCGGCCGTGGCGGGCCCGTCAGCGGCGCAGCGCCTCGCGGACCTGGATCGTCGCCGCAACCGCTGGCGTGAACGGCTAGCCGCCTACCGACGCGCGCGCGAGCGGCTGCTTTCCACACCGGGACTCGCCCCCGGCGACCGCCAGGCCGCTGTGGACGCCCTCCTGCGGGAGCGCTTCGACCCGCACGAGGCACGGCGGGTGCGTGCTCTCGAACGAACCGACGAAGCCCGCGGGCACCAGTGACCTTTCGGACGTTGAACCGGCGCCGCCATGTGCCAACGTTGGTACATGGACGCCGCTAATGCCCGGAAAGGAAAACGCCGCACAGGCTCCGCCCCCAGGAGGCTCCGACCATGGAACTCACTTACGGCAGCTACCTCAGACTCGACGAGCTGCTCGGACTGCAGACCAGACAATCCGACCCGCCGGAGCACGACGAGACGCTGTTCATCATCATCCACCAGACCTACGAGCTGTGGTTCAAGCAGATACTCCACGAGCTGGACAAGCTGCGACCGGACCTCGCCGCCGGACGCACCTGGGCAGCGGCCAAGACAATGCGGCGAATTCTCACCATCATGAAGACACTCGTGGGCCAGGTGGACATCCTGGAGACGATGACGCCGCTGGAGTTCAACAGCTTCCGTGACTTCCTGGCCAGTTCCAGCGGATTCCAGTCCTGGCAATTCCGGGAGCTCGAGATCGTTTGTGGATTCCGCTCCCCGCAGGCCCTGGCGGTGCAGAAAGACATGCCCGGGCAGTACGCCCTGCTGCAGCGACGCATGGCCGAGACCACGCTGTGGGAGGCCTTCGTCGCCTATCTCCAGGCCCGCGGCCATCGCGTGCCGGCGCCGGAGCGAGCCAACGAGTCCGGCCTGGTCCACGAACCCGACCCGGCGCTGCAGGAGCAACTCGTGGAGATCGTGCGCGACGACCCGGAAGCGGGTCTGATCGAGGAACTGCTGGTGGATTTCGACGAAGGGCTGCAGGAATGGCGCTACCGCCACGTGAAGATGGTGGAGCGCACCATCGGCACGAAAACGGGCACCGGCGGCTCACCCGGCGCGGCCTACCTGCGCGAGACGCTCCACAGGAGCCTGTTCCCGGATCTGTGGGCGGTTCGCGCCCGACTCTAGCCAGACGGTGATCACGCCACGCTCATGAACGATTTCGACACGCTCGCCGCGACCCTCGCCCCCCATTACTCGCGCTTCCGGGTCGAGGAACGTCTTCTGTTCACCGGCCATTCTCATCAGGCGTGGCCGGACGTGGCACGCGAGGGGCTGACGGAAGCCTACGACGTTGCCGCCAGGGACGTGGACGCCAAATGGGCAACCGCTTTCGCGCGGACGCAGCGCCTGCGCGCCTATCTCCGTGGTTGGTACGACGACCCCGACGGCCGCTACTGCCTCGGCGTCAACACCCACCAGCTGCTGGTGTCCTGGCTGTCGGCGCTGGACTGGCACCGCCGACAGCGAATCGTCACCACCGACGGGGAATTCCATTCAATGGCACGCCAGCTCCGCCGGCTGCAGGAGCTGGGTGTCGAAGTCGTGGCACTGCCCAGCGCGGCACCGGAGCACCTGGCCGACGGCGTTGAAGCGGCACTCGAGACCCCCACCACGGCGGTCATGATGTCCCGGGTCTTCTTCGAGACCGCGCGCGTCAACCCGGAACTCGGCAGAATCGCCGAGCTTTGCCGCGTGCGGCGCGTGCCACTGCTCATCGACGACTACCATGGCACCAATGTGGTGCCCATTTCGCTGCGTAACTCGCAGCTCACCGACTGCCACCTGATCACCGGCGGTTACAAGTACCTGCAGTGGGGTGAAGGCAACTGTTTCCTGCGCTTCCCGGCCGACTGCCCTCTGCGCCCAGCCGTCACCGGCTGGTTCGCCGCATTCGACACGCTCAGTGACGCGGGTGACGGGCCCCCGGTGCGCTATGACGATGAGCAGCGCTTCGCCGGGGCGACTTACGATCCCTGTTCACAGTTCCGCGCGGCGCGTGTGGCCGATTTCTTCGACGAGCACGGCCTCACCCCCGCCGTCCTGCGCGCCCAGGTCGTCTCACAGGTGGATCGATTACGAGCCGGTTTTCTCGCCTGCGATTTCGACCCGGCGATCATCCGGCTTGCACACGCCACACCCGCGTCGGAAGCCGGTGGCTTTCTGGCCCTGCACTCGGTCCACGCCGCGGCGCTGTGCGACAGGCTTCGCCAGCGGGGCGTTCTCACCGACGCGCGCGGCGAAATGCTGCGCTTCGGACCCGCCCCGTATACCCGTGCGGCACAGATCGACGAGGCGATTGAAGCCCTTCATGCCAGCGTCGGAGAGCTCGTGCGGGATACCTGAACAAGTGGGCCCGCCTGGGGAGCGGGCCCGAGTTGATGCCGGCCATGCGCAGCGGGGCGTCAGGCCGCCTGCACCTCGATTCGGCGACGCCGGTGGGTTTCCTTCTTCGGCAGCACCAGCGAGAGCACTCCGTCCTTGACCTCGGCCTTGATGCCCTCGGCGTCGATCTCGCGTCCGAGAGTGAAGCGGCGATAGTACTGCGAGCCACGGACCTCAGCGTAGGTCGCGGCAATCCCCTCCGGCATATCCACCCGGATGTCACCCTTGACCGTGAGCACGTTGTTGTCCAGCTCGATGCTCACACCCTCGGGCGCCACCCCTGGCATATCCGCGTACACGCGAATCGCTTCGTCCTCTTCGACGATGTCCACCGGCGGCAGCAACGCCCGCTCCGACCTGTCCTCTGCCACGGGGGCACGTGCCGCGTCGCGGCCGGCGACTTCCTGATCCTGGGAGCGTTTGACGTCATTCATGATTCACCACCTCCCGATTCAAGCTGCCGAAATCTCGATCTTCCGCGGCTGGAGCTCCTCGCGCTTGGGCAGACGAATCTCGAGCACACCATTGCGGAACCTCGCCTCCGCCGCATCGCCGTCCAACCCGTCGGGGAGCGCCACGGCCCGCGAAAACTCGCCGGCAAACCGCTCACGCCGATGGGTGGCGAGCATCTGCCCGTCACTTCCGGATTGCTGCGCCGGAAGCTCGCGCCTGCCTCTTAGCATGAGGACGTTGTCCTGAATGGAGACGTCCAGGTCATTCGCCGCTACGCCCGGCGCGAACACGTAGACACGCACGGAGTCGTCGGTCGCGCCGATATTCACCATGGGAAAGGTTCCGCGTGGAACGGACCGGATATCCATCGATTCACCCTGGGGGAAGAGCTCGTCCATCATGGCCCTCACCCAATCCGTTTCGCGGAATCCGGGTCTGTCGAACCGCCAGAAGTCTCCGAACATGGCTGAACACCTCCCAACCATCGTTCCCATCGTTCCACCAGTCGATGCAACCGCCGGCGGCGTGTACCGCCAGGGTGTCGCGTGATTAGGAATAGGGGCGCTTCAGGGGTTTTCAAGAGGTTCGCAGACTTCCGCGAGATCGGTGCAACTATCTGAAATCCGGCGATGTTACCCGGTCATCGCCGCCAGCCTCGCTCCTGGCACAGTGCCTCGTAAGCGGCACGCGCCTCGCGGGTACGCGCCGCCGCTGAACGTAACGCCTCGCCCTCGACACCGCGGGCGAGGAGACGGTCCGGATGATGTCGGCTGAGCGCGCGCCGGTACGCGAGTCTCACCTCGCCATGGCCCGCCTCGGCGGTGACACCGAGGACATCCAGGGCCCAGCGCGCGGTGTGAGCATCCACGCGACGCCGGCGTTTGCGCGCTTCCAGCGCGCTATGCCACAGCTCCCGAAACGTTTCTCCCGACACCCCCAGCACCCGGGCCGCCTGGCGCATTCGTACCTCCACGTCGGCACCGGGTACGCCGTCGGCCATGACGACGCGCAACAGCAACCGCAGCCAACGGCGGTGCCGATCGCCACCGCGATGCCGTCGCAGCCGCCACAGCAACCGGCGGCGCGGACAGGTAGGCTGCTTGCCGGCGCCGAACTGCTCGATCGCCAGCCGCCGCGACGCCTCATCGAGGCCCAACTCCGCCATCACGGTGCGGGTCGCCTGGATTTCCCGCTCACTGACACGGCCATCGAGCTTGGCGATATGCCCGGCCCAGGCGAACAGGGCACTAAGAAAAACGCGCTCTCCGGCGTCGTCACTCCACCGCCGCCACCGCCCCGGCCGCACCGGGGCATAGTAACGCCAGTCGTCCACGACCCAACCGAGCAACAGACCCAGAACGCCGCCAGCCAGCTCGGCAACGAGCAGACCGAGCAAGGCGCCTGAAAGACGAGCGGTATAGCGCTGGGCGAGTCGAAGGTAAGCGCGCATGACTCCGCGATGGCCGAGAGCGTTGGGAGCCCAAGCATAGCGGCATGAGCAGCCGCGGCACACCCCGGCGGCCGGGCAAAGAAAAAGGGGCATCCCTGCCCCATGAGCTGGAAGATCCCTCTTCCAGACTTGCCACGCCGAGGAGATCGGTTCGCTCTACCCTGCCAGGCGCAGTCGCGAGTCCTCACAAAGTGCCTGCAGCGGCTGCGGCCGGCCGAACAGATAACCCTGTGCGAGCAGCTCGGGCCACTCGGTGAAAAACGCCGCCTCTTCACCACACTCAACGCCTTCCACCACGACCTCCAGCCCGAGGCTGGTGGCCATGGCGAGAATCGCGCGCACGATGCTCCGCCCTACCTCACCGTCGGCCAGGCCCTGGACGAAGCTGCGGTCCACCTTGAGCACCTGCACGGGCAGACGCTTCAGGTAAGCCAGTGATGAGTAACCGGTGCCGAAATCGTCCACCGCCAATCGCACGCCCATGGCCCGCAAGCGCGCCAGCGTGTCCGCCACCACGGGGCTGCGGTCCATCAACAGGTGCTCGGTGATCTCCAGCGTCAGGCGCTGCGGCGCCAGGCCGCTGGCGCTCAGCACGCGGTGGACGACGTCGGCGAATCCCGGCTCGTTGAGCTGCACGACGGAGACGTTGACCGCTACACTCAGCTCACGACCCGCCGGGGTGCGCAGCCGCCTGACATCCTCGCAGGAGCGGCGCAGCACCCATTCACCCACTTCATGAATCAATCCCGTCTGCTCGAGGATCGGGATGAAGGCATCCGGCGGCGGCGAGCCGAACACCGGGTTATGCCACCGCAACAACGCCTCCAGCCCGCGCAGATCACCGCTCGCCAGCGCCACCACCGGCTGGTAGCACAACGAGAACTCCCCCCGGGTCAGGGCGTGACGCAGGGCCACTTCCATGGTCAGGGCGTCGCTCTCACGACCTCTGTCGCCCGCGTGCCCGATGACCATGCCCCGCCGGCCGCGGGCGCGTGCACTGGTAAGCGCCTGCTCGGCTGCCTGCAGCGGCTCGTCCACGCGGTCGGTGGAGGGCGTCGTGGGAGAGGAGAAACCGGCGGAGACGGTGACGAACAGCTCCCGGTCACCGTGATAGATGGGCTGCTCCATTGCCTGGCGCAACGCTTGCACGAACGCGTCCGTGCGCCCTTGGGCATCCTCACCACGGAGCAGAACGCCGAATTCGTCACCGCCGAGGCTCGCGATGGCGTCGCTGTCACCGGCAAGCCTGAGCAACCGCCGACCGACCTCCGCGAGCACGGCATCGCCGCAGCCATGCCCGAACCCCACGTTGATCTGGCGCAAACGATCCACGTCCACGCAGCCGACGACGACGTCATCCCCGGCTTGGGCTGCATCGGTGAGTGCCGCCATGAAGTCCTGCCGATCCTCGAGCACTGGCATCACCTCTCGCCGGTCGTCGGGTTCGGTATGCAGCTCCAGGGCAACGGCCCGGCCACCGTCGAAGGGCACCAGACGCGCTGCATAACGCCGTCCGGGGCACTGCACCGGTCGCACCGCCATGTACAGGCCGGCACTACCGGTACGCATCCCCGCCAGGCGCTGGGAGATGGGTGTCGCCGGCCGGTCGGCGTCGACCAGCCAGGCATCCACGCAATCACCCGTGCGTATCGGCCCCAGCGCCGACGGCACCGGGCCGAAAGCGGCGCTCACGCACGCGTTCCCGTCCAGCAGCAGACGGGGAACCGAGCTGAGCGGCTGCGCGGCCATGCTCACGCGCTCTCCGCCGCCTCGCACGGCGCGTGATACTCGAACACCCATGAGCCTCCTCCCGCCGCGAAGCGTCTGGGCTCCACCGCGTAGCATCCGTACAAGGCATTCCCGTCGGAACTCTGGAGCTCTGTGCCCACGGCATCACGCAGCTGTACGATCTGGGCGCCCGTCGACGGCGCGCCCTGGCTGCCCGTGGCAGCGGCCTCCAGTCGCGCCTGATCGCCCGAATCCACCAGGATGTAATCGAAGCGCTCCGCGGCGGCCAGCTTCTCCGCTTCCTCGATATCCGCGCAGGTATGAACGTCCCACAAGGGGGACGCCATCAGCCCTTCGACCAACGGGTTGTTGGCGGGCTCGGCGCCCACGATCAGCAGCTTCATGCCACTTCCCTCCCCACGCTCTCGTTGTCACTGTCATGCACGTCGTCGATGTATCCGGGCACCGCCAGGGCCCGCCCCAGCGCTTCATCGATCGTCAACCGGCAGGCCACGGATAGCACCCTGCCGACGCGCACGGCCTTGCCGTCGCCGAAGCGCACCAGGTTCATGCCGACCCCGCGAAGCATCCGTTCCACGGCAACGCTGGTGACCATCACGTACTCGCGTATGCCGTTTTCCTGGGCGTAGCGGAAGCACGCCCGCATCATTTCCATGGTTTCCGATGAGCAGGTCGCCTGCACGCGGGCGGCGGGGTCGCGAGCAGTGACTGCGAATCGCGAGAGCTCCCACACGTCACTCGCACACGGCGCTTCCTCGCCGCGGAGCAACTCGGGAAAGGTATCGCGAAGCATGTAGGGCCCGGTGGTGGGCAACAGGCGGAAGGTGCCGATCACTTCGTCGCGTTCACGACAGGCGATGTAGACCGGGTCGAGGTCATCGAAATCGTCGCGCTCACGCCCGCGACGGCTTTTGACCTCCCAACCCAGCCGCTTGTTGAATACCTCGTGGCGGAAACGGTAAACGCCGTCGAGAACGGCCGGCGAAATCGCCGGTTCGGAAGAGCGCCCAACCAGAATTTCCTGTTGCATCCCCCCAGCCCTCCAAGTGCTTTGGACTCGGGAGGAAGTAAACGCCCTTTGGCGGGGGGCGCATAACTGTCAGATGTGACAGGTTGCGCAGTTGCCCCGCAGGGTTTATGTGAACTGTTTCACACGAAAATCACCCACGAAACACGCCACCAGCGACGAATTGGCCTTCGTCGCAGCGGCAGGCGGCTACAGGAAAAACCTCGGTATCAGTCGAGCGACGGGGCGATGAGGCCCTGGGAGACCGCCCGTGCGACGGCCTGCTGGCGGGTGGTGACGGCAAGCTTGCTCGCCGCGTTGTTGAGATGGAACACCACGGTACGCTCGCTCAACCCCAGGATCTGGGCGGTCTCCCAGGCTGTCTTGCCTTCTGCCGACCACAGCAGGCACTCGCGCTCCCGGTCGGTGAGATGGACCGGCTGATACGGCATCTCGCCGCGCGCGACGATCCGGCAGACCGCCTCGTGGACGTAACTCGACAGCAGGAAGAGATCGGGTTGCGCCGCCAGTATCTCGCGTTCCACCTCACGGCCCTTTCGGGCGCCGGAGAAACTCATTAGTCCGACCTCGCCGCGGCTACCGCGTACCGGCAACGACGTACCGGCGAGCAGTCCGAATTCCTTCGCCTCCTCGAGGACTTGTCGGGCATTCCTGGGTTGCTCGGGATCGCCGAGCAGCTCGCTCCAGCGCACCGGTCGGGTATGCGTGACACAGTGACGAACAGCAGGATCGCGGGCGATGTAGTGACGGCTCTGATAGCGAGCCCGCCACTCATCCGGGTGACCGCTGATCACGAGCATGAACGGACGGATCAACGAGCTCGGAAACCGCGCCCCGTAGATGAAGTGTTCGAACCCATAGGCGTGGGCCGCGCGCGTGCACAAACGGTGCAGTGCCTCCACGCTATCCGCCTGCAGGGTATTCTCGATGAGATCAGAAAGCTCTTCACGGCCCATGCACGCCCCCCCGCGTGACAAGTGGCCCACGCAACCACGCCCGTTTCGGGGCCGGGACCCGTGCCGGCGCCAGGCACCCGGTGTCGCTTAGCTGTCAGCCGGCCAGCCTCCGTGCGGGCTCCACCTCGCGCATGCCCAGCGTCGACCGGAGCCCTTTCAACACACTGTAATAGGCAGACTCACCCTGCACACGTGCGAGCTGGAGCCCGCCCTGCGTGGCGGCGAGCACTTGCCGCGCCACATCCTCGACATCGCCCTCGAAGCGCATGCTGCCGTCGGCGCGACCGTCACCGAGCGTATCCACGAGAAAGGCGAACACATCCTCCTGCAGCGCACCGGCCTCGCGGCACATCTCCGGCGGCAGGCCGCCGAACTCCACCCCCACCACCCCGAGGGGACAGACCTTGCGCTCGCTCGCGTAGCGGCCGTCCAGGTCGAAATACGCTTCGAGCCGCGCGCCACCGTTCAGGCCGCGGGCCTCGAGCTGGCGCCGCCACCAGGCGAAATCCTCGCGGAAGCGGCGGGCCACCGCGGCCCCCAGGTCAGCCTTCGTCGGGAAGTGGTAGTGAACGGCAGCGTTTCGGACACCTAGCTTTTCACTAATGTGATGATAGCTGAAACCATGGAAACCACGCGCCTGCAGCAACCGCTCGGCGGTATTGAGAATCTCGCGCCGGGTCTCGCCGCGCCGTCGCCGGCTCATGCCTGCCTCCCATCGTGATTGCCGAAGAGCACCAGCTCCGCCAGATTGCACGGACGGTGGCGGACATCCAACTGCTCTCGCAGGATACCTTTCCAGGCATCCCGGCAAGCGCCCGTCGACCCGGGCAGACAGGCAAGGAATGTCCGGTTGGCGAAACCGGCGAGCGCCCGGGACTGAATGGCCGACGAGCCTATCTCCTCTCTCGAGAGCTGACGAAACAGCTCCCCGAAGCCGGGAATCTCGTCATCCAGCAGCGGGCGTACGGCATCCGGGGTACAGTCTCGGCCGGTGAACCCGGTACCACCGGTGGCGATGATCGCATCGATCCCCGCCTCGGCGATCCAGCGCGAAACGACCGCACGAATCCGGTAGCGGTCGTCGCGCACGATCTCGCGTTCGGCGACGACGTGCCCGTCCGCTTCGGCGAGCTCACATAGCGCGGCACCGGAGCGGTCATCGTCGAAACCCCGGGTATCGGAGACGGTCAGCACCGCGATACGCAGTGCCCGAAACTCGTTCGCTGCCTGATGCACCTGCACACCTATCATGCTTGGCCTTTGTCCCAATAATACGCACCGCGCCGGCGCAGTCGAACCCGAACATTCGCAAATGAGAATGCTTGCCATTTATATTGAGATGTACTAGGGTACTTCCTGTCGCGACGGCCTTTCGCGACTTGCGGGTAGTTCAGACTTTGGGGTGCCATTCGGCACCCCTTTCTTTTCCCTGCCCTGCCCTGCCCTGCCGGTCTTCCGAACGGATGCTGGCTCCATCCCCGCGCACCGTGGGCTCGTTCGCGTTCTCCCGCCACGGATATCGACCTCGAATACGCCGGCGACAACCCGGGCACACGCTTGGCGCAGCGATGCAATGTCGTGTGGCCGAGCTTCGTCCCGGTGATGGCGCTGACGGTGCTCGGAATCCCCATGTCGGTCGGCCTGCGGGGTTCTATGGGGGACGTGTCGGACTCGCGGCCGTCCGCGCGGCGCAACCAGTGCTGTACAATATTGTTGTACAAGATGCTCAGCCTCACGGGCACGCACAGGGAGCGACATCGTTCATGCCGGAGCAGCCACCGCCCCCCGCGGGAGCGGGACCAACGGCCGAGGGCCTGTACCCGATACGCACTGTATCGGCGCTCACCGGCATCAACCCGGTCACCCTGCGAGCCTGGGAGCGGCGTTACGGCCTCATACGGCCGCAGCGCACGCCCAAGGGCCACCGCCTTTACGCCGAGGCGGATATCGAGCGTATTCGCCGCATCCTCGAACTCCTGGAGCAAGGCATCCCCATCGGCCAGACCCGGCGCCTGCTCGACACCGAAACCACGCCCGGCGGTCCGCCGTTGCCGGAGCCCGGCGACGAGAGGCCCTGGGAGGACTACCGCGAGCGCATGACCCGGGCCGTTGCCCGCTTCGACGAAACCGCGCTGGAGGCCACCTACAACGAAGCGCTGTCGCTCTACCCCGTGGCCCTGGTGACGCGGTCACTTATCGCTCCACTGGTGGAGGCGCTACGTCAGCGCTGGCACGGCGGTGACGATATAGGCAGCGCGGAGGCGCACTTCTTCAACGCCTACATGCGCAACAAGCTCGGCGCACGGTTTCACCACGCCGCGGCCCAGGCCCGCGGGCCGCGGCTCGTAGCGGCGGGGTTGCCCGGCACGAGCGACGAGATCGAGCTGCTGCTCTTTGCCCTGGACGCGGTGGCCTACGGCTACCGCGTCGTCCTGCTCGGCGCCAACGTGCCACTGGC
>CAZHBN010000098.1:0-1837 GCA_964530405.1 uncultured Ectothiorhodospiraceae bacterium
AGGATTTCGCCTTCGAGAGCATGCCCGGCGACATATTCCAGCTCGGCAATACCGCATACCGCATCCTCAAGGTGCAGTCCGGCCGGGTGATGGTCGAGGATGCACAGGGCGCGCCGCCGAACCTGCCGTTCTGGTTCGGGGAGGCGCCGGCACGCAGCGAGGAGCTCTCCGCTGCGGTATCCCGCCTGCGCGAGAACGTCGACCGTGTCCTAGCCGATACCGGCAATGACCCGAACGCGGTGTGTGAATGGCTAATGAGCCATTATGGACTGCCCGCGGCAGCGGCGGAACAACTCGCCGGCTACCTCGCCCTGGCACGCTCGGCGCTGGGCGTGGTCCCCGGTCAGCAGCAACTGGCCGTGGAGCGGTTCTTCGACGAGGCCGGTGACATGCACCTCGTCATCCACTCGCCCTACGGGTCGCGGATCAACCGCGCCTGGGGACTGGCGCTGCGCAAGCGCTTCTGCCGGCGCTTCAATTTCGAGCTGCAAGCCGCCGCACTCGAGGACAGCATCGTCCTCTCCCTGGGCCCCACTCACAGCTTTCCCCTCGACGAGGTCACCGGATACCTCACCAGCGCCAGTGCCCGCGACACGCTCACACAGGCGCTGCTGGACGCACCGTTGTTCGCCACGCGATGGCGCTGGACGGCAACCATCTCGCTCGCCGTCAAACGCAGCCACAGCGGCCGCCGGCGACCGGCGCAACTCCAGCGTCAGGATGCCGAGGACCTGCTCTCCGTCGTCTTCCCGGACCAGCTCGCCTGCGCCGAGAATCTCGCCGGTGCCCGCGAGATCCCGGACCACCCGCTCGTCACCCAGACGCTCCACGACTGCCTCGCCGAGAGCATGGACACCGACGGTCTGGTGGCGCTACTCGCCCGGCTCGAACACGGCGAGATCACCGCTACCGCGCGGGACCTCAGCACCCCCTCGCCCCTTGCCGAGGAAGTGATCAACGCCCGCCCCTATGCGTTCCTTGACGATGGCGCCCAGGAGGAACGGCGCACGCTTAGCATCACCAGCGGCGCCACCCCGGGGAGCCCCGAGGCCTGGGCGCGACCGGACGCCACCGCGGTCGCGCGGGCATGCGCGGAGGTCTGGCCGCACCCCCGGGACGCCGACGAGCTCCACGACGCCCTCGTCACCTACGGCTTCGTGACCGCCACCGAGGGTGCCGCGGGTGGATGGCGGACGCTGCTGGACGAGCTGGTCAGCCAGCACCGGGCCAGCGCGCTCGCCGTGCCCGGCGGCGAGGTGGTGTGGGCAGCAGCGGAGCGTCTCGCGGAACTGCAGGCGTTACACCCGGGGTTGCAACCGCCACCCGGCATCCAGGCCATGAGCGAAGAGCCGGTGGAGGCGGAAGTCGCACTGGTCGAGCTGTTACGGTCCCGCCTCGAAGGCCTCGGGCCGGTTACCGCCGACCGGCTCGCCGCCCCTCTCGGCATCGGTGAAGCGCACGTGGCCAGCGCACTCGCACGCCTCGAAACCGAGGGCTTCGCCGTTCAGGGCCGATTCACAGCCGACGCCGAGGCCATCGAGTGGTGCGAACGGGGTCTGCTCGCCCGGATACAGCGCTACAGCCTGCAGCGACGCAGAGCACGCACAGAGCCCGTCGCACCACAGCGCTACCTGCGCTTTCTCATCGCCTGGCACGGGCTCTCCGACCGCCCTGAAGGGGTGGAAGCGCTGGCCGGCGCCCTGGAACAGCTGGAGGGCTTCCCGGTCGCAGCGCAGGCCTGGGAGAGCGACGTGCTGCCCGCCCGGGTGGCCGACTACGCCGGCGCGCAGCTCGATCAGCTCCTGACCGCCGGGCGCTTTACCTGGTTGCGGCTCAA
>CAZHBN010000098.1:1937-12614 GCA_964530405.1 uncultured Ectothiorhodospiraceae bacterium
TGAGCTGGTGGCCAACGGGCTGGTCACCGCGGACACCTTCGACGGTCTGCGGGCGCTCATCGCCCCTAGCCACAAGCGGCCATCATTCGCGCCGCGGCGGCGCAGGCGCCGGAACACCGCGCCCGGGGTGGACGCCGCCGGCCGATGGGCGTCGCTGCAGACGAAGACGCCGCCTCCCGACGAACACCGGCGCATGACCGACCTGGCCACCCTGGAACATATCGCGTGGGTGCTACTGCAACGCTACGGCGTAGTGTTCCGTCGCGTGCTCGATCGTGAGCAGACCCTGCCGCCCTGGCGTGAGCTGCTTTACGTCTTCCGCTTGCTGGAGGCACGCGGCGAGGTGCACGGGGGTCGTTTCGTGGACCAGTTCGCCGGCGAGCAGTTCGCCCACCCGGAGGCCGTGGGGGCACTGGCGCGCTTCCGCCGCGCCGAACCGGACGGCACCCTCGTCGCCATCTCCGCGGCGGACCCCCTCAACCTGATCGGCATCGTCACCCCCGGCGCTCGGGTACCGGCCTCCCCCGGCAACCGCATCCTCCTGCGGGACGGCGCACCGGTGGCCGTACACATCGGCGGCGAGCTGCGCTACCTGGAAGCCATGAGTCCCGAGGCGCAGTGGGATGCGCACACCCGCCTGGTGCGCCGGGCGGGGTAGCGAAGCGGCAAGCGACAAGGCCGACGTCGCAGGTTCCGAGCCGCGAACGGCAACGGCACCGCGGGCGCCGGCCCGTCTTGAACTTGCGACTTTCCTCTACCCGGTATTGCGCATACCCGCGGCGATGCCGTTGATACAGACCATCAGCGGCTTCAGCAGCTCGTCCTCGCGGCCGTGGCGCACGCGGTCGAGCAGCTCGACCTGCACCAGATTGAGCGGGTCCACGTAGGGGTTGCGTACCGCCACGGAACGCTGCACTACCGGGGAGTCGTCCAGCGGCCGTTCGTGGCCCGTTACGGCGAGCACGGATTCCAGAGTACGGCCGTACTGATCCCGCAGCGACTCCCCAAGACCGCGCAACGGCTCAGGCACCAGTCTGGCGTCATACCAGGCGGCAACCTGGGGATCGGCCTTGGCCATCACCATCTCGACCATGTCCAGGAACGCACGGAAGAACGGCCAGTCCTGGTACATGCGTTGCAACGTCTCGCCATCGCCCGCCAGCTCGCCCTGCAACGCCTCGCCCACACCGAGCCAGGCCGGGAGCAGCAGTCGGGTCTGCGTCCAGGAGAAAATCCACGGAATCGCACGCAGGCTTTCCACGCCCTTGGTCGGCTTGCGCCGGGCCGGGCGGCTGCCGATGGTGAGCTGACCGATTTCGTGTTCCGGGGTGGCATGGCGGAAATAGTCGATGAACTCGGGGGTTTCCCGCACCAGCCCGCGATAGCTTCGCTTGGCGGTCTCGGCGAGGCGGTCCATGAGCTCACGCCATTCCGGCTCCGGCGATGCCGGCGGGCGCAGGGACGCTTCCAGCACGGCGGTGGTATAGAGCTCCAGGTTCCGCTGGGCGATACCGGGCAGACCGAACTTGGCCTGAATCACCTCGCCCTGCTCGGTCACCCGCAGCCTGCCCTGCACGCTGCCCGGGGGCTGGGAGAGAATGGCGGCGTGAGTCGGCCCGCCACCGCGGCCGATGGAACCACCACGGCCATGGAAGAGCGTGAGCTGGATACCCTGTCGCCGCGCCATGGCGACCAGGCGCTCCTGTGTCTGGTACAGCGCCCAAGCCGCGGTGAGATGACCGGCGTCCTTGCCGGAGTCGGAATAGCCGATCATCACTTCCTGGTGTCCCTGTATGCGCTCGCGATACCACGGGATCTCGAGCAGGCGTTCCATGGCCGCTTCGGCACCGGTCAGGTCGTCCAGGGTCTCGAACAGAGGCACCACGCGCAGGTAGTGCCGTACACCGGCCTCCTTCTGGAGCAGCTCGACGGCGAGAATGTCCGATGGCTGCGCTGCCATGGAGATCACGTAGGCACCGAGGGAATCCGGCCCCAGCTCCGCCATCACCTCGAAGGTCTCGAGCACCTCGCGGACGTCGTCGTCGGCCTGGAAATTTCGCGGAATGAGCGGACGACGGTTGTCCAGCTCGCGCACCAGGAAATCCTGACGCTCACGCTCGCTCCACTCGCTGTAGCTACCCAGTCCGAGCTCGCGGGTAATGGCATCGAGCACCTCGTTGTGCCGGCCCGCCTCCTGGCGGACATCGACGCGCATGAGGGTGAGGCCGAACACCGACAGCCGCCGGATGAGATCCAGCAGCCGGCCTTCGGCCACTACACCGGCACCGCAGTGCTGCAGGGAGTGATAGCACTGCAACAACGGCTCGCGCAGCTCGGCAGCTTCCAGATAGATCGGTTCGTCCGGCGGAAGCCGGTCGGAAAGGCGTGCGTCCAACCAGTCCAGCGTGTTGTGCAGGCGCTGGCGAACATCCTTGAGAACCTGGCGATACGGTTCCCACGCACCCTGGGCGGCCGCGTCGACGGTTTCGTCGGCGCACTGCAACGACAGCTCCGTAATGAGCTCGCCCACCTCGCGCTCATAGAGCTGGGCGGCCATCCAGCGGTTGAGCAGGCAAACCTCGCGTGTAACCTCGGCGGTCACCCGGGGATTGCCGTCACGGTCGCCCCCCATCCACGAGCCGAAACGGATCGGCGCCGTATCCAGGGGCAAATGCCGCCCCGTTCGCCTGTAGAGCTGGCGGTCGAGACGACGCAGATAGCGGGGAATGACGTCCCACAGGGTCTGCTCGATCACCGCCAACCCCCAGCGCGCCTCGTCCTGGGGAGTGGGGCGCTGGCGGCGGATCTCGTCGGTATACCAGGCGCCGGTGATCTCGCGGCGCAGCGCCTGGTGCACCTCTTCGATCTCCTCCGGTGTGGGGTCGAGGCGATCCTGGTGATCGAGCAGGTTCGCGATGCGGTTGTACTTCTGCAGCATCGTGCGCCGGCTCACCTCCGTGGGGTGCGCGGTGAGCACCAGCTCGATGGAAAGCTCGCCGACGGCGCGGTAAAGCGTCTCGCCGTCGACCTCGGCGCCCAGGCGCGCAAAGCTCTCCTCCAGTGAGCCGCGCAGCGGCGAGGAATCCGGATCCCGCAACCAGGCACGGCTGCGGCGTACGCGGTGGTGCTGCTCGGCGATGTTGGCAAGATTGAGGAACTGCGAGAACGCCCGCACCACGGGCATGATCAACTCGTCGGGTAGCTCGGCTAGCGTTCGCTCGAGCTCGGCGGCGGCGTCGCCGTCACCCGCGCGAGCCTCCTTGGCAAGGCGGCGCACTTCCTCGACGACGTGATAGACGTCCTCACCGGCCTGCTCGTAGAGCGTGCTGCCGAGCAGGCCGCCGAGCTGGCGGATATCCTCGCGCAGAGGCGCGTCGGTTCGCGATTCGGGCATGTAGGCGACTCCTCCTATCGCCGACGCGCTCGCGTCAGCGTTCGCGAATGTCGACAGAATGTAGCGCAATTACAGCCACGCTTTCATCTGTCCCCACTGACAGCGACGCTTTGTATACCAAGTAACCGCTTCAGGGCGAATTCATGTAATTCTGCTACATATCAGCCGCAAAAAAACGCCCACCGCAATGCGATGGGCGCCGGGTCGGTCCATCGGACGCCGTTACTCGGGCAGCCCGAACTGCTCCACGGCGGCGAAGATGTCCGTATCGGAGATGATCCCCACCGGACGGCCATCCTCCTGGACCACGACCACGCGGCGGATGTTCTCCTTGCTCATCTTCTCCGCGCACTCCTGCAGGCTCATCTCCGCCGGCACGGTCACGAGCGGCTTGCTCGCCACGGTGGTGACCTTCACGTCGGCGGGGCGGCGGCCGGCGGAGACGATGCGGGCGAGCACGTCACGCTGGGTCATGATGCCCCAGGCACCGTCCTCACCGGGCTCGCAGATCACCGAGCTGATGCGCTGCTCGCGCATCAGGTGCATGGCATCCTCCACCGAGGTGTCGGCGGCGACGGAGACGGGCTCCGGATTCATCATCTCGCGCACGCTCTGCGGGGTGCGGCCGGAAGCGATCATCTCCTCCAGCGGCGACGCAACGCGGCGCAGCTCGCGGACCTTGCGGTCGTGCTCGATGGCCGCCTCGCGCTCCTGCTGGTACTTGGCGAGGTCGATACGGCCCTGCATCTGCTCGATGATGGCGTCGGCGAACTGGCTCGTCTTGACCTCGGTGGCGCCCTCGATCTGGCGGGCGAAGTCGTAGGTGACGATGCCCGTGGTGACCACCTTCTGGTAGGCCGCACGGATCAGGTCGGCCGCCTCGGTCCAGCCGATGTAGTCGAGCATCATCACGCCGGAGAACAGCAGCGAGCCCGGGTTGACCTTGTCCTGGTTCGCGTACTTCGGCGCTGTGCCGTGGGTAGCCTCGAACACGGCAACGTGATCGGACATGTTCGCCCCCGGCGCAATGCCCACACCGCCCACCTCCGCAGCGATGGCGTCGGAGAGGTAGTCGCCGTTCAAGTTCATGGTGGCGAGCACGTCGAACTCATTGGGCCGCAGCAGCATCAGCTGAAAGATGATGTCGGCGATGCGGTCCTTGATGACGATCTTGCCCTCGGGGCGCTTGCCACCGTAGGTGGAGTAGAGCTCCTCCTCGGTGATGGTGACATCGCCGAACTCCTCCTTGGCGACCTCGTAGCCCCACTGGCGGAAGGCGCCCTCCGTGAACTTCATGATGTTGCCCTTGTGGACAAGGGTCACGCTTTCACGGTTGTTGTCGACGGCGTACTGGATCGCCTTGCGCACCAGGCGCTTGGAGCCGAAGGGGCTGATGGGCTTCACGCCCAGGCCGGCGTCGTCGAAAAAGGTCTCGCCCATCTCTTCCTTGAGGAAGCGGGTGACCTTCTGATTCTCCTCGCTGCCGGACTGGTACTCGATGCCGGCGTAGACGTCCTCGGTGTTCTCGCGGAAGACCACCACGTCCACATCCTCGGGCTTGCGCAGCGGCGAGGGCACGCCGTCGTAGTGACGCACCGGGCGCACGCAGGCGTAGAGGTCGAGCTTCTGGCGCAGCGCCACGTTGAGCGAGCGGAAGCCACCGCCCACCGGCGTGGTCAGCGGACCCTTGATGGAGACGATGAGGTCCTGCAGCGCGGCCTGGGTCTCTTCGGGGAAGTAGTCACCGTCATAGAGGCCGGCGGCCTTCTCGCCCATGTAGAGCTCGGCCCAGTGGACCTTGCGCTTGCCGCCGTAGGCCTGCTCCACGGCCGCATCCCACACGCGCATGCTCGCACGAGTGATGTCCGGACCGATGCCGTCGCCTTCCACATAGCCGAGAATGGGGTTGTCGGGAACGGAGAGCTTGCCGTCGACGACCTTGAGCTTCTCGCCCGAGTCCGGGTACTGGATGTGCTGGGTCATGGAAACCTCCCTCGAGAGATGGGCCGCGCCGGCTTCTGGCCAAAGCCCCGCAGGGCCGCGCGTCCGGGATGAATCGGTTGGTGTCGTTTAGAGGCCGCCCGCTCGCGAGTCCGGGGACACCGCGGACCGGTGTGAACGAGTCGGGCCGTCGCCGCGCTCCTCCGGCGCGCTATTCTCCCCGACCGCTCGCGGGCGTTCAAGAAATGCCCGTCCGCAAACGCCCGCCGCGACGGGTGATTTCATGACTCGCGCGTCATCTTTAGGCGGGCTACACTGCCTGCGGCAGCACAACAAGCAGTCCGCGCCGAATCGTTGGCAGGAGGTGACCCGATGCGCGAAGTGGTGGTTGTCAGCGGCGTGCGCACGCCGGTCGGCACTTACGGTGGTTCCCTGAAGGATGTATCCCTCGGCGACCTGGGCGCCGCCGTCGTGCGCGAGGCCGTGAACCGTGCGGGTGTGGCGCCGGAAGACGTGGGCCATACGGTGTTCGGCAACGTCATTCACACCGAACCGCGGGACATGTACCTGGCCCGCGTGGCCTCGGTCAACGGCGGGCTCCCGGTGGAGACGCCCGCGCTCACCCTGAACCGCCTCTGTGGCAGCGGCCTGCAGGCGATCCTCACCGCCGCCTCCTACATCCAGCTCGGGGACGCCCACTGCACCGTGGCCGGCGGCGGCGACGCCATGAGCCGCGCCCCCTACTGGCTGCCCAGCGGCCGCTGGGGCCAGCGCATGGGCGACGGCCAGATGCTCGATGCCATGGTGGGCGCGCTCACGGACCCGTTCGACAAGTGTCACATGGGCATCACCGCGGAGAACGTCGCGGAAAAGTGGGGCATCTCCCGGGAGGATCAGGACGCCCTCGCCGCCGAGAGCCACCGTCGCGCGGTCGCCGCTATCGACGCCGGCTACTTCCGCGAGCAGATCCTGCCCATCGAGGTTCCGGGGCGAAAGGGACCCACCACCGTGGATACCGACGAGGGTCCCCGGCGCGATGTGGATCCGGGGAAAATGGCCGCCATGAAGCCGGTATTCAAGCGCGACGGCGGCACCGTGACCGCGGGCAATGCCTCGACGCTGAACGACGGCGCCGCCGCGGTGGTCCTCATGGAACGGGACGTTGCCGCCGAGCGCGGCTTTACGCCCAAGGCACGCCTGGTGGGCGGCACGGTGGCCGCCGTGGACCCGAGGTACATGGGCATCGGCCCGGTACCCGCGGTACGTCGACTGCTCGACAGAACCGGGGTAGCCAGCAACGACGTGGACGTCTGGGAGATCAACGAAGCCTTTGCCGCCCAGGCACTCGCCGTGACACGCGATCTGGACCTCGACCCGGCACGGGTTAACCCGAACGGCAGCGGCATCTCCCTGGGCCACCCCATCGGCGCCACCGGCGCCATCCTCACGGTCAAGGCGCTCGCAGAGCTCGAGCGTGTCGGCGGCCGCTACGCGGTGGTGACCATGTGCATCGGTGGCGGCCAGGGTATCGCGGCGCTGTTCGAACGGCCGTGAGCCGGGAGCACGGCGGCGGGACGGCCGCCCCGCTGAGGTGCAGCCTGCTCGCCGAATACCTGGGCGGCGCCGGCCCCGGCGGCGAGTAGGTGCGCCTGCTCCGCGACGCGCCGGACCTGGATGCCTACGTGTGTCGGTGGAACACCCTCGACGCCGCATGGTCGGTAGCTCACGAACCCGGCGTTCACCGCCCTCGTGATCGCCACCGGCATCGGATTCGTCTTCCACATTGCCGTGCCGAAGCGCATCGACGTGACCCTTTTCAGCCAAGCCCGCAACCTGATGGCCATCACCGCCGCCCTGGTCGCGTGGGGTCTGCTCGGCGAGGCGCCGCCGCTCGCGACGGCGCCTGCGGTTCCGTTGGTCGCAGCTGGAGCCTGGTTGCTCGCGCGGTATCCGGCACACCGCGCGAACGCTAACGCCCGCGCGCAAGTGTGAGCCCCTGCCCGGTGTGCCCGTCTAATGGTGACACCGGGCGGCAACACCCGGTACGCGCTCCCCCGGAGCCGGGGCACTTGGGAATCCTCAATGGGCCCTAGTAGACTCGAACGATGAGTATTGACAACGCCCCCGCACCGCTTCGCGACGCCCTGAACACCCTGCCCGAACGGCTTCGGGCAGTGGTCGCCGATCAACTCGCGGACTTTCTGGCCGAGCACGAGCCACCGGCGGACGAGCGGATGCAGGCGACCCTGCCTCCCGTGTGGGCGGCGAGCGAGTTCGTCGCCCGCGCCTGCCAGAAGCACCCGGCACTGCTCACCGACATGAGCCGGCCGGCAGGGCTGGACACACCACGAAGCCTCGACGACTACCGCGCGCGGCTCGACGAGGCCCTGGGCGGCGTGGCGGACACCGACGCCCTGCATCGCAGCCTGCGCCGCTTCCGCGAAGCGGAAATGGTACGCATCGCCTGGCGGGACCTCGCCGGCATCGCTGCGCTCGGTGACACCCTCTCCGAGCTCTCGGCGCTCGCCGAGGCCTGCATCGACCGTACCCTGGCCCACCTCTACGCCGCCCGCTGCGAGCGCTGGGGCACACCGCGCAATGCCGACGGCGAGGCGCAGCAGCTGGTGGTTCTCGGCATGGGCAAGCTCGGCGGCGGCGAGCTCAACTTCTCCTCCGACATCGATCTCATCTTCGCCTACCCGGAGGCCGGCGAGACCGACGGGCGCAAGCCGCGGGCCAACGAGGAATTCTTCAACCGCCTCGGCCGCGAGCTCATCGCCGCGCTCGACCAGCAGACCGTCGACGGTCAGGCCTTCCGCGTGGACATGCGCCTGCGCCCCTACGGCAGCGCCGGGCCGCTCACCCAGAGCTTCCGTGGCATGGAGATCTACTACCAGGACCAGGGCCGCGAATGGGAGCGCTACGCGCTCATCAAGGCACGGGTGGTGGGCGGCGACTACCAGCGCGGCGACGAGCTGCTGGCCACGCTTCGCCCGTTCATCTACCGCCGCTACCTGGACTACGGCGCGTTCGAGAACCTCCGCGAGATGAAGGCCATGGTGGACCGTGAGGTCCGCCGCCGTGGCATGGCAGACAACATCAAGCTCGGCCGCGGCGGCATCCGCGAGATCGAGTTCATCGGTCAGGCGTTCCAGCTCATCCGCGGCGGCCAGGAGCCGGCTCTGCGGGAGCGACGGTTGCTGCCCGTGCTCGACCGCCTCGCCGGCCAGGGGCAGATTCCGGAATGGGCCCGGGACGAGCTCACCAACGGCTACCGGTTCCTGCGCCGCACGGAGAACCGCCTCCAGGCGATGCACGACCAGCAGACCCACGAGCTTCCCGTGGACCCACTGGAGCGCCAGCGCCTGGCCTTCTCCATGGGCTACGCGGACTACGAACGCTTCGCCTCGGACCTGGAGGGCTGGCGGCAGAGAATCCAGGGACACTTCGACCAGGTCTTCGTCGCGCCGCAGGAAGCCGGCGAGGTGGATGGCGCGAGCCTGGACTTCGGCGATGTCTGGGCGGCAACGGCCGACGATGACGAAACCGACGAGTTCCTCTACGACGCCGGCTTCCAGCGCCCCTCCCGCGCCCGTGAGCGCATCGCCGCGCTGCGCGAGGGCCACAGCACCCGTTCCCTGTCGGCGAGGGGACGGGCACGCCTGGACCGGCTGATGCCGATGCTGCTGCAGGCGGTAGCCGCCCAGGATCGTGCCGATGCCGCACTGGAGCGAGTGCTCACGCTGCTCGAGGCGGTCGCCCGCCGCACGGTCTATCTGGCCCTGCTCAACGAGCACCCCATGGCACTGTCACAACTCGTGCAGCTTTGCGGCGCTAGCCCCTGGATCGCCCGCCTGCTGACGCGCCACCCGGTGCTGCTCGACGAGCTGCTGGACCCGCGCACCCTCTATGCGCCGCTGCGCCGTGAAGCGCTCACTACGGAGCTCGCCCGTCGTCTCGACCAGGTTCCCGACGACGACCTGGAACAACAGATGGAAGTGCTTCGTCACTTCCGCCAGGCCAACGTCCTCCGCGTCGCCGCCGCCGATATCGCCGGCGCCATCCCCATCATGGTGGTCAGCGACTACCTCACCGAAATCGCCGAAGTGGTTCTCGAGCAGGTGCTCGCGGTGGCCTGGCATCACGTCACCCGTCGCTTCGGCGGGCCCACTGGCCGGGTGGATGGCGAGTCCGTGGTGCAGGGGTTCGCTATCCTCGCCTACGGCAAGCTAGGCGGCATCGAGCTCGGCTACGGCTCGGATCTGGACCTGGTGTTCATTAACGACGCCAACGGCGAGCAACTCGTCACCGACGGCGAGAAATCCGTGGAGAACGCCGTGTTCTTCGCCCGGCTCGCCCAGCGGATCATTCACATCCTCTCCACCACCACGCCCGGTGGCGTTCTCTACGAAGTTGACACGCGCCTGCGCCCGAGCGGCAAGTCGGGCCTGCTCGCCACCAGCCTGGATGCCTTCGCGGAATACCAGCATCGCAATGCCTGGACTTGGGAGCACCAGGCGCTGGTGCGCGCCCGTGTCGTCGCCGGCGACGGGGCGCTGGCCGAGCGGGTGGAAGCGGTGCGCCGGGAAGTGCTCGCCACCGAGCGCGACGCCGGCAGCCTGCGTGCGGAAGTCACCAACATGCGCGAACGCATGCGCCGTGAAAAGGCATCCCGGGACGAGGACGTCTTCGACCTCAAGCAAGACCGCGGCGGTATCGCGGACATCGAATTTATGGTGCAATATGGCGTTCTTGCCGGTGCCCATGCGAACCCCGGACTGCTGCGCTTTACCGACAACATCCGTCTGCTCGGCGAGCTGAGTGGCGAAAATGGTCTTTTCGGCGCGGACACCGCCGAAAACCTGGCGGAAGCCTATCGGGTATTCCGGGCCAAGATACACCGGCTGACGCTGCAGGAAGAGCCGGCACGCGTGCCCGCGGAGGAATTCCGGAGCGAGCGCGAGATCGTGACGGCTCTGTGGGACGAGATCATGGGGGCGGGCCGCGACGAGGCAGCGGCGCCGCAAAGCGAACGGTAGAGCGTGAAGGAGAGCCGCGCATGAGCATGGCGGACCGCGATGGCGTGATCTGGTTGGACGGCGAGTTCGTGCCCTGGCGGGACGCGAAAGTCCACGTTCTCACTCACACGCTGCACTACGGCTTCGGCGTGTTCGAAGGCGTGCGCGCCTACCGGACTGTCGACGGTCCGGCGATCTTCCGCCTGCACGAGCACACCCGGCGGCTGCTCGACTCCGCCAAGATCCTCGGCAGGCACATGCCCTTCAACCCCGAGCAGATCAACAGGGCCTGCATCGAGACCGTGCGCGAGAACGGTCTGGAAA
>CAZHBN010000099.1:0-2515 GCA_964530405.1 uncultured Ectothiorhodospiraceae bacterium
CGCTGGTGCCGTTCATCGGCATGCAGATGGTGGTGCTGGCGCTGCTGCTGTTCTTCCCGCAGCTCGCCATGTGGCCGCTGGACTAAACCAATGCGCGCGGCAGCCGTTCCGGGAGCCGAGGGTGAGCGGCTTTGCCCCGCAAACCCGTGCCGGCCTCCGATGTGCTTACCGCGCACGTGGGCCGTCGGCAATCGTAGGTCGGCGAGCGCGCAGCGCTGGCCGACAGGCCGGCCACGGGACACCCGCTGCCGGAAGCAGCCGACATACGCCTATTGGCGTTCCGAGGGCCGAGGACGAGCGGCTTCGCCGCGCACGCTCGTGCCGGCCTCCAATGTGCATATCGCGCACGTGGGCCGGCCTACGGCGGGCCGTCAAGTTCCACGCCGCGGCCTGGCCACCAACGTTGACAGGCGCGGCGGGGCACGGGGTGACGGAACCTTATGCGGCAGGGACGCCGCATAGGAGCCTACAGGGACGTATTCACGGCGTGTTCCGGCACCGCGTGCCCCGCCGCGCCAACCCCCGGACTTTCCCGTTCGCCCAAAGACCGCGGTACACCACCACACGCACGACCGCTCAACCCGGAAAAGCCTCATGAAGATCACCCAACTGAAAACCTGGCAGGTCCCCCCGCGCTGGCTGTTCCTCAAGATCGAAACCGACGAAGGTGTCTACGGCTGGGGTGAACCCGTGATCGAGGGCCGCGCCGCCACGGTGGAGGCCGCCGTCCACGAGCTCGCCGACTACCTCGTCGGCGAGGATCCCCGACGCATCGAACACCTCTGGCAAACCCTCTACCGAGGCGGCTTCTACCGCGGCGGGCCGATCCTGATGAGCGCCATCGCCGGTATCGACCAGGCACTGTGGGATCTGAAGGGCCGGGCGCTCGGTATACCCGTGCACGAACTCCTCGGCGGCGCCTGTCGCGAGCGCATGCGCATGTACGCCTGGACCGGCGGTGACCGTCCCGGCGACGTCGCCAACGGCGCCCGCGCGCTGACGGACAAGGGCTTCACCGCATTCAAGATGAACGCCACCGCCGAACTCGCCATTGTCGACTCCCATGCGCGCATCGACGAAGCCGTCGCCCGCGTGGCCGAAGCCCGTGAGGCAGTAGGGCCGGACGTGGGTATCGGCATCGACTGCCATGGGCGTGTCCACCGCCCCATGGCGAAAGCCCTGCTCCGGGAGCTGGAGCCCTTCCATCCGATGTTCGTCGAGGAGCCAGTGCTGCCCGAGCACTTGCACTGCCTACCCCGGATCGCCGCCGGCCTCGGCTATCCCATCGCCACCGGCGAGCGTCTGCACAGCCGCTACGACTTCCGACCGGTGCTGGAAGGCGGCCACGTGGACGTGGTCCAGCCGGATCTCAGCCACTGCGGCGGGATCACCGAAGGGCGCAAGATCGCCGTGCTCGCCGAGACCTACGACGTGGCCCTCGCGCCCCACTGCCCACTCGGGCCGCTCACCCTCGCCGCCTCGCTCCACGTGGACGCCGTCTCCCACAACGCGTTCATCCAGGAACAGAGCATGGGCATCCACTACAACCGCGACAACGACGTGCTCGACTACCTCCTCGATCCGGCCCCGCTGCACATCGAAAACGGCTACTGCGCCATCCCTCGGGGCCCGGGCCTCGGCGTGGAAATCAACGAAGCTTTCGTCGAGGAACGCGCCAGAACCGGCCACCGCTGGCGCAATCCGGTGTGGCGCCACGCCGACGGTAGCGTGGCGGAATGGTAGGAAAGGGGCACTCTGGAGAAGGCGCTCACCATGGCTTGCGGACCGCCTGGCAAATACCGAGCGCGGTCAGCGTTCACGAACTCGATTCGATTTGTGAGCCCGGAGGCGCATCTTCGGCGATCAGGTTCATCACCAGGCGCACCATCAGATCCTTGGCCTGAGGGGCGCTCTCGGCGATCAGCAGAGTGAGCGCGGTGAGTCCCTGTTCATTGAGGGTCAAGCGCATGCCCTCCTGACGCAGGTAGAGCAGAAACAGAAAGGCACCGGAGCGCTTGTTGCCGTCCGCGAAGGGGTGATTCTTGATGACGAAATACAGCAGATGGGCGGCCCGTTCTTCTCGCGTCTTGTACAGGGAGTCGCCGAACATGCTCTGTTCGAGGTTGCCGAGGATCGAAGCCAACCCGTCACTCCGGTCGCGGGCGAACAGCTCCGTCGCTTCACCGCGCTCTCGCAGCTCCGCGGCCAGCGCATCCAGCGCCCGGCGGGCCTCGTGTTCCTCGAGGACACCGCGAGCCGGTCGCGCCCCCGCCGGCAAGCCCAGCTCCCCCTCGTCGTAATCCTGTAACAACCGCCAGGTACGGGCGTAACCGAGAATCAGGCCCACGACTTCCTGGCCAATGTCCGAGACCAGCTCCTGCCTGGTCAACGTCTGACCCAGCAGCTCAACGGCCTGTTCCAATTCGCTCAATCCCCGCTGCGCGAGGCGGTGCTCGTTGAGGCTGTAGCCTTGCGTTAGCTGCTCGCGCAGCACCCGGGTGGCCCATTGGCGGAA
>CAZHBN010000099.1:2615-12561 GCA_964530405.1 uncultured Ectothiorhodospiraceae bacterium
CCAGACAGTCTCGCTCTGCAGGCGAACTTCCACCTGCTGGGCATCTTCCTCGAAGATCACGATCTCGCTCATGCAGCCTCCTTGCTGGGGAAACGGACAGTCACATCATCGTGGCTCCACATGCACGCGGTGTACAGGTTGGCTGTGCTTTTACGGCCAGCGTCGACGACAGGGCTGGATCAGGCACAAATCGAACTCACGCCACACCCACGGCAGCGTGGTGGAATGGTGGAGCTCCTCGCGCATCGATGCCGCGGTGGGTATGTCACACACCGGCCCACTACCTCGTCTCCTTGGGTGAGTATCAACACAACCAGGGAGACGCACCATGCAAAGCCGACTCGACTACTTTACCGCCGCCCCCCGGACCCTGCGGGCCATGAAGGCCTTCGAGCAGCAGGTGCGAAACTGCGGGCTGGAGCACAGCCTGATCGAGCTGGTGAAGACGCGTGCCTCGCAGATCAACGGCTGCGCCTTCTGTGTGCACATGCACACCCGCGACGCGCGGGCGGCCGGTGAAACCGAGGAGCGGTTGTACCTGTTGAGTGCCTGGCAGGAATCACCGCTGTACACGCCCAGGGAACGTGCGGCGCTCGCCTGGACCGACGCCCTCACCCGTGTCGCCGAAACGCCGCCCTCAGACGCGCTGTACGAGGAAGTCCGCGCCGAATTCAGCGAGGAGGAGATGGTCAAGTTGACACTGGTCATCGGGGCAATCAACGTCTGGAATCGCCTGAGCGTAGGCTTTCACGCGATTCACCCGACCGAGGACGAGACCGACGCCGCCGCACGAAGGTAGAACGCTCATGGCGGACGACGCCGCGCACGATTTCCACCGCCATCGCGATTACCTCACCGGTCTCGCCTACCGGATGCTGGGCTCGATCGCCGAGTCCGAGGACATCGTGCAGGACGCCTACCTGCGCTGGCACGATGCGGACCGCCAGGCGATCGATAACCCGAAAGCGTATCTTTCCCGGGTAGTCACCCGACTGTGCCTGGATCGCCTCAAGGAGGCCAGGCACAGGCGCGAGATCTACGTGGGTGAATGGCTTCCGGAGCCGGTTATCGACCAGGTATCGCCCACCGCCGCGTCGGCGGAGGACATGGCGCACGACCTGTCGTTCGCCCTCATGCTCGCGCTCGAACGGCTCTCGCCGCTCGAGCGCGCCGCCTACCTCCTGCACGACATATTCGACATGAGCTTCGACGACGTCGCCGCCACGCTCGGGCGCAGTGCCGCCGCCTGCCGCCAGCTCGCCACCCGCGCGCGCCGGCGGGTTCACGACGAGCGCCCGCGCTTCCGCGTGAGCCGCGATGAAAGCGAGCAGATCGCGGAGGCCTTCCTCGCCGCCTCCCGCAGCGGCGACACCGCCGGGCTGGGGCACCTGCTGGCGGAGACCGCCACCCTGCACAGCGACGGCGGCGGGCACAAACGCGCGGCGCTGCGGCCCATCACCGGCGCCGACAAGATCTGCCGCTTTTTCGCGGGCCTCGCCCGAAAGGCCGAAGGCGCCGAACCCCTGTGGCTCCGGCGCCTTACGCTCAACGGTCTGCCCGGTTGGGTCACCGTGGAATACGATGGCACTCTGCAGACCACGGCCCTGGAGATCGTCGACGGTCGCATCGTCGCCATCTACGTGGTGCGCAACCCCGCGAAGCTCGGCCATCTCCTCGACATCGTGCCCGCGGCGGTCCGCGCCTCCATCGACAACGACTCGCACCGCCTGGGTGAGCGCCGACGCCGCGGCCACTAACCCGTGGCGCAGGGGCGCTCGCCGGCCGCGGCAGACGCCGGCACCAGCCGCTCGACGAGATCCGTGACGGCCGAGAACGCCTGTGCAATCGACGCACGGTGGCGTTCATCGCCGAACTCCTGGTACTCGATGGCGATGGCGTGCTGCTCCGCCACGCCCAGGTAATGGGCACAGGTGGCGATGTGCGGGTCCAGGTGATTCCGGCTCCCACGCATGCCGCCAGGGTCGAAGCCGAACTCGCCCTTCGAGCTCAGCACCACCAGCGTCTTGCCACCGAGAATGGGTTCGAGCGGCCAGTCGCCCCGCGCAAGATCGAAGGAAAACGTGCGGTTCACCCGAATCACCTGGTCGAACCAGGCCTTCAGCGCCGCCGGCATGCCGTAGTTGTACATAGGCGTGCCGAGGACGATTACATCCGCCCGCTCGAGCTCGCCGATCAGCGCCTCGGAGGCGGCCAGAACCGTGTTCTGCTCGTCCGTACGCCGGTGCGCATCGGTAAAGGCCGCAGCGATCCACGCCTCGGAGACGAACGGCGGCGGGTAAGTGCCGACATCGCGGTACATGATTTCGGCTGTCGGATCACGTTGCTGCCATTCGGCCACGAACCGGCCGGAGAGATCCCGGGACAGTGAACGTTGCTGTCGCGCGCTCGCATCGATGTGCAATATGGCGGTCATGGGTGTACTCCCGGTGTGCCTGTGGAACGCCGGCATTGAAGCCCGGGGGCACAGCGGGCGACAAACGCTTATTTTTCAGCCGGTGGCTGAGAATTTCTCACTGGATGCGACGATGCGACGTCTACCACCATTGAATTCACTACGGGCGTTCGAGGCGGCGGCCCGCCATTCGAGCTTCGCCGAGGCGGCCGAGGAGTTGTCCGTGACCGCCACAGCGGTCAGTCACCAGATCCGCGCACTGGAAGATTTTCTCGGCGAGCCATTGTTCCATCGCCAGCCACGACCGATTGCGCTGACGCCGGCCGGACAGCGTATCTACCCGGTGCTGCGCGAGGGCTTCGACCGCTTTGCCGCCGCATTCGAGGCCCTTCGAGCCGACCGCGAATCGGCCCCTGTGAAAGTGACGACCACGCCCGCGTTCGCGAGCCGCTGGCTGCTACCCCGTCTGGCCAGCCTGCGGGCGGCGGTCGGGCGGATAACGCTGGACGTCCACGCCTCGGAGCACCCCGTCGACCTGCACTCCGGCGACGTGGACTTCGCCGTCCGCTACAGCGACAAGCCCCCGGAGACCATGGTCAGCCATGAGCTCTTCCGGGACCGCTACATCCCCGTTTGCAGCCCGCGCCATCTGGCTGATCACGCCGAGAATACGACACCCGGCACACCGGCGTTCGAGGCACTGATCCACTTCCAGTGGAAACGCCCTGGGCCACACACGCCAAGCTGGGCACGCTGGTTCGAACACGCACGCGCCCAGGGTATTCACACCGAAGCCGGAACACCGCAACCGGAGCTGGTCTTCAGTGAAGAGACCCATGCCATCGAAGCGGCGATCGCCGGCGAGGGCGTGGCGCTCGTCAGCGACGTGCTCGTGGCCAGGGAGCTGGAATCCGGGCTGCTGGTGCGCGCCCATCGACTCACGTTGGAAGGTTTCGGGTTCTATGCCGTCCACCTGCCGTCATCGCCGCATGTGGCACTGATCGAGGCGTTCGTGGCGTGGGCTCGTGAGCAGACGGCCGACGCGCACCCGTGAACGCGCCGGCCAGCGCCTGAATCTACTGGTCCTGAAATTAACCCGACACTACCGCGGGTCCGCCACCCCGGAACGCACGGTTTTGTCGACCCGGGCACCGAGCATGCGCCGCAGCGTGGCATCCGCATCAACGAAATGATGCTTGAGCGCGCCGAGCACATGCAGTGCGAGAACGGCCACCAGCACCCACGGCAAGACCTCGTGGACTTCCTCACCGAGCTCATGAAGCCCCTCGCTCTCGCCAACCAGTGGCGGCAACGAGAACAGACCGAAGAAACCCGGTGCGTGACCGGAGGCGGACACCAGCAGCCAGCCGGACAGAGGAATGAGCACCAGCAACGCGATCAGCGACCATTGCACCAGCGTTGCCACGCGGCCGAAGAGATCGGTGTCGCGCGATGGCCGCCTCGTGTTCGTCATCCGCCAGATCACACGCGCAACCGCGAGAGCGAGCACGGCAATGCCGAGGCTGATATGCACCGCCATCAGCCACTGTTCACCGGCTTCAGAGACCAGCTCCCCGCCCCAGCCGAGAGCGAGCATGAGCGCAATCAGAACGGCGGTGATCCAGTGAAGCCAACGGGTCACCGAGCCAAAGTGTTCAGTGGTATCGCGCAGTTGCATGGGACGCCTCCGTGGTCTTGTCGGTCCACGGTGATCATCGCGCCGAAATGTGGGCGAAAAATGAAGAAACCATGGAATTACCACGAACCGCCTTGCCCCGCCGACGCCATCGGGGATACTGGAGCTCCCAGGCAACGCGATCAGCCGAACCGTCGGACCAGAGGATGCGCAGACCCGGAGTCACCGCCAAGCTGTTTCTCGCAATTCTCGGCGTCACCCTCTCGGTGGTGGTTCTGATGACGCTCGCGGTACAGCTCACGTTCCGCGAGGATTTCCTCGACTACCAGCGCGGGCGCGAGCGCGAGCGGCTGGAGGCGCTCGCCGAAGTGCTGGCCGATCACTATCGCGAAACAGGTTCGTGGCGGGCGCTGGAACATCCACCACGCTGGCACTACATGCTCCGAGAGGCGCTCTGGCAGTACGAAGAGGGACGCGAGCACCGCCACGAGCACGAGACGAACAGCCACATTCCCGAGCTCCGGGAACGGGAACGCCACGAACCGCCGGACCACGACGACAAGCGCATGCCGCCGCCACGATTCGGCCCGACGCTGAGGGACGCCTCGGGCCGCCACGTCGCCGGTCCGGATATCCCCCGGCGCGCGAGCGAATCCATCGCCATCGTCGTCGACGGCGCCACCGTCGGTTCCCTGGTGTACGAGCCCCCCGGCCGGATCACCAACCGCCTGGCATTGCACTTCCAGCACGAGCAGTTTGAGACGGCATGGGTGACCGCCGGGATTGCGGTAGTGATAGCCGCCGTGGTCAGCCTGCTCCTGGCTGGTGGCTTCCTGGCCCCGGTAACGCGTCTGGCACGGGGCACACAGGCGCTGGCGGCGGGACGTTTCGACACCCGCGTTCCCCAGACCCGGCGGGACGAGCTCGGGCAGCTAGCCCGGGATTTCAACCGTCTGGCGGAAACCCTGCAACGTAACGAGCGGCTTCGCCGTGCGTTCATGGCCGACATCTCCCACGAGCTTCGTACCCCGGTATCGGTACTACGTGCCGAGCTCGAAGCGATGGAGGACGGCGTGCGACCGCTCAACCGGGAATCGCTGGCAGCCTTGCAGGGGAACATCACCACCCTGACCAAGCTGATCGACGACCTCTACGAGCTTTCCCTGGCAGACGCGGGAGCGCTCAATTACCGCATGGAACCACTCGAGTTGAGCGCGCTCGCCGGGGAGGTGGCCGAGCGTTGGCGCCCCCATCTCGCGGATGCGGGCCTGACACTGGCCACCGACCTCCCCGGCCGGCCGGTTACGGTCACCGGCGACCGGCAGCGTCTGGGTCAACTGCTCGATAATGTCTTCCGCAACAGTCTCGCCTACACGGAACGCGGCGGGCGAATCCGTATTGCCCTCGCCACCGAGGACAAGGAGGCTGTGCTCCGAGTCGAGGACTCCGCGCCCGGGGTGCCGGACGAGGCGCTTCCCCGACTGTTCGACCGCCTCTACCGGGTGGAGGGCTCGCGCAGCCGCGCCAGCGGCGGTGCCGGGCTCGGGCTGGCCATCTGCCGGAACATTGCCGAGGCCCATGACGGACACCTCAGCGCCTACCACTCACCGGACGGCGGCGTGGGCATACGGCTGAGCCTGCCACTGGACGCAGGAGTCACACAGGCATGAGCGCACGGATACTCATCGTCGAAGACGAGCCGCAGCTGGCGGATCTGCTCGGGGATTATCTCTCGAACGCCGGCTTCGAACCGCACATCCTTGCCGACGGTCGCGACGTGGTGCCCTGGGTGAAAGCGCACGATCCAGCGCTTATCGTGCTCGATCTCATGCTCCCCGGGGAAGACGGCATGAGCGTATGCCGGGCGCTGCGCACGTTCAGCGACGTACCCGTGGTCATGGTCACCGCCCGGGTCGAGGAAATCGACCGCCTGCTGGGTCTCGAGCTCGGTGCCGACGACTATATCTGCAAGCCGTTCAGCCCGCGGGAGGTAGTGGCGCGCGTCAAAGCCATTCTGAGGCGCACACAGCAGAGCCCGGCGCGATCTTCCCCGGGCAGCCTGGAGATCGACGAAGCGGGCTACCGTGCCGTGCTCGACGGGCACGTACTGGACTTGACACCCGTGGAATTCCGTCTCCTGGCCAACCTGGCCTCACACCCCGGCCGTGTGTTCTCCCGGGCCCAGCTCCTCGACCGACTTTACGACGATCACCGCATCGTCACCGATCGCACCGTCGACGCCCACGTCAAGAACCTGCGGCGCAAGATGGCTGCAGTGCGCGGCGAGCAGGAGGTGATCCGATCCGTCTACGGGGTGGGTTACCGGCTGGAGGCCCTGTAGCCCGGCAACCTTCAATATTGCTTCTCATTTTCCGCAAAGTCCCTCCACAGGGCCCTCGCAGACTGGTGGCCAGGGTCGCGACAACACGCGGCCACAACCGGCAAACTGGAGGGACAGACCATGAAACACCGTATTGCCTTACTGGGCGCCACGCTTCTCACCGCGAGCACCATTGCCGTCGCCGTCGCCTCCCCGGGCGAACGTCGAGGCCCGGACATGAGCTACGCCGATACCAATGACGACGGCGTAGTCACCGTGGAGGAAGTGCGCGCCCTGCATGACCAGCGCTTCCAGGACGCGGACCGCAATGGCGACGGCGCGCTCAACGTCGCGGAGATGCGCGAGGCCATGATGCGAGAACACGCCGAGCGCCGGGTTCAGCGGCTGGACACCGACGGCGACGGGCGCGTCTCCACCGAGGAGTACGCCTACCCGATGGAACGCCGCCTGATGATGATGGACCGCAACGGCGACGGGCGCCTCGAACCTGTGGAGGCGCGGCGGGGCAATGGTCGGCACTGGGATGACAACGACGATCGTTACGGCCACCATTACGGCCACCACGAAGGCCGTCATCACGACGACGACTGACACACCGGTTCACCGAGGTCGTGCGTATCGACCTCTCGCTGAACGTTTGCGCGCCCTCTTGGCAGGGCCGCGCAAACGCCCGCTCAAGCGGCGACGATCGCGACGGCCGCTCTCGAGCAGCGCGCCGTCGCAGTCCCGCCTTCTACCCCCTTACAGCGTCCCCGGATACGCGCCGCCATCCAGCAGCAGGTTCTGGCCAGTCATGTAGCCGGCATGGACGCTGCAAACGAACGCGCACAGCGCACCGAATTCCTCCGGACGACCCACACGGCCGGCAGGGTTCGTCCGCGCACGCTCGGCCAGAACATCATCCACCGAAACACCACGTTTCGTGGCCTCGGCTTCGCAGGTACCGCGCAGACGGTCAGTGTCGAACGGCCCCGGCAGCATGTTGTTGATGGTGACGTTGTGTCGCACCGTCTCCCGCGCGAGCCCGGCGACGAAGCCGGTGAGCCCGGCGCGTGCACCGTTGGAAAGGCCCAGGATGCCGATGGGCGCCTTCACCGCCGAGGACGTGATGTTCACGATGCGCCCAAAGCCGCGGTCGATCATCCCGTCCACGCTCGCCTTGATGAGCTCGATGGGCGCGAGCATGTTGCCGCGCAACGCCGCGATCCAGTCTTCCTCGCTGAAATCCCGAAAATCGCCGGGCGGCGGACCGCCGGCGTTGGTCACGAGAATGTCCGGCTCGGGGCAGGCGGCGAGCAGCGCCTCACGGCCCTCGGCGGTCGTGACGTCGGCGACCACCGACGTCACCGTGGCACCGGTGCCTTGCCGCAGATGCTCGGCCGCGCGTTCGAGGTCATCGCGGCCACGTGCCGCGATAGTTACCGCCACACCCTCGCGCGCGAGGGCCTCCGCGCAGCCATAGCCCAGCCCCTTGCTCGCCGCGCAGACGATGGCGCGGCGCCCTTCGATGCCCAGGTTCATTGATGTGTATCCTCCATTCGCCAGTCTTTCTCGGGCGCTCACGCGAGCTTAGCCGTACCCGGCACGATGGCACCGCGGGTCTGGATGACGGTGGCCGCAACCCGCGCCGCGCCGCGCGCGGCGTCCACCGAACCGGCACCGGTCAGACGCCCGGCGAGGTACGCCCCGTTGAAGGAGTCACCGGCGGCAGTGGTATCCACGACCTCCGGGACATCCACGGCCGGCACGTACTGCGCCCCTTCTCCGGCGACGACCAGACAGCCGTCGGCACCCAGTTTGACGATCACTTCCCCACAGCCTCCGCTGCGCCAGCGTGCCGCTGTCGCTCGTGGCGTATCGTCTCCGAACAGGCCTGCTTCGTCCTCGAAGGTGGGCATTGCCACATCCACCCACGGGGCAACACGCTCGTAAGCGGCACGTGCGGCCGCGGCACCGGGCCACAGGTCCGGCCGGTAGTTCGAGTCGAAGGCTATGGTAACCCCGGCGTCGCGAAGCCCGCGGAGCAGCACCATGAGCGTATCCAGGCGCTCGCCCGCGAACAGTGCCAGCGAGATGCCGCTCACGTAGAAGAGGTCGAAGGCGAGGAGCTCGTCGACGAGCCCCGGCGGCACGCCATCATCGAACAGCGCCCGAACCGCGGCCTGCTCACGCCAGTAGTGGAAGCGCCGTTCGCCGTCGCCCTGGGTCTCGATCGCGTAGAGCCCCGGCAGGCGGCCGGGTAATGCCTGGACCAGGCTGACGTCGAGGCCCTCCGCCGCCCAGCCCCTACACATGGCGGCGCTGAACGCGTCGTCCTCGCCGAGCGCGGTCACGAACGCCACCCGGTGCGCCGCGGCATCGCCGAGGACGCGGCGCAGGTACACCAGCACGTTGAAGGCGTCGCCGCCGTAGCCCAGGTTCACGCCACCGGCAAACGGTTCGGTTCGGGGCAGGGACAGCTCGATCATGCACTCGCCGAGCCCGGCCACGCGCAGCGGCCGATGGGTCGAAACCCTGCGGGAGAGTCCGCTCATCGGGCTGCGTACCCCCCATCCACGGGCAGGATCGCGCCGGTAACGAACCGGGCCTGCTCGGAGGCGAGAAAGAGCGCCGGGCCGCCAAGGTCCGCCGGCTCGCCCCAGCGCCCCATGGGCGTGCGCCCCACCAGCTCGCTGGAGCGCTGAGCGTCCTCCACCAGCGGCGAGGTGAGATCCGTGGCGATCCACCCAGGGGCGAGGGCGTTGACGCGAATCCCCTCCGCCGCCCACGCCACCGCCAGCGACTTGGTGAGCTGGCCCACGCCACCCTTGGACGCCGCATACGCCGGCGCCGCAGGGCTGCCAAAGAAGGTCAGCATGGAGGCGATATTGATGACGCTGCCGCCGGCACGGCGTAGCGCCGGATAGGCCGCCGCGCAACAACGCTGCATGCCGTTCAGGTTGATGTCGACCACGTCAGCGAAGGCCTCGGACTCGAACTCCTCGCCGCGGCGGATCACCCCGGCGCAGTTGACCAGCGCGTGCAGCTCGTCGAACCCTCCGAAGAACGCCTTCACCGCCTCGCCATCACGTACGTCGAGCACGTCGTACCGGATGCCGTCGACCACCGAGCCGTCGGCCTTCTCCACGCCCGTCGCGTACACGGCGTGACCGCTGCCGGCGAACGCCGCCGCGATGGCGGCCCCGATGCCGCCGGAGCCACCGACTACCACTACCTGCTTCAAAACACCCTCCTTGCTTACTAACCCGGTCATAAGTCTTGCCACGTCTCAGCGTGGCTGTCAGCGGCTGTGGCGAAGAGCGTGGTATAAAGCAACGCCGTCCACAGCCGCTGACAGGCGCGCCCTTCGGGAGCGTTTGTGCGCCTCACCGGCGGCGTTGCGCTCGCTTGACGTAGGCCCCGCTACGCCGGCGCTCACGCGCCTTGCCGGCAAGGCGCACAAACGCTCTGAGATGTAGCAAGACTAATGACCGGGTTAGTAACCGGATACGTCGTCGCCGACGTGCCGTCCGGGCACGGTGGACGCCGTGCCGCTCACCGCCCGCCAGAGCCCGCG
>CAZHBN010000100.1:0-12472 GCA_964530405.1 uncultured Ectothiorhodospiraceae bacterium
TCCCCTAGGCGACTAAGTGTCGGCTCAAGAAAACGTATGGCTCGCTCTCGAACACCGCAGGGGATGTCACGGCGATATCTTGCCGGAGGCCGGGGGCTGACGTCCAGTACGGGGCACGGACGATCTCGCGAGATGCGACAGGTCACGCAGCTGTGGGCAGGGCACGGAAACCGTCCACAAGTCGCGAGGTGGGTTGCGTCAGCTCTCGTTGTCGCGGGTCTGGCGGCCGTGGCCCAGGGCGGATTCGTTTTCACGGTCGAGTACCCGCGCGATGCGCCGCTCCAGGTTCGACACGCGGCGGACGGCCTGGTCGTCGTCGTTCACCCGGCGGCGTTCGACGAGCAGATCGCTGGCGATGTTGAGAGCCGCCATGACCGCGATCCGCTCGCTGCCGACGATCTTGCCCGAGTCGCGGATTTCTCGCATGTGGCGATCCAGATAGGCGGCGGCGTCGAGGAGGCTGTCACGTTCCTCGGGGGCACATGCCACCAGGTACTCGCGGTCGAGGATGCGCACTTTGACCGGTTCCTCGTTCATGGTCAGTGGCTCTCCATCGCCTTGAGGCGGCTGATCATCGCCTCGATACGCGAGCGTGCATGCTCGTTTTTCTCGAGCAGGTGAGCGCGTTCGGCGTTGAGCGCCTCCTGCGAGTCGCGCAGCATGCGATTCTCCTCGTGCAGGCGTTCGCACAATGCGAGCAGCTCCTCGACTCGCCGCTCCAGCCGGTCGATGTGTTCGGTAAGGGAATCAGACACCTGGCAGGCTCCCGGATGACTCGTTGCGACTATAGAAGCGGGCGCAGGGAGGGTCAACGCGATGATAGGATATGGGCGTGCCGATCGCCTCGGAGACAATGGCCCCCGGCCCGCGTTGCCGGATCTTGGCGCTGCAGGTGGCCGTACCCATGCCGTTGCCTCCGAGAGGTTCAGTGCCGATCACGTGGTCCCGGACGTCTCGCCGGGAACCGGCCGACCCTGGCGGAGTCAGACCGATGCCCGATATAGAACTCTACCACGAGCTCGACGACGCACTCGCCGCCGTCGAAGCGGAGACCACCGCTGCCGAGGCCCACGGAATCCTCTGCGGTATGCTGAGCGGCCCCGGGGACGCGCAGCAGACGCGCTGGATCGCGCAGGTGCTCGAAGACGCGCATGCCCGCGGCGATGCTGCCAAGGCATGCCTCACACTACTCACCCAGTTGTTCACCGATACCACCGAGGCCATGGACGACGACGACCTGCGCTTCGAACCGTTGCTGCCGGGCGAGGATGCGCCGATCGGCGAGCGTGCGGCGGCACTCGGACGCTGGTGTGAAGGCTACCTTCTCGGCATTGCCCTCGGCGGCATTTCCGAGGCGGGGGACCGGCCCAAGGAGATGGACGAGGTGCTCTCCGACTTCGCCGAAATCGCCCGGGTGGAAGACGATCCCGAGGCGGACGAGGAAACCGAAGCGGCCTATGCCGAGCTCGTGGAATATGTGCGCATGGGAGCGCTACTCGTCCAGGAACACGCCAGCGCGCCGCGCCGTGCGCCGCAGAAGACGGACCGCAACGGCACGGACAAGCGCCTGCATTAACGAGGGCCCGTCGGGGGCCGGGCACGCCGTGCCCGGACGGCCGACAGCCCAAGACCACGGGACCCGGCTTGCGGGCCCAACCGGGAGGTGACATGGAATCGAGCGAGTTCGCGCGGCGTCGCCGCGACCTGATGCAGAGCATGGGCGACGACGGTATCGCCATTCTGCCCGCGGCGCCGGAGCAGCGACGCAATCGCGATGTTTTCTACCCGTATCGCCAGGACAGCGACTTCTGGTATCTCACCGGCTTCGGCGAGCCGGATGCGGTGGCGGTGCTGGCACCCGGGCGCGAGCAGGGGGAGTACATCCTTTTCTGCCGCGAACGCGAGCCCGAGCGGGAGATCTGGGATGGCGAGATCATCGGCCAGCAACGCGCGGTGAGCGACTACGGTGCCGATGACGCCTTTCCCATCGATGATATCGACGAGATTCTGCCCGGCCTCATCGAGGGGCGGGAGCGGGTCTACTGTACGCTCGGGGCGAACGCCGAGTTCGACGCTCAGTTCATGGGCTGGATCAACCAGGTGCGTGCCCGCGTGCGCGCCGGTGTTCGCAGCCCCGGCGAGTACGTCGCCCTCGAGCACCTTCTCCACGAACAGCGCCTGGTGAAGAGCGCCGCGGAGCTCAAGGTCATGCGCCGTGCCGCCCGTGTGGCGGCGCAGGCGCACCGCCGAGCCATGCAGGTGTGCCGGCCGGGGATGCGGGAGTACGAGATCGAGGCGGAGTACCTGGCCGAATTCAGGCGCCACAACGGCGAACCCGCCTATCCGTCCATCGTCGGTGCGGGGGCGAACGCGTGCGTGCTTCACTATATCCGCAATGATGGCGAGCTGCGCGATGGTGACCTGTTGCTCATCGACGCCGGGGTGGAACTCGAGAACTATGCGTCGGACATCACCCGCACCTTTCCGATCAATGGGCGTTTCAACGCGGAGCAGCGAGCGGTCTACGAAGTGGTGCTCGCCGCCCAGCATGCGGCGATAGAAGCCGTTCACCCGGACAATCACTGGAATCGCCCCCACGAGGTGGCCACCGAAGTTCTGGTGGACGGTATGCTCGAGCTCGGGCTGCTGAGCGGCGAGCGCGGGGCGATCATGGAATCCGGCGACTACCGGCGATTCTTCATGCACCGCACCGGTCACTGGCTCGGGCTGGATGTGCACGACGTCGGCGACTACCGCGTGGATGGCCAGTGGCGCCAGCTCGAGCCCGGAATGACGCTCACTGTGGAGCCCGGCCTTTACATCCCCCCGGGCAGCGAGGGGGTGGACGAGCGTTTCCACGGCATCGGCGTGCGCATCGAGGACGACGTGGTCGTCACCGGCGACGGCTGCGAGGTGATGACCGCCGATGTGCCCAAGCGCATCGACGAAATCGAGGCGCTGATGGCCGGATGAGCGATTACGATCTCATCATTGCCGGCGGTGGCCTCGTGGGAGCGAGTCTTGCCGCCGCATTGCGGGGTACCGGGTCGCGCGTCGCCGTGGTCGAGGCGGTTCCGCCCGGAGCGCCCGGGCAGCCGAGCTTCGATGAACGCCAGACAGCGCTGGCACCGTCCAGCCGGCGTCTGTTCGAGGCCCTCGACCTGTGGCCGGCGCTCGCCGCGGAGGCGAGCGTTATCCGCAGCATCCACGTCTCCGAGCGTGGTGGATTCGGGTTCACCCGTATGAATGCCGATGCCGAGGGCTTGGATGCGCTTGGTCACGTCGTGCCGAACCGGGTGTTGGGTGCCGTGCTGCAGCCGGCGCTGGCGAACGCTCCCGGCGTGGACTGGCTAGCGCCGGCGCGGGTGGAGTCTGTGGATGTGCCGGCCGATGGGCGCGTTTGCGTTCGGGTGAGCGCGGACGGTGAAGAACGCATGCTCACCGGCCGGTTGCTCGCCGTGGCCGACGGCGCCGATTCACCGATACGTCAGGCACTGGGCATCGGGCTGCGTCAACGGGACTATGGCCAGAGCGCGGTGGTTGCCAATGTGCGCCCGGAACGCAGGTCTGCCGGTCGTGCTTTCGAGCGTTTCACCCGGTCGGGGCCTCTCGCCCTTCTGCCCGCCGGCAGCGGCCGAATGGCGCTGGTCTGGACGATGCCCCACGCCGAGGCCTCTGACATCGCGGCGCTGGACGAGGAACGCTTTCTCCGCGTACTTCAGCGGCGTTTCGGTTGGCGTCTGGGAAGGCTGCAGGCGGTCGGCGAGCGGTCCGTATATCCCCTGCGCGCAATCAATGCCGAGCGCATGACCGCCGGCCGTGCCGTCGTGCTCGGCAATGCCGCCCATACGCTGCATCCGGTGGCCGGGCAGGGCTTCAATCTCGCTTTGCGCGACGTCGCCGAACTCGCCGAGCGGGTGGCGGCGGCGGTTACCGCCGATGGCGATTGCGGTGATGCCGAACTGCTGGCGGGGTACGCCGCGGCGCGCCAGAATGACTATCGGCGAACCTTTGCGTTCACGGATCTGCTCGTGCATGCGTTCTCCAACCGCCTTCCCGGACTGACGCTCGGGCGCAACGCCGCACTGCTGGGCCTCGACCTGTTTCCCGGTGCCCGTCGCTATCTCATGCATCAGGCCATGGGCCGCGCCGGTCGCCAGCCGCGCCTTGCCCGTGGGCTGCCTCTCGTGGAGTCGCCATGAAAGGATCTCGCTACGACATCGTCATCCAGGGGGCCGGAATGGTGGGCCTGACGCTGGCGGTCGCCGTGGCTCGCAGTGGCGCGCGTACCGCGCTCGTGGACCGGGTGCCCGCACAGCAGTGGCGTGGTGGCGAGGTGCGCCAGCGCGTCTCCGCGCTCAATGTCGCCAGCGAACGCTGGCTGCGCAGGCTGGGCGTGTGGGATGCGATTACCGGCGTGCGAGCCGGACGGTTCGAAGCGGTCAGTGCGGAAGATGGTGAGGGCGGGGCCCGCGTGCGTTTCGAGGCGGCCGACGTGGGCGAGCCGCACCTGGGCCACATCGTCGAGAACGAGCTGGTATGCGCCATGCTCGACCGTGCCGCGGAGCAGGCGGGTGTGGAACGGTTCGCGCCTGCGGCCGTCGAGGATTGGCGGTCTGTGGGACAGGCACTCGAGCTCGGGCTGAGTGACGGCCGCCGGCTCGCCACGCGGCTGCTGGTGGGCGCGGACGGCGCGTCGTCGTCGATACGCGAGCAGGCCGGCATACGCGTGCGGCGAGCCGGCTACGGCCAGGAGGCGGTGGTGGCGACGGTGACCACCGGCGCGCCACATGGCGGCGTTGCCCGCCAGCGCTTTCTGCGCGGCGGCCCGGTGGCGTTCCTGCCGCTCGCCGACGGGCGGTGTTCCATCGTGTGGTCGCTGCCGAAATCCGAGGCGGAGACCGTGACCTCGCTCGGCGATGAGGCGTTCATCGCCATGCTCGCCGATGCTGCCGGTGACCTGGTGGGCGGCATCGAGGGGAGTGGCCCGCGTGCTCGTTTTCCCCTGGCACGGTTGCATGCCGAGCGCTACATCGGTGAGCGGCTGGCGCTGGTCGGGGATGCGGCGCACGTCATCCATCCGCTGGCCGGTCAGGGTGCCAATCTCGGGCTGCGCGACGCCGCCACGCTCGCAGACGAAGTGTACGCGGCCGTTGATCGAGGCGACGATCCGGGTGGGGTCGCGCGCCTTCGCCGCTTCGAGCGCAGCCGCCGCGGCGACAACCTGCTCATGCAGTTCGCCATGGATGCCTTTCACGAAGCGTTCACCCGCCACGATCCGGCGCTGGTAGCCGTCCGGGGAGCCGGGTTTCGTCTCACCGAACGGCTTGCGCCTGTGCGTCGCCGGTTCATGCGTCAGGCGATGGGGCTCACAGGCGAGTTGCCCGTCGCCATGCGGTGAGCCCCTTAACCCGCCGGTAAATCAGTCGGCCAGCGGGCAACCGCTCTCCTGCGGGGAACGGAATGCCTGCTGGCCAGGCACTGTTCCGGTGATTTCGAGGTAGTCCCGTGCCCGCTCGATCTCGGTGGGTTGTCTGACCTGGACGAGCAGCATGTCATGACGCATGCGGCTGTTGATGAGAACCTCGCCGTCATCGGTGAACACGCCGTCGTCCACCGGGCGTTCGCGCATGGCGGCCATGACTGCCTTGGGGGCATCCGTTCCGGCTGCTTCCACGGCTTCCAGATAGTGCAGGGTCGCCGAGTAGACGCCCGCCTGGGGCGAGGTCGGGGGAGCGCCATGCTGGGCCTGGAAGCGCTGCGACCACTCGCGGGCGGTGGCGCTGCGGTTCCAGTAGAAGCTCGTCGCGAATCGCAGTCCCGCGGTGACGTAAATGCCGAGCCGTCGGATGTCGGTGGTGTAGAACTCGATGGCTACGGGGGCGATCCCGTCGCGGCCCAGCCCCTGCTCGTAGATCTGGCGAATGGCGAGCTGCAGGTCTTCGCCGGCATTGGCGAGCCCGATCGCCGAAGCGCCGCTATCGCCGGCTTCCGCTACCGCACGGGTCATCGCGTCGCGGCTTGCGGGATACGGTACCAGCGACTCGCCCACCACTTCGCCGCCGTTGGCAGTGACCACGTCGGCGACCTGTTGTTGAACGTCGTGCCCGAAGCTGTAGTCCGCGGTGATGAAATGCCAGCGCTTGGCGCCGTCGTTGACCAGGCCGGCGGCGATGGAATGGGCGAGTGCGTACGTGTTGAACCCCCACTGCACCGCCAGCGGCGAGCATTCCTCGCCGCTGAAGAACGCGCTGCTCGCGCCGCTGTGCAGGGCGATGATGTCGTGCTGTTCGGCGAAGCGTTGAACGGCAATGGCCGCGCTGGAAGATGACAGCCCGACCACCATGTCCACAGGCGTTTCGGCATTGACTTCCCGCAGTTGAGCTACAGCCGTGTCGGCGTCGAGTCGGGAGGCGCGGACCACGATCTCGACGCTGTCACCCGCAGCCTCACCCGCCATCTCGGCTGCCGCCATTTCCGCGGCGACGACCGATCCCTGGCCACTCCAGTCCGAGTAAATGCCGGTGAGATCGGTTAGCACCAGGATGCGCACTGTTCCATCGTCGGCGCCGGCGGCTTGCGCCGTGACGAGCGGACCGAGAAGCCCGAGGAACGTCATCGACCGGGCCATTCGCATCAGCCGCTTCATCGCTTTACCCCCTGGTTGCGTTCGTGATCGCGTCCCGTCGATCCAGCCGCGGCGCCGGCGCATTCGCGTGCATGCCGCCGTGACCGCCCACGGCCCAGGGGCGAAGGATATCCCACCGCGTCAACGCGTTGCGAGAGGGGCGCTGCGATAAAACGTCATGTGGTCAACAATGATACGCTGACGTGCCGAAAATGACGCTGACGCTGTGGGAGCCGGGGCGGCTTCCGCATTCGGTTAGGAGGATGATTCATGAGCGAAGTCCCGAACGATCTCAGATATACGCGAAGTCACGAGTGGGTCCGCTCCGGTGGCGACGGTGATCTGACCGTCGGTATTTCCGATCACGCCCAGGAGTCGCTCGGCGACCTCGTGTTCGTCGAGCTGCCCGAGCCCGGTGCTGTGGAAGCCGGTGCCGCTGTCGCGGTGGTGGAATCGGTCAAGGCGGCGTCCGATATCTACGCCCCGATGGCCGGGGAGGTGATCGAGGTCAATGAGCAGCTCGCGGATGCCCCGGAGCTCATCAATCAGGATCCGTACGGTGAGGGGTGGCTGTTCAAGCTGCGGCCGGCGAGTTCCGACGCGGTCGAGGCTCTCATGGACGCGGATGCCTATCAGAAGGTGCTCGCCGAGGAGGAGTAGGGCGGCGAGGGGCCAAAGTGACAGGGTGCGGCCGGTTGATCTGTGACCGAAGCGACGCCAGATCGCGTGTCATGGGTTCATCGTGACGGCGGCTGCGGTTTCCCGTGCATCGCGGCACCCGCCGTCCCGGCCCGTGACCCGGATGGGTCCGGGCCTGCAGGGAATGACACATGCCCGTATCGGGCTCATGCCAAATCGACCAGGAGGTACTCATGGCGACCGTGACGTTTCAGGGCAACCCCGTGCGCCTGTCCGGCGAGCTGCCGGCGGTGGGTTCCAAGGCCCCGGACTTTCGTCTGACGACCGGCGAGCTTGGCGATGTGGGGCTGGCCGACTTCGCAGGCAAGAAGAAAGTGCTCAACATCGTGCCGAGCCTGGACACCCCCACCTGCGCGGCTTCCGCTCGACAGTTCAACCAGCGCGCCACCGAGCTCGGGGACACCGTCGTGCTCACTGTTTCCGCGGATCTTCCGTTTGCGCAGGCGCGTTTCTGTGAGGCCGAGGGCATCAGTAATGTGCGGCCGCTGTCGATGATGCGCGATCGCCAGTTCGCTCGCGATTACGGTGTGCTCATCGAGGACAGCGCCCTTGCCGGTCTCGCCGCCCGGGCGGTGGTCGTGCTCGATGGCGACGACCGGGTGGTCCACTCGCAGCTCGTGCCGGAAATCGCCGACGAGCCTGACTATGACGCGGCCCTGGCCGCATTGCGGGGCTGATCCGCAGGCGCCACCGCGGTGCGAATTCACCGCGGTGGCTTGCTCTTCGCGCCGAACTGTGGTCACGTGTGGCGCCCGTTTTGGCGAAAGAGGGAGCCCTGCATGACCGCGATCATCAGCGGATCCGTGGCCTTCGACACCATCATGGTGTTCAAGGATCGTTTCGCGAACCACATCCTGCCCGATCAGGTGCACATCCTGAATGTGGCGTTCGTGGTTCCGGAAATGCGGCGTGAGTACGGCGGATGCGCCGGCAACATCGTCTATAACCTGCGTTTGCTCGGTGAGACGGGTGTGCCGCTCGCCACCGTGGGTGCGGACTTCGGTTCGTACTCGGACTGGCTCGAGCGCTGGGAGATTCCGCAGACCTATATCAAGGTCCTCGAGGATCACTATACCGCCCAGGCCTATATCACCACCGACCTGGACGACAACCAGATCACCGCTTTCCACCCCGGTGCGATGGGTGAGGGCCATCAGGTCAAGGTGCCCACGGACTATCCGGACCCTATCGGCATCGTCGCGCCGAATGGCCCGGACGCCATGGTTCAGCACGCCGAGCAGTTCCACGAGGCCGGTATCCCGTTCATCTTCGATCCGGGGCAGGGTCTGCCGATGTTCGACGGCGATGCGCTGCTGCGGTTCATCGACCAGGCGACCTACGTGGCCGTCAACGATTACGAATCGCGCCTGATGCAGGAGCGCACGGGGCTCGATCTGGAGGGCATCGCCGCCAAGGTGGATGCGCTGATCGTCACCCGCGGCGGCGAGGGCTCGTGGATCTACACCGGCGGTGAGCGCCTGGAGATCCCGGCGGCGAAGGCCGAACGGGTCGCTGACCCCACCGGTTGCGGCGACGCTTATCGCGCCGGGCTGCTCTTCGGCCTGGGGCGTGGTCTGGACTGGCGCACCACCGGCCGGATTGCCTCGCTGATGGGCGCGATCAAGATCGCAGCCTCCGGTACCCAGAACCACCATTTCGATCTGGAGAGCTTCCGCGCTCGCTACGAGGCGGAGTTCGGCGAGGATTTGCCGGTCTGATCCCCTGCCGGGGTCATGTGACCCTGATCCGCGGCGGCGGCTTTCGGGCCGCCGCCCGCGTCTCCCGCCTTCAGCTCCCGAACAGCGTGCCGTAGACCTCGATGGCGCGCACGTCCGTCTCTACACGGAGCTCGGCGACCATCTCCGGTTCCAGCGGAATACGCTCGGCCGCCGCCGGGTCGATAACGGGGAGGTCGGTCTCGTCGGTCGTGAGCTTGTGCCCTGGCTCCACCTTCTTGCTCAACGCGTTGGCCGCGTGAACCAGGCACACTTCATCGCCGGAGCCCGGTGCGTCGGCGGGGGTGTGGTGATAGCCGACGATATCGCGGTAGACCGCGGGCAGGTGCCATTGCCGTAGGAGTGCCGCGCCGACGGTGGCGTGGTCGAAGCCCAGAACCTCGAGCTCCAGGTCGCGGAAGGTCAGCGGCTGTTCCGTCTCGTTGGCGGCGAGTCGCTGCAGGATCTCCGAGGCGGCTTCCGGGCGGACCTGATAGACCGCGAGTTTGCCGATGTCGTGAAGCAACCCGCCGGTGAATGCCTGCTCGGCGTCACCGCGTTGCAGCCGCTGCGACAGAAGGCGGGCCATCAGCCCGCAATAGACGCTGTGATGCCAGAAATCGGCGACGTCCACCAGGCGGGTGTCGATCCGATCGAAGGCACTCGCCACCGAGGTGGTCAGCACCAGGTTGTGCAGGGCGCGGGCACCGAGTATGGATACCGCGAGGCTGACGGTATCCACTCGGCGGGGGAGGCCGTAGAAGGGGCTGTTCACCAGTCGCAGCAGGCGCGCCGTGAGCCCCGGATCGGCGGCCACTACCGAGGCCATGTCTGCGGCACCGTAGCGATCGTCATCCAGCATCTCGCTGATGCGGTGCCAGGCGCGTGGCAGGCTTACGAGCTCGCTGGTGCGTGCGGCGACGTCGTCGGCTTCAGTCATTGTCACTTTCTCTGCACGGTCCCGGGATGAGGCGCGCCTTTACGCGCCGGACACAGCATGCCAGAACCGCCCACGCCGCGCCGCCAACCGCGCCGAAAAAATGAGCGACGACCACGACAGGGCCTCCTGCGGTGGTCTCGCTGCCCGGCAATGGTCCGAAGACCTGCTCCCAGGACACCTTGGCAGCGATGCTGGCGAGTACCGGCAGGGCGAGGGTATCCGTTCCGATGGCGAGCACTGCCACGTATGCGAGGAGCCCGTGAAGCATCCCGGAGAGGCCCACGTACCAGTCCACCCAGGGCGCCAGGTACACCAACCCGAACCCGACCGCGGCGGCACTGGCAAGCATCGCGGCGGTCCAGGCGGCGGCGTCCAGCCGGCGCATTCCCCACCAGGCGATGGCGAGTAGAGCTGCCAGATTGAGCGCGGTGTGAGCTGGTCCAAGGTGTACGAGATGCGCCGTGAACAGTCGCCAGAATTCCCCCTGGACCACCGCCGAGCGCTCGTAACGCAGCGCTTCGGCCGCCGGGCCGCTCCACCCCGCCACCAGCACGCCGGCGGCGAGTAGCCATAGCGGGGCGACCGATCGCGGCCCACTCATCGGCGCAGCCGGTCAGCGAGTTCCTCGGCGGTGGCCGCTTCGGGTAGGCAGTGGTGCCCTATGCACACGCGTGCGCCGTGCTCGGGTCCAATCGCTGTCGGCGCGTCGTCGGCCAGGAGGAATACCTGGCGTTTGGGCGCGAAGTGCCCACCCGCCGCCTGGCGCCAACGACTGGCGTCGTCTCCGCTGGCGGCGCGGATGAGTACCGTCGCCCCGGGCTCGGTGATTTCGTCGATCGCATCGAGCATGCTGCAGTGTGCTTCCGGGAACGTCGCAACCGCTGCGGTTGCCGCGTCCGCGGCGCGCTGGGCGCTGACGTGGTAACGGGACTCGCCCGTGAGTGCGCTGATGCGCTGCAGGCAGCGGGCTGCAACGGCTGCACCGGCGGGCAGGGCGTCGTCGGCGAATCCGTAGGGGCGCTGGATCAGTCGTTCATGGTCGTCGGCCGTGAAGTAGAAACCGCCGGCGTCGGGGTGTTCAAAGTGCTCGCAGATGAGGCCGGCTACCGACTCCGCGCGTACGAGCCAGCGCTGCTCCCAGCGTGCCTCGAGCTGTTCCAGCAATGCCCACAGGAGGAAGGCATGGTCGTCGAGATAGGCGGGGTGTGCCGCCTCGCCATCGGCCCACCGGGCGAGTAGCCGGCCGTCGTGCCAGAGATGCCGGTCGAGGAAGGTCAGGGTAGCTGCCGCTGCATCGATCCAGTCGTCACGGCCAAACACTCGGCCTGCATGCGCCAGCCCGCGAGCGGTGAGTGCATTCCACGCGGTGAGCACTTTCTCGTCCCGCGCGGGCGCGAGGCGTTGGGCGCGCACGGCCTGAAGCTGACGGCGTGCCTGTTGCCACAGGGCCACGACCTGGTCCCGGGGTTGGCGCAATCCGGCTGCCAGCTCGGAAAAGGTGGCGTGAACGTGGAGATGCCAGTGGCCGTGGAAATTGGCGCGTTCGTCCAGGCCGAAGCGCCGTATCGCCAGCTCCGCGGCGTCGTCGGGTAGCGCGTCGCGCACGGCCTCGGGTGTCCACAGGTAATAAGCGCCCTCGCCCTCGGGTGTATCGGCGTCCAGCGCCGTGGCGAACGCGCCGCCGGCCAGGCGCATGTCGTTGAACAGCCACTCCACCGTCTCGTCGGCGATGCGGGCGAACAGCTCATCGCCCGTAATCTGCCAGGCGTCGGCGTAGAGTCCCACGAGGAGGGCATTATCACAGAGCATTTTCTCGAAATGGGGAATCATCCAGTGACGGTCCACGGCATAGCGGGCGAATCCCCCTCCCACCTGGTCGAATATGCCGCCGAGGCCCATGCGTCGTAGCGTCTGGCAGGCCATGCGCAGCGCCTGGCGGTCGTCGTGGGCAGCGTAATGACGTAGCAGGCGTTGCAACACGGCCGGCTGGGGGAACTTCGGAGCGGCGCCGAAGCCGCCGAAATGCTCGTCGAAGGCCTGTGCGAGGCGCTCGCGTGCCGTGCCGAATGCCGACTCCGCGGTGGTCCCGGTGCCGTCGGCGGGCGGTTGCTGCAGCTCGTCGAGGGCTTCACTCATGCGTTCGTTGTGTTCGGCGATGCTTTCGCGCTGTTCATGCCAGGCGTTGCTGATTCGCTCCAGCACCTGGGGCAGGCTCGGCAGACCGTGCCTTGGTTCCGGGGGGAAATAGGTGCCGGCGAAGAAGGGCACTTGGTCGGGGGTGAGGAACACTGTCAGCGGCCAGCCGCCACCGCGTCCGGCGAGCAACTGATGCGCGATCTGGTAGATGCGGTCCAGATCGGGCCGTTCTTCGCGGTCGACCTTGACGCATACGAACCCGGCATTCATCTGCGCGGCGATCGCCTCGTTCTCGAAGCACTCGTGGGCCATGACGTGGCACCAGTGGCAGGAGGAGTAGCCGATGGACAGCAG
>CAZHBN010000101.1:0-12472 GCA_964530405.1 uncultured Ectothiorhodospiraceae bacterium
CGGACATGGCGCGCATCGCCTTGCCGATCTTGGTGCGGGTGAGAAACAGGTGCACCGCGACCACCAGCACCACGGCAATCAACACGATCCATACGTGGTCGGGCTTGATTCGCAGTCCGCCCAGGATGTCCAGTCGCCAGGGGAACTGGATGCCGGTGGCGTAGGACTGGTTCTCCGAACCCCAGACGAGCTGCACGACGCTGCGCAGCACCAGCGCCATGCCAAAGGATGAGATCAGCAGAATCACCGGCTGGGTCCGGCGGATCCGCCGGTAGAGCACCTGGTCGATGACGACCGCCACGACGGCCATGCCGACCATGGCGGCGGGTAACGCCCACCAGGGCGACAGCCCGAACGCGGATATGAACGCGAGCCCGATATAGGCGCCCAGCGTCATGAAGTCGCCATGGGCGAAGTGTGCGAAGCGGAGGATGCCGAAGATCATCGACACCCCGATGGCCCCCATGGTCAGGACGCTGCCGAGCACGACGCCGTAGATCAGTAGCTGTACGATTTCGTTCATCGGCGTCAGCCCCCCAGGAACATCTCGGCCACTTCCTGGTTTGCCAGGAGATTGGCCCCGGTGTCTTCGAAACGGTTGCGGCCGGTGGCGAGCACGTAGCCGCGGTCGGCGATGGCAAGTGCCTGCTTGGCGTTCTGCTCGACCATGAGCACGCCGATGCCGAGTGAGCGGATTTCCTGGATGCGCTCGAAGGTCTCGTCGATGAGGATCGGCGACAGCCCGGCGGTGGGCTCGTCGAGCATCAGGAGCTTGGGGTCGATCATCAACGCACGGCCCATGGCGACCATCTGCCTTTCGCCGCCGGACATCAGTCCTGCCTGCTGGTGGCGGCGTTCCTTGAGCTTCGGGAAGAGCTCGTAGATGCGCTCCATGCGGTCGCTCAGATCACCGGAGAGCAGGTAGGCCCCCATCTCCAGGTTCTCCCGCACGGTCATGGATGGGAAGACGTTGCGCTCCTGGGGCACGTAGGCGATGCCCCGGCGTACCATCTTTTCGGGTTTGGCGTTGGTGATATTCTCGTCGAGGTAGGTCACCGTGCCTTCGCGCACGTGCAACAGCCCGAAGATCGCCTTCATGGCGGTGGATTTGCCGGCGCCGTTGGGGCCGACGATGACCACGATCTCGTCGGGTTCCACGCGGATGTTGGTGCCGTTGAGGATGTCGACGCCGCCGTAGCCGCCGTAGAGTTCCTGTGCCTGCAGCAGTGTGCCCATTACGCCCCCATTTGCCCGCTCATGCCGCCGCCGAGATAGGCTTCGCGGACCTGTTCGTTGCGTCGCAGCTCCTCCATGCTGCCGGAGGCGATGAGCTCGCCGTTGGCCATGACGTGCACCGGCTCGCACAACGTGGAGATGAGGTCCATGTCGTGCTCGATGACGCAGAACGTGTAGCCGCGTTCGCTGTTGAGCCGCTGAATGGCCGCCGAGATCCTGCCCAGCAGGGTGCGGTTCACGCCCGCGCCGGGCTCGTCCAGCAGAACGGCCCGGGCATCGGTCATCATGGCGCGTCCCAGGTCGAGGAGCTTCTTCTGCCCGCCGGAGAGATTCCCCGCGAGCTCGCCGGCCAAATGCGAGATTTCGAGGAAGTCGAGCACGTCCTCGACGCGCTCGAGGATGTCACCGTCCTCGCGGCGGACCTGTCCCCAGCGCAGCCATGACTTGAAGAGGTTCTCGCCGGACTGACCGGCGGGTACGACCATGAGGTTCTCGCGTACGGTCATGCGCGAGAATTCGTGTGGAATCTGGAAAGTGCGGACGAGGCCTTTGTGGAAGAGGCGGTGGGGCGGGGTGCCGGTTATGTCTTCCTGTTCCAGGAAGATGCGGCCGGTGTCGGGCGGGATCAGGCCGGCGATGATGTTGAACAGCGTGCTCTTGCCCGCGCCGTTCGGGCCGATCAGCCCCGTGATGCTGCCCCGGGCCACTTCCAGCGAGACCCCGCGTACCGCCTGGAGGCCACCGAAGGCCTTCGAGACGTTGTCTACCCTGATCAAGGCGAATATCCCCTCTGCCAGACCTTATAATGTGAGTTCTCGGGAACCGCTGGACAGCTTCGTGCCGCCCGAAGGGCCTGCAACGCTGCCGCTGTGGCTCGCGCGAGCCGTCCAGCGTTTCCCTGCCGGCCGCGAATCCATTCCGCCGGACACGCACGACGGCGTCTCGCCGTATCCGTGCGCGTGTTTCCCCTCCTTTTGCCCCGGTATAGCGTCATGATGGCGCATTGCCGGGGACAAAGCCCGCGATTCTAAGCAAAGCATCACAGATCTCAATCTGCATTGCATCACGGTACCAGCATGGCGGAGACACACTGTAGTGCTGACGTAGCGATAATCTGTGGCGCTGACGCAACGTCAGGAAAAAAAAGCGACGAAAGCGGTATGCTGAACTTGATTTTTTCCGCATCGATTGAACTATACTCAAGCTGACAGCGCCGTTTGCTGTTGCTGGAAAACCACAGACGAATAATCAGGAGGAAGCGTCATGGCGGGATCACGACTGCGCACGACCGCCATCGGTGTCGGCTCCGCTCTGGCCCTGGCGGCCGCGGGGCAGGCCGGCGCGGTGCAGTTTCAGGCGGGCGACACCACCGTGTCCTTGGGCGGCTATCTCAAGGGCGATTTCATTTACAACGTCAATGAGGATCTGGGCGACACGCTGAATACCCGCGCGGTCAACGTGGGTGACGCGGAGGACAACGAGATCGAGGGGCACACCCGGGTACATGCCCGGCAATCGCGGCTGTCCCTGCAGACCACCACCGAAAACCTCGGCGGTAGCGATCTCACTACCCGCTTCGAGGGCGATTTCTTCGGTGGCGGCGGCAACGAGGTGTTCTCCAATTCCAACAGCTTCCGTATCCGCCATGCCTACGGTAGCTGGAACGGCATCCTGGCCGGCCAGACCTGGTCGAACTTCATGTACCTGATCGCACTGCCACCGACGCTGGACTTCGCGGGTCCCGCCGGCCAGTCGTTCATTCGTCAGGGCCAGATGCGCTATACGGTGGGCGGCTTCTCGGTCTCCCTGGAGAACCCGGAGAGCCTTATCGTCGGCAGCGTGAGTGATGGCTCCACCGGCGTGGCGGATCTCAATCCCGTCTCGAGCAAGGATCCCCTCCCGGATCTCACCCTCGCCTATCGCGGCAGTGCCGGCTCGTTCAGCTACTCGGTGGCCGGTCTGGCCCGGCAGCTCGAGGTCGATGACGGCAGCGACAGCGAGAGCACGGCGGGCTTCGGTGTCATGGGTGCGGCGCGCTGGACCATGGGCGGCACGACGCTCGCCGGTGGCGTGGTCTACGGCGACGGTATCGGCCGCTATGTCTACGAGGGCGTGGAGCGGGCCGCGTTCATCGACAGTGACGGCGATCTCGAGGCCATCGAGCAGCTCGGTACCGTGTTGTGGGCCCAGCAGGAGCTTACGCCGACCACCAGCGTGATGCTGGCCTGGGGTCACACGGATTCCGACGTGGACGACCTGGTCGATACGTACGGCAACGATTCCGTGCAGGAGACCTCCGATACCATTCACGCGAATATCCAGTATTCGCCGGTCAGCCGCATCACCTACGGTCTGAGCTACCAGTACGCCATGCGCGAGACCCAGGGTGGGGCGGACGGTGACGCCAGCCGCCTGCAGTTCAGCGGCCAGTACAGCTTCTAACCACTGCGGCGAAACGCGCTACCATGGCCCCGGCAGATGCCGGGGCTTCTTTTTTTGCCCCCGGGAAACGCAGAGAGGAGGTGGCGTGGCGAAAGGCAGTGCCTCGCAGCGCGTGGCGGAGCTGGTACGCAAAGGGCTGAGCGCGCATGAACGTGGTGATCTCACACGCGCCGCCGAGCGATATCGGCGGGTGTTGCGCCAGGCGCCCGATCATCCCGACGCGTTGCATCTGATGGGCGTCGTTCACCACCAGCGTGGCCGCCAGCACGACGCCGAGCGTCTTTTGCGAAAGGCTGCCGAGCATCTGCCTCGCCATGCCCCCGTTTTTACCCATCTCGGCGAAGTTCTCCTTGCCCTCCGTCGGCCCGCCGAGGCACTGGACGCTTATGATCGGGCTGCGGCTCTCGCCCCGGGAGACTGGGCGGCGCATGCCGGTTGCGGAGATGCCCAGAAGATGCTGGGCCGGGCGGAGGAGGCCGTGACGGCCTATGATCGTGCGCTGGCTGTTCACCCGGGCGCGCGGGACGTCGTCATTGCGCGCGCACAAGCATTGACTGCCGCCGGTCGTGGCCATGAGGCCATGCGTGCGCTCGCCCCGGTGCTCGAGGAAACCGGCGATGAGGTGGTGCGCCCGTCTCGCCTTGCCTATGCCCGGGCGGCCCGGGAGGTGCGCGACTGGGATGCGGCCGTGGCAGCGCTGGAAGCGCTTGCCGGCGCACGCGATGTGGAAGCGCTCGTGCTCATGGCGGAGTGTCTGCGTGCCGCGGGACGGCGCGCCGAGGCGCTCGCCCGGTTGCGAGAAGCCGATGGTGATGCCGCGGCGGCGGACCTGCTGGGGACGCTGCTCGAAGAGCTGGGGGAGGTCGAGCAGGCGCGGGCGGTATACCTGACCGCTGCCGACCAGGGTGAGAACCGGGCGGCGGCCGCATGGCGCGTGCGAGCCGGGCAGGCGGCGTTGTTTCTCGGCGAGCGCGATCGTGCCGTTGTGGATTTCCGTGGCGCGCTGGAGATGCACCCGGATATCGCGGCCGCCTGGGACGGGCTTGCCGCCGCCCGTTCCCTGAATGGCGATGATGAGCGAGCGATTCGCCGCTTGCTGGATGCCGGTGAATTGCCGGCGGGGGAGGCGGCGACGTTGTGGTTCTCGCTGGGGCGGTACTACGAGGGACGGCAGGAGTGGGCCGCGGCCTTCGCGGCCTATGAGCGGGGTAACGGGATCGCCCGTACGCAGCGGCCTTTCGATCGCCGGGCATTCGCCACCATGCTGGATGCGGTCGCCGCCGACCTCGAGACGGGCGAGCCCGGCGCCGACGCTGGCGGCGGCCCCGTTCCCGTGTTCATTGTCGGTCTGCCGCGATCCGGGACAACCCTCGTGGAACGCATTCTCGCCGCGCACCCCGACGTGGTCGCCGGCGGCGAGCGTGATGACCTGCCGGGGGTGATCGCCGATCTGGAGGCACGCGTGGGTGCGCGTTATCCGGATGTGCTCACACGCATGGACCGCGATCACTGGCGGCAGGTGGGGGACGACTACCGCGCACGCCTCGTCGGTGCCGGCCTCGATACCGTTACCTGCTTTACCGACAAGCTGCCTTCGAACCTCCTGCGTCTGCCCGTGTTGCGGCGCGTGGCGCCCAATGCACGCGTCGTCCACGTCTCGCGGGACGCCGGGGATGTGGGCGTGTCGTGTTTCGCCACCCATTTCTCCCGGGGCCAGGGGTTCAGCTATGACCTTGGTGACCTGGGGTGGGTGGTCGCCCGCCACGAGCGGCTGGTGGAGCGATTACGCACCGCCGGGCTTCCCGGCTGGCACGAGGTGCGTTACGAGGCACTGGTTCGGGAACCGGAGGGCACGATCCGGGCGCTGCTCGCGGCCTGCGGGCTCCCATTCGATCCGGCCTGCCTGGCTCCCGAGACCGTCGGCGGAGCGGTTCGCACGGCCAGCCACGCTCAGGTCCGCCGACCCATCGATAGCGCCGCAGTGGGGCGTTCGCAGTATTATGCCGATTGGCTGGATCCGTTCTGGACGGGGTATCGCCAGGGCAGTTCATACTAAACCTGTCGACAAGTATTGCCATGTCTCGGCATCCGTCATCGGTAGCAAGCGCCGGGGCGGCGGCTCGGGGCGTTCCGGCGCTCGCCGCCGCCGTCATACCATGCCGTGACAAGGTGTGGAGGAAAGCGGGAATGGAGATGGACGTGGCCTCGGTGCAGGCCTTTCTCGACGAGCATTTTCCCCAGGGCTACGGCCGAGTGGAAGCAGTGGCGCCGCAGACCGCGTGCCTGCGGCTGACCGTCGCCGACGAGCATCTGCGTCCTGGGGGAACCGTTTCGGGGCCGACCATGATGGGCCTTGCCGATACTGCGATTTACGTCGCTATTCTCGCCAACGTCGGCCCTGTAGCGGCGGCGGTGACGACCAATCTCAATGCAAACTTTCTGCGGCGCCCCCCGGTTCGGGACCTGCTCGCCGACGCGCGACTGCTCAAGGTCGGCCGGCGGCTGGCCGTTGGTGAGGTGAGCATCCACACCGACGGTGACGCCGAGCCCGTTGCCCACGTCACCGCGACCTATTCGCTGCCACCACGGTAGCTGGAGGGGGCGTGCAGACCACGGTGCGCGGGTTTCGCCGCGATCACGAGGGCCACTGGGTGATGGAGCTCGCGTGCGGGCATACGCAGCACGTACGTCACCGGCCACCGTGGATTCGCCGCGATTGGGTGACAACGGCGCTCGGTCGCCGGGCGATGCTCGGCCGTGTAACGGTCTGCGGCTGGTGCGCCCGGATGGCTACGGCGCCCAATATATCTGAGGGAGATTGACCATATGTTGATGAAATCGGACGAATCCGCCGTGCTCGTGGTGGACGTTCAGGAGAAACTCGTGCCGGCAATTCACGATCACGGCAATGTCCTCGACAGCATCGAATGGCTGCTCGGTGTCGCCGGCGTGCTCTCCGTGCCCGTGATGGCGACGGAGCAGTACCCCCGTGGGCTGGGGCACACCGTTGCACAGATCGCCACCTATCTGGACGAGGATGCGATTGCCGAGAAGGTGGCGTTCTCCGCCATGGATGAGCCACAGACCCGCGAGCTCATCACTGATATGGACCGGCGCCAGGTCCTGGTTTGCGGAATAGAGGCGCACGTGTGCGTCTTGCAGAGCGCCGTAGGGCTCAAGGCGGCCGGTTACGATGTGTTCGTGGTGGCCGATGCGGTTGGCTCGCGCAATCCGGCCGACCGCGAGACAGCGCTGGCACGGTTACGCGGTATCGGTGTGGAAGTGGTGACTCGCGAGATGGCAGCCTTCGAATGGCTGCAGCGTGCGGGGACTGACGAATTCCGGGCGGTCAGCCGGGACTTCCTGCGCTGAGTCTTCAGCGACCGGCGACACCGTGGGCCGGATACGACAAGGCCCGCCCCCGGGCAGGGGCGGGCCCGTGCTGAGCGCGTACGCGCAGACCCGCGCGAGTGCTTACTGATGCACGTGGCCGTGCTCGAGCTCCTCGTCGGAAGCCTCGCGCACCTCGCTCACGTTCACCTCGAAGCTCAGGGTCTGGCCGGCGAGCGGGTGGTTGGCGTCCACGGTCACCTTGTCGTCCTCGACGGCGGCCACGGTGACGATCTGGGTACCGCCCTCGGTCTGCGCCTGGAAGCGCATGCCGGGCTCCACCTTGTCGACGCCCTGGAACATTTCCAGCGGCACGTCCTGCTGGAGCCGATCGTCACGCTCGCCGTAGGCCTCTTCCGGCGGCACCGTCACAGACAGGTCGTCGCCCGGCTCCTTGCCCTCGAGCGCGTTCTCCAGCCCCGGAATGATGTTGCCGGCGCCGTGCACGTACTGCAGCGGCTCGCCTTCGGGGGAGGCGTCGAGCACTTCACCCTCGCTATCACGCAGGGTGTAGTTGATCGCGACGACCTTGTCCTTAGAGATCTGCATATGAACCTCTGGAGAGCGGTTGAGTTGATGCAATAGTGTAGCTGTCCGGGAGCCCGCACCCCAAACGCGTCTTTTGCGGCGCCGATGGGTGGTCAGCGCATCGGGCCGAGGCGGTAGCGGGCCGCGAACTCCTGCAGGAGTGTCCGGGTGGCCGGCGACAGGTCCACGAATTCGAAGCCGACGCGGTGGAACACGGCGTTGCGGTCCTTGCGGTTCCAGACACAGCGTGCCCGCAGGACCAGCTCGTCGTTGCCCTCGACGGGTTCCTGCAGCTTGATGCGCAGCGGATAGACCGCCGACTCCTCCAGCGGTTCCCGCGCCTCGAGCATGCCTCCGTCGACGTTGACATCCGTGAGGTAGCCGAGCAGCTCGTCGGTCTCTTCGTGGTAGACGGGGAAGAATTGATCGACCACATCGCGCGGTCGTCGTCTGGCATCGCGCATTGCGCACCCCCACGATTGAAATCTGTCCCCAGTATCGGAACTATGGGTGGGGCCGGGGGGTTTGCCCACCCGGGGAGGGCGGGTGGGCGTCATCTGGGACCGCCCCCGCAGGCTTCAGCAGGGATGGAAGCAGGGATGGACGGACGGTTGGGCAACCGGACCCTGGTGCATCGTCGCCACCAGGTCATGGAACGGGATACGGGACGGACACTGGGGTGGGTGGTGAACCTCTCCCGCTCGAGCCTGGTGTTGGTAGGCCCCTCGCCTGTAGCCGAGCAGGTACGTCTCGAACTGATCGTGTGGCTGCCCGTGACCAGCGGCGATGCACGTGCCGTGCGGCTGACGGCGCGGGCGCGCTGGTGTCGGCCGTCGCGTTACAATCACGAATTCGGCGTCGGCCTGGAGATCGAGTCGGTGATGCCGGAGGATGTCCATCTGCTGGACGCGGCCGTGTGCGAGCGCGGCGCGGAGTCCTCCGATTTCATCGATGGCGATTGAGCATGCTGCCGGGATCGCGGCCGGCGCCACCGATATATCGATTTGCACCGAGGAGCGAGCCGTGTCAGCCCCCCAAACTCCGCCTGTTGCTTTGCGCCGGCCCCGGGAGAGCACTTACCACGGTCATACGCGCGTCGATGAGTACGCCTGGTTGCGCGATGGCAACTGGCGCGAGGCGATGCGCGATCCGAAGCGGCTCGACCCGGTCATCCGCGAGCACCTGGAAGCGGAGAACGCTTACGCCGAGGCGGTCATGGCGACGACGCAGACGCTGCGCACGACCCTGTTCAGCGAGCTGCGCGGGCGAATTCGCGAGGATGACGCGAGTGTGCCGTTGCGCGATGGCGACTGGTACTACTATGCCCGCTACCGCCAGGGTGGCGAGCATCCCATTCTCTGCCGCCGCCACGGCGAGAGCGGAACGGAGGCCGTCATGCTGGACGGCGACGCCGAGGCCGAGGGCCATGCGTATTTCCGTATCGGCGGCGTCGAGCACAGCCCTGACCACCGCTATCTCGCCTATGCCCTCGACACGGTGGGGGCGGAGGTCTACGAGATCCGCGTGCGCGACCTGACAACGGGTGAGGACCTCGCCGACCGTCTCGCCGACACCAACGGTGACTTCGAGTGGGCGGCGGATTCGAGCACGCTGCTGTATACGTGCCTTGACGACGAGCATCGTCCCAGATGGGTGTATCGTCATCGCCTCGGTGCCGGCGAGGCCGACCCGCTGGTTTACGAGGAGGCCGATCCGGGGTTCTTCGTGGGCGTGGACAAGACCGAGAGCGGCCGGTTTCTGCTCATCGACAGCCATGACCACACCACCTCGGAGATCCGTTATCTCCCTGCCGACGCCCCCGACTCGATGCCGGTGGTGTTCGCCGTGCGCGAGCCGGGTGTGGAGTACGATATCTCAGACCACGGCGAGCACTGGCTGATCCGGACCAACGCCGGCGCCGCCGAGGATTTCCGCATCTGCCGCGCGCCCCTGACCGATCATGCGCCGGCGCGCTGGCAGGCGCTGGTCGAGCATCGTTCCGGCCGTCTCGTGCAGGGCATGCTGGTGTTCCGTGACTGGCTGGTGCGCCAGGAACTGGTGGACGCGTTGCCGCGACTGGTGGTTCGGCATATGGAAACCGGGGAGGAGCACGTCATCGCGTTCGACGAGGCGTGCTACAGCCTCGGCATGGCCGCGGGTTATGAATACGCCACCAATACCCTGCGTTTCGCCTACAGCTCGTTCACCACGCCCGACGAGGTGTACGACTACGACATGGCCCATCGCGAGCGGGTCCTGCGCAAGCGCGCCGAGGTGCCCTCCGGCCACGAGCCCTCGCACTACGTCAGCGCCCGGTTGACGGCGACGGCGCCGGACGGCGAGCAGGTGCCCGTGTCGCTGTTCCACCGGCGGGATCTCGCGCCCGGTGCGGACACGCCGCTTCTGCTCTATGGCTACGGCGCTTACGGTATGAGCGACCTGCCCGCGTTCAGCCCCAATCGGCTGTCGCTGGTGGATCGCGGTTTCGTCTACGCCATTGCGCACGTGCGCGGCGGTATGGAGCGAGGGTATCGCTGGTACCGCGAGGGCAAGCTCGCCGCCAAGCCGAATACCTTCAGCGACTACATCGCCGCCGCGGAGGCCCTGATCGATGCCGGCTACACCGGCGCCGGGCGGATCGCCGCCCACGGTGGCAGCGCCGGCGGCATGCTGGTTGGTGCCGTGCTCAACCAGCGTCCCGAGCTCTTTCACGCCGCCGTGGCGGACGTGCCCTTCGTGGACGTACTCAACACCATGCTCGACGAGACTCTCCCGTTGACGCCACCGGAATGGCCGGAGTGGGGCAATCCCATCGAGGACCCCGATGCCTATCGCACCATCCTCGGCTATTCGCCGTACGACAACGTGGCCGCGAAGGCATACCCGCACTTGCTGGTCACCGCCGGCGTTTCCGACCCGAGGGTGACCTACTGGGAACCCGCCAAGTGGGTGGCGCGGCTGCGTGCGTGCAAGACCGACGACCGGCTTCTCGTGTTGCATACCAACATGAGTGCCGGTCACGGGGGGCCCGGTGGCCGCTTCCAGTACCTGGAGGAAGTGGCGTACCGGTACGCATTCCTGCTCCACGTCTACGCCCTGACCTGAGATGCGCGACCTGCGTGCGCTGACGCGGCAATGGCGGGTGCTGATCGCCGTGGCGGTGCTGTTGGCGGTCGCCGCGGTCGCGGTGTTCGCCGGCAACCAGATACTCGCGCTCAAGGATCGGCTCGCCGATGAGCCGGTATGGTTGCAGTGGCTGGTGGCGGTCGTCGGCGTTGCCGTGCTGGGCACGATCGCCGCGGGGCTCAAGCGTACGCTTTTCCCGCCCGTCCGCAAGGAGACGGCGGCGCATCCGCCAGTGCCGGATGAAGCCGAACTGCGTGCACGGGTGACGCACTGGCAGGCGCGAGGCGTGGATGTAAAGGGGGCCAATGCCGAGCTCGCAGAGCTGGATCGCCGCCGCGGTGAGACGGCTGTCTACGTCGCCGTTTACGGCGTCATCAGCAGCGGCAAGTCGGCGCTTATTCGTGCCCTGGCGCCGGGTGCGTCGGCGGACTCCGGCGTCACGGGAGGCACCACGGAGCAGGTGACGCATCATGAGTGGCGTTCCGGCGAAGGCGACCGCCTGATACTCGCCGACGTCCCGGGGTTTGGCCAGGTGGACGGCGGTGGCGAGATTGCCGCCCGCGATGAAGCCGAGCGTGCCGACGTGGTCCTCTTCGTTGCCGAAGGCGACCTTACCCGCCCTGAATTCCGGGCGCTCGAGCGACTGCGCCGGCTCGGCAAGCCACTCGTGGTGGCGGTGAACAAGATGGACCGTTATCGCGAGAACGAGCGCACGGCAGTGCTGGATCGCCTGCGGGAACGCGTGGGATCGATGGTACCGGTGGTGCCTGTCGTCGCCGGCGGTACCATCGAGTTGATCCGCCGGGACGCCAGCGGCCGCGAGGAGCGGGTCCAGCGCGAGCGTCCGCCGGACGTCCGTGGGCTTCGCCGCGCCCTGCAACGAGTGCGTGACGACGCGGCCGGTCTCGGCGAACGTCGTGACCGGGCGGTATTCCTGCTCACGGCGCGCAAGCTGGAGGGCGCCGTCCGGGCCCACCGCCGCGATGCGGCGGACGCCCTGGTGGAGCGCTATGCGCGGCGAGCCGTGGTTGGTGCACTGGCGGCGGTGGCTCCCGGCAGTGACCTCGTCATCCAGGGCGGACTCGCCACGGCGTTGGTGCGTGAGCTGTGCACGCTCTACGAGATCTCCTGGCGCGAGGTCGCCGTCGAGCGTTTCATCACCGGTCTGCGCGAGCGTACCCGCACCGCCACGCCGCTTTTGCTCGGTGTGGCGGGTAATGCATTGAAGGCTTTCCCCGGGGTGGGCACGCTGGCCGGTGGCGTGGTGCACGCCGTTGCCTACGGCCTGCTGTTCCGTACCGTCGGTCGCGCCCTGGTGGATTCCCTGGAGGCGCGCGGCGAATTGCGCGCCGACGACGCCCTGGAACGATTCGAGGAGGCACTGCGTGAGGATATGGCGAAGCCTGCGCGGGGGCTGGCGCAAGTGGCGCTCGCGGACCGCGGCAGCAGCGCCCGCGACTCCGGCTGAGGCGCAGGCACATTGCGCGGCCGGCGACGACGCACCGCTGGTGCAGGTTCGCACGAGCCTCGAAACACTGCTCGACGACCCGAGGGTGCCCGAGGCGGTGCGAGAGGAGCTCGCCGACGAGTACCGCAGCGTCGCGGATATGCTCGACCGCCTGGACAACGGCCACGTCTACATCGCCGCGGTGGGCCGGGTCAGCGCGGGCAAATCGTCGCTGCTGAACGCCCTGCTCGGGCGCCCCGCATTCGCCACCAGTGCACTCCATGGTGAGACCCGGCGTGCCGA
>CAZHBN010000102.1:0-7527 GCA_964530405.1 uncultured Ectothiorhodospiraceae bacterium
GTGTGCGTCCTCGAAATCCGTGACGACCCGTACACTGCGGTCGATCCGGCCGTAGGGCGGGATTGTCCGCGCCTGCCCGTCACGGCCGAGAAGCCGCCAGTGCTCTGCGGTGGCGAGGATCGTGTCGCTGGTCATTGCGTCTCGTCGTCGATCGGGAAATACAGCGAGCCTTCGAGCTGGAACCGCACGCCGGGCTCGTCTTCTGCGGGCGCCTGGAACAACCCGAAACGCGGCGCCAGCACGCTGAGCTGGAACGCCGTCGGCACGAACGCGGTGCCCGGGCCGCCCAGGGCTTCGTCCAGCGCGGCGATCACGCGATGGCGGCTGAACGTGTCGCTGCGGTGAACCACCCGGCGTTCGTGCCAGCGCTCGGGGGCGTCGAGGCCCAGCCGTGCGGCGCGCTCGAGCATCGCGCGGACATCGCGCTCATGGGCCTGGCGCCGCTGCAGTGTCGTCAGCCGTCGCTCCAGTGCGTGGAGCCTGGCGCTCGCGAGGGCGGCGTGCTGCCGGGCACCGGCGAGCGCCGCGATTCCGCCCTGGGCGTAGTACGCGCTGGCGGCCAGTGCCGCCAGCAATGCCAGGTAGAGGACGACCTTGACCCGCCACGCCACGGCTTACTGCTCCATGCGCCAGTGCGCGGTGACCAGTGCCACGCGGTCCTCGTCCAGAGTCCGGCCGTCGCCGGTGGCATTGCTCGGGTCGACGCCGCCGGCGGTGGGGTTCTGCGTCACCTGCTCGAAGGTGTTGTTGGCGGCCCACTGGTCGCCGGGGGCGTTGGCCTGGTCGGTGGACTGGTGCTCGCGGGCGTCCTGAATGCGGAAACGCCCCTCGCGGGCGTCCGCCTGGCCATCGATGAGCTGGTCGACGAAGCGCGCCAGGTCCGGCGTGAGCCCGCGTACCACCATCACGTTGCCGGCCCCCGAGCGCTGACCGTCCGGGTTCCACTGGAAGCACACCTGCAGTTCCGCGGCGTTGCCGTTGGTGTCCTCGTAGAGATAACGGTCCTCGAAGCCTTCGCCGCGGCCCGGCGGCATGGCGATGCCGGCGCGGAGCATCAGCGCGCGCAGGTTCTGCGTGGCGAGCCTCGGGTCACCGGCGCCTACCGCGTCGCTGGCATAACCCTGGCCGTTGCAGATCCTCAGCCCCGTGTTGCTGAAGTTGGCGGGAATGCCCGCGCCGCCGGCGCCGCCGCCCCAGGCGCTCCGGCGCTGGCACACGTCACCCTCGCCGGTACCGCCGAACCGCGTCCGGGCACCGTTGACCATGTACGTCGGCGCCTGCTGGCAGTCCCCGAGCACGACACCGGTGCGCTGGTAGTGCTGGTCGTAGGCCTGCTTCCACTGGTAGAGGAACTTGTTCGCGATCTTGGTGTACTCGGCGTTGCGCTGGACGTCCTTGGCGACCGCGAGGGCGCCGAGGATGAGCCCCACGATGGCGAGCACCACGGCCATCTCTACCAGGGTGAAGCCGGACTGCCGGACGGGCCGGCGCATGGGTGTATGCATCGCTGGTCTCTCCCGTGGCATTGCCTGCAGCGCTTACTGGTTCATCTTGTAGTGGGCGGTGACGGTGATGATCTGGCTCTCGTCCAGGGCCGACCCGTCACCGGTGCCGGTGGCGTTGCTCGCGTCCATCGCGTAGGTATTGTTGGCGCCCCACTGACTGCCCGGCTGGTTGTCGCCACTGGCAGTAATGCCGGCCTCCCGGAACACGCCCTCCTGGGCGTCCGCCTGGCCGTCCACGCTCTGGTCGAGAAAGCGCGCGAGATCCGGCGTCAGGCCCGAGATGACCATCACGTTGCCGGCGCCGGAATCGGTGCCCGGCGGATTCCAGCGGAAGCAGACCTTGATCTCCTGGGGGTTGCCGTTGCTGTCCAGGTAGACGTAGCGGTCCTCGAAGCCCTCGGCGCGGCCCGGGGGCATCTCGACGCCGGCGCGCAGCATGAGCTCGCGGAGATTCACGGCCTGCGTGTCGGCACAGACCTCCCCCGGTGAGCTGGCGTTGGTCATGTCGCCGCCGGAGGCGGTGTTGTTGGTGTCGGCGAGCCAGCCCTGGCCGTTGACCATGAGCTGTGGTCGGACCTGGCTGTCGCCCACCGGCACGCCGGTGCGCTGGTAGTAGGCGTTGTAGGCCACCGCCCACTGATCGACGAACTTCTGCTTGATCTTGGTGTATTCGGCGTTGCGCTGAACGTCCTTGCCGATCATCACCGCGCCGAGCACAAGCCCGATCACGGCGAGCACCACGGCCATTTCCACCAGGGTGAAGCCCCGTTGCGACCGGGGTATCGATGATGTGCTGGGTCTCATAGGTGTTGTTCTCCGTCACCACGGCGACCATTCCCGCCAACGGCCCCGGCGCGGTGCCAACGCGCCGGGGCCGACGAGCGAGTGCAGTGGTCAGGGTGGGGTGACCCGCCACCGTGACAGCACACGGGTCGAGTCATGCGTGTCGGCGGGTCACCGCGACGGCGGTGACGGGTCACCCCGGAATCAAGACGCGGGAAGCATGCCCGGTTATCGGAATCGGCATAGGACGTTTTGTGTCGTGATTGGCGACACTATGTCCGCGAGATCCTGCGGCTGACGATCCCGAGCGACCCTGGCAAGTCGTTGTGACAGGCGGGAGTGGGCATTAATGACAGGGAGTTACGCGATCGGTGACGCCGTCTGGATGCGTGTTTCCGACTGACATGTCGGCACTTTCCGTACCATCGTGTTCCCGGTATGGTTCTTCGCGTGGCGGGATCGGGTGTGATGAATATCACGTTTTCAGGTGGGCAGCGCACCGATCCGTCAGTGTAAGGGCATACCGGGGAACGGGGGCGAGAGACCCTGGTGCCGCCCGGGCAACCAGAAGAACAACCGTCAGGGAATGGGGGGAACCATGGCCGCGAGTGAAGACGCTGCAAGTGCGATCAAAGCGGACGTGCACGCCGGCGGGCTGCAGCACGTGCGGTTCGACAGCCGCTGGCTGCCGCCGGCGCGCCAGACCAGTGCCTGGTGCGAGATCCTGCACCCGCAGATTACCGTGGCGCCGTTGCGCAGCGGGCCCAGGGAGCTCGCCGGCAGCATCGATGCGTGGTTGCTGGGAGAGCATATTCTGGCCGTCACTGAATTCCAGGCCCAGCGGGCCATTCGCGACCGGCGGCTGGTCGCCGCCCATGCCCCCGATCTCTACCACATCATGCTGCACATGCGCGGGCGCGTTCCCACCGATAGTGACGGGAGCGAGACGGTGGTGGAGGCGGGAGACATCATCATCGACGATCTCGGCCGGCCCAAGCACACCACCTCGGGCGGTGGCGCGATACTGACCTTCTCCGTGCCTCGATCCATTCTGCAGGGCATGTTCCCGGGCCGCGATCTGCATGGCGTGAAGCTGTCGGGGAAACGGCCGCAGACGCGGCTGCTGCGCTCGCACCTGATGCGCTACTTCCAGTGCGTCGGGGATCTGGGCTCGGCGGATGTGCCGGAGATGCAGCGTGCCACCCATGCGCTGGTGGCCGCCGCGATCGAGCCGGCACTGGGTGAGCGTGAGGATATCCGCGGCTATGTGCAGCAAGGGGTCAGGCGCACGATCGAGACGTTCCTCGAACGCCATCTTGGTGACCCCGACGTGGATGCCGCGACGGTGCAGCGGCGTTTTCGCATTTCGCGCTCCCAGCTCTACCGGCTGTTCCGCGACGAGGGGGGCTTGTCCGCCTACCTCAGACGCCGCCGGGCGGAACGGGCAACGGAGCTGTTGCTCGACCACGACCGCCGCCACCTCGGCATCAATGTGCTGGCGCTGGAGGCGGGGTTCCGGTCCGAGACCCAGTGTCAGCGGGCGTTGCGCAGCGTTTACGGGACGAGCGCCCGGGATATTCGCCGCAGCGCCGAGATCTACGCCACGGCCGGCGGGGCGTGGGATGCGGTGAGGCTATTCCGCCACGCCGACGCGCTGGTGCGCGATACCCGGGAGCTGCGTAGCCGATGAGCCTGCACCACTGGCGGCGTGCCGCCAGTGGTGCGGAATCCTCAGGCTTTGCCGCAACGCATCTTCCAGCGGGTGTTGGAGGGCAGATCCTTGCGCTTGTTGTGCACGGCTATCAGCGTGAACGTGGGTTTGCCCGTTGCCGCATTGGTTGGCGGTTTCTCGAGCTGGCCCAGCACTTCGGCGAGCTCGGCGTTGGTGGTCACCGTGTAGCCGACGCCGCCGAAGCCTTCGGCGAGCTTGGTCCAGTCCCAGATCGAGGTCTGTGGCACGTCGGTGAGCGCGGCGAACTGCGGTGGCGGGGCATTGTCGCAGTAGGCATCGGCATCGATGAGGAACTGCTCGATAGCGAACACGCCATTGGCCATGACGAAGACGATGGAATCCAGGCCGAGCTGGGCGATGGTGCCCAGGGCGTTGACGCTCTCGGCGAATGCGCCGTCGCCACAGACGCTGATCACACGCCGGCCGCTGCCCTGGCTGAGCGCATCGTGAGCAAGCTTGACGCCGTAGTTGGCCCCCACCGTGTACCCGATGGCGCCCCAGGAGAGCTGGGCGATATAGCCCCCTTCGGGAACCTTGAGATTGTTCAGGGCGTAGAAGGTGAGACCGGTATCCGCCAGTAGTACCGGTTGGTCGCTCTCCTGGAACCGTGACAGGTAGCGGTGTTGCAGGTAGGACTTGAAGCTGTCCCAGGTCACCTGGTCGTTGTCGGAATACTCATCGGGGCCGGGGATCTCCCAGGGGGTTCCCGAATCGAGACCGGGATAAGGGGCGCCGGGTGGTTTGCCACCGAGCTGCTGGTCGATGGCCTCGGCTAGCGCCCCGAGGAAGGCGTCCAGGGAAACGTCGCCCCAGTAGAGCTCGCCGGTTTGTGCCGGGTTGGCGGCGGTGTTGATCTTCACCGCCCCCTGGCGCACGTCGACCTGGCCGGCCATGGGCAGCCCCGGCGCGGTATTGGGGTCGAAGTCCGCGGTGGCGACACCGCTGAAGTTGAAGTCCGTCTCCAGTACGCCGAGCTGCAACACCACGTCGGCCTCGCGCATCAGCTTTTGCACGTTGGCCTGGGAGTTGCGGCCGTTGTACACGCCGGAGAAGCGGATGTCCTTGCGGAACTCGCTGAGCGCGCTCTTGCCGAGCAGGCTCGAGACGTACGGCGCCTGCAGGCGTTTGGCGAGGGTGACCAGCTTGTCCTGCAGACTGTATCGCGAGAGCTCGATGCCGCCGAGGATCACCAGGCGCTTGGAGGATTTCAGCACCTCGATCACGGCGTTCACCGCCTCGTCGAGGGACTCTTTGCTCTGTGGTACGGGAGTGGGCGTCAGCCCCTGCCGCATGGACACCGCCTGGCATTGATAGCCTTCCATGCCGTTGGCGATTTCGATGTAGACGGGGCGGTTTTCGGTGATACACGTCGCCAGCGCCGCATCGATGAGCTCCGGCGCATAGGCTGGATTGTCGACGCGTACGGCACGGGCGGTGACCTCCTGGAAAACCCGCAGGTCGGTGTAGGAGCCGTCGAACATGTGATGCCAGAGCACGCCCTGGTCGCGCTGGGAGTTGAACTGCGCCGGTGACGGGCTGCCGTTGACGATGACCAGCGGGACGTTTTCCACATACGCGCCGGCCACGGCCTGGACCGCATTCAACGCCCCCACACCGTAGGTCACCGCGACGCAGCCGACGCTGTCGCCCACCGCCCGGCCGTAGCCGTCGGCGGCATAGGTGGCGAGCATCTCGTTATTGGGATGTACGCGCTTGAGGCCCGCGCTCGACTCGCCGTCCAGGGATTCGACCCATTCGCTGATGTAGTCCCCGGGGATGGCCATCACGTGGCCCACGCCGATTTCGCGCAGGCGCTTGTTGAGATAGGCCGACACGGTCTCCGTACCGGTGTCGGCGACGGCGGCGTAGTCGCCGCCGGCCGCAGCGCGCACGGCGCCGGATTCCGGTTCGACCACACGCTCGGGGGTGCGGAACTCCCGGCGGAAGTGCTCGTTGTCCATGAGGTGGCTGCGCGGCATGGTCTCCCCTCCGTCAGATCTGGATGCTGTTCATCACCGGCGCATTGATGCCGAGCACATACGGCACGCTCAGGTACGGGTAGCGCACGCTGTTCGGCACGGTTTCGGCATCGCTGTTGTCGTTACGGTAGTTCTTCGCGCGATCGGCCTGGTTGTTGGCGATCGTCTCCATCAGGGACGAGTTGCCATCACTGCCTTCCCACAGGGCCGTGTAGAAGGCCTCTACGGCCTTGGACTGCGCCGAGCCGGTGTCGTAGGGGTAGATGCGGTGCAGGGCGCCGGCGTCGTGGGGTCCGTTGCCGGCCATGGCGTCGTAGACGGGGGCGGTGCCGTTCATGACGAAGTCGATCTGGTTCATGATCGGCCACGCGTAGTTGTCGTTGGTCTTGGCCTGCGGGTCGGGCAGGGCAGCGAGCAGGTCGTCGTCGCCGATAGCGCCCCCCTTCGGCGGCGGAGCGGTCATGGCGAAGGGGCCGTTGGGCAGGAATGCGTACTGGTCGAACATGGTGTCGTTCACTGCCGTGTGCTGTGCCGTGCACAGGAACATGAGGTTGGCGAACACGGACTTCAGCCGCGCCTTCTTCGGCTGCCAGGTGAACCGTTCGTTGCGGTCGTGGTTGAACGCCTGCTGCACGGCGTTCAGCCAGCCATTGAGGGCGCTGTCCTTTTCCACGGCGGCGTCGCTGTCATAGCTGGCATCGACGATGTCGCCCACGAACGTGGTGATCGCCGAAAACCACGGGCCACCGTCGTCGCGGTAGGGGAAGTGTACCGGCAGTACGTTCTCGTCGATGCCCCGGGCCTGAATGGTCTGGTCGAACGCCTGGTCGTCGAAGCGGTAGCCCTGGTAGAGATTGTTGATGATCTGGTAGATGCCGATGCGTCCGGTGGGCAGGAACTGGTCGCAGAACTGCCCCTTCTGGTAGATGCCCGGGGCGCCGCCGTCGGAGTCGTAGGCGGTGGCGTTGTAGACCGCCGTGTTGATGTCGAAGACCTTCTTCAGGTGGGGGTACATCAGCACCACCATGGGGTGGCTTTCGGCGAGTGCCCCCGTCTGGATGCGTTCCAGCGCCGCAATGCCGAAGATCATGTCGATGCTGTGGGTGTTGAACAGGTGCGAGCCGCTGAACCACCACTGTGCGTCCGCGTTGGCGACCCAGAGCTTGGCCAGCAGCCAGGCGTTGTCGCCGTCCGCGGTGGTGAAGAGGTAACCGTTCTGCGGCGCTTCGATCTGGATGGCCTTGGGCATCAGGGCGTTGTTTTCGATGGTGAAGAACGCCAGCGGAGCGGCGAGGTGCTGATCCTTGCGGACGAACTGCTTGTCGATCACGTTGCCGAGCACCGGGCGGTAGTCGCAGACGAAGAGTTGCTTGTTGTTCAGCGCGTTGCCGAGGGTGTTCGCCAGGGCGGACTTGTCCTGGGCGCCGGCGGCGTCGTTGATGAGCTTCATCAGGTCGTCGTGGCTGCCGGTGTAGCGCGCGATGACGTTGGGATTGGCGCCGCCGAGACGTTGCCGGGCGAATTCGGC